>JAFZVQ010000042.1 GCA_017617715.1 Bacteroidales bacterium | reverse complement strand
TGTGGAAGGCGCATGACGGCCAGCAACCGGATCAGGAGTAATCGTTAAATTCCAATTTGTCTATCACTCGGTTCCAACTGGTGACCAAATGGTGACCAAATTTGGGGGATAAAATAAACAAGACCTTGTAAAGTGCTTAAATATCAGCAAGTTACAAGGTCTTGTTGTGCCTCGGGCGGGAATCGAACCCGCACGGCCTTTTCGGGCCAAGGGATTTTAAGTCCCTCGTGTCTACCATTCCACCACCAAGGCGTGGAATCGGGCCGGAGGGCGGTCCGATCCGGCTGCAAAGATAGTAATTTCTTTGGCAAGAAATAATGTCGGATAGTGGTGGAGCGTAAATCATTGAAAAACAACGATTTAAGCGAAAGACTGCTCCCCAATACTTGCAGTAGTCTTTCGCTTAATCTATTGATAATCAGCGGATTGCGCTCCACCCGCTTCTGCCGCTCACCAGCCCCAGCCGCTCACCAGCTCCGCCGACGCCCTACAGCTTATTCGGCACCGAATAGGTGAAAGTGAGGGTGGGACGCAGCGAAACGGTGGCTTCGGCGGGCCCATACAGGCGGCAGCAATAATAACGGTCGCGATCCAGATTGGTCTGCGTGCTGGTGCTTGTGGTGGACTCACCATACATCTGAGCCAGCATGGCGTAGTTATAGTAGTTGCTGTAGCCGTAACTGCCATAACTGCCATAGCCGTATCCGCCATAACCACCGTAGCCTCCGTACATGTTCGACATGTAGCTCTGGTATGCCAGATACTGGTAGTAGTCGCTCAGATCCGAGTTGCCGCTCGAGGTTGTGGTGACCACATCCTTGTGCATGATGAGCAGCCAGATGTCGTAGTTGCCGTTCACCAGTCCGGCGGCCGAGTCATCCATGTTCAGAAGCTCCTGGGCGTGATATGTGATATCAGGGTTGAAGCTCAGCAGCGACAGGTCGCGATCGCCCTGATTCTCTTCGCTGGAAGACGAATCCGTGAGCCCCATGAACGTGACCGCGGACTCGGAGGAGCGCAGACGGCACGTTGGACTGAGGATCTGCGGCAACTTGTAAAGCAACTCGTAGTCTCCGCTACCAGCGAAGTCGTTGACATAATGGAAATTGAGCGTGGCCCGGTTGATCACGGCCCGGGTATGCGCTCCGGCTCCCTCGCGGGAGTCGATCTCGTTAATCATGGCCTGGCGGATTTCCGCGGCGCTGACTACCGGCTTGAGCCCGCCGCCGCCTTCCACGAGCACCACTGCTCCGGCGTCCCCGGCCTGCCCCGAGGTCTGGTGCCCGGTGAGATTCAAAGCATATTGTGGGAAACTACCGGTGCCAGAATTCGTGGAGAGGGAGTCCAGATCATAGAGCCCTGTCGCCCCCATATAGAAGAAGACAGACGTGTCTTTCCTTTCGCCATTATACACTGCGGAATACCGCAGCGTGGCGTAGTTACCGGTAATGTATCCGGTATTGCTGTTGTATCCCAGCTGGAGCTCGAAGATGTTGATGCGTCCGCCCTGTCCGGCAGGTGCAGGGGTGTCCAGATAGATGCCGGGAAGATTCTCCGTATATGTTTGGAAGCCTCCGGCCATATATTCGTCGGCCTTGAGGTACTTGCTGCCGTACTCTTCGGTGAACCAGAACGACAGCGAATCCTTCCCGTTGATCACCGGCACGCCGTCGGAAACGCGAACAGTTCCGTGCGGGAAAACGGCGTTGCAGTTGCCGTCGGCCTTGAAATCCACCCTTCGGCCCGCTTCATATACCCCGACGTTCTGCAATATCCCGGCCTCTGCCTTATTCTCCACCGATATCGAGTCGAGCGCGACCATGAAGTGCATACTGATGAACTTGCGGTCTGTGCCCATGTCGTGCTTGGTGTTGAACAGGGGAACCAGTGAGACGACACTGGAGCGCGTCGTGAGGCCGAATTCGGCGTCCTGACGTATGGCTCCTATGGTGATGCGGGTGTTGGAGAAGCCGGAGAGGCTGTCTGCCATGAGCTGCTTTACTCCAATCGGGATGGCGGCTGGAGTAACGGTTTTATAGGTGCTGCTTACGGGCACCATCGAAGAACCGAGTTCGGGATCTATTTTCACGCAGGCGGCAAGGAAAAGCGCCGCCGCGAGGACTGACAAAAACTTACAACTGCTCATAAAACGCGTTGTACTCGTCGATGTATGCATTGTCTTCGTAGCTCTTCGCGTTATACGGGAGGATGGGGAGACCCAGCTCGCGGGCGAAGGCTACCAGCTCTTCCGGAACGTCCGGAGCGCCGAGAATAATGCCATCAGAGTACCGGATGGCCGTTTTAGCAAGTTCTATGCCAGTGGGGGCGTTGCTGAGAAGGAGGTCTTCGCGGCTGAGTCCGCCGATGGGAACCTTGTCTGCGAAGGCCGGGGAGAAGCCGGCGGACGGGGTGTCGCCGTAGAGCGAGAGCACCACCTTGGCTCCGGAGAAAATGGGATCTCCCTGATAGGCCTTTTTGAGATATGCCGGAACCAGCTGCGAGAACCAGCCGCCGCAGTGGATCACGTCTGGCGCCCAGCGGAGCTTCTTGGCCGTTTCCAGCACGCCGCGCGCGAAGAAGATGGCGCGCTCGTCGTTGTCGGGGAAGAAGTCGCCGGCCTCGGTGGCATACACGGCCTTGCGGCGGAAATAATCGTCGTTGTCGATGAAGTACACCTGGATGCGGGCAGCGGCGATGGAGGCGACCTTGATTACGAGGGGCCTGTCCACGTCCGAGATGATGATGTTCATTCCGGAAAGACGGATGACTTCGTGCAGCTGGTTGCGGCGTTCGTTTATGCAGCCGAAACGCGGCATGAAGATGCGGATTTCCTTCTTCCTTTCCTGAATACCCTGCGGGAGATAGCGGCCGATGAGTGCAGGCTGGCTCTCCGGGAGGTATGGGAAAATCTCGGAATTCACAAACAGAATCTTCTGCGGCATATTACTCATCAACACAAAGATAAGAAATTTTTTTTGAATTTTGGTTAATTTGTTAACTTTGACGGTTAAAATGGCAGTAAAGGACAAAACAGTAAAGCGCCGTCTGGCGGGGGCCTATGTATCCTCCGCCCTAAGCATCGCCCTGGTGCTTCTGCTGGTCGGCCTGGCCGCCCTTCTCTCCGTAAACGCCCGCAGCATCACCCGCTGGTTCAAGGAGAATATGCAGATGGAGGTCCTCCTCCACGAAGAGGTGTCCGAGCCCGCGGCGGAAAACTACAAGGCCACACTGGATTCCCTTCCCTATATCAAGTCCGTGCGCCTCGTCACCCGCGAAGAAGGCGTGGCGGAGCTGCGCGAGATGTTGGGAGAGGACTTCCTGGACGTGTTTGAAAGCACCTCGGTGCCCCTTTCCCTGGAGCTCACCCTCAAGGCAGACTACGTGAACGCCGACAGCCTGGCCATGGTCTCGGAGCACATCAAGGCCTCCCCTCTCGTAGACGAAGTTGAATCCCAGGTCCCCCTTGTGGATTCTCTCAACGCTAATCTGTCCAGGATCTCCCTCATTCTGGGCGTGTTCATCCTTCTCCTGCTGTTCATCAGTTTCGTACTCATAGGCAATACCGTGCGCCTGGGCATCTATGCCCGCCGCTTTACCGTGCACACCATGCAGCTTGTGGGTGCATCCCGCGCCTTCATCCGCAAGCCGTTCATGCGCGACTCCTTTGTGCTCGGCCTCGTGAGCTCGCTGTTCACTATCGCGGTGCTTGGTGGAGGAATATGGTTCGCGCAGAAGAGCGTGCCCCAGCTTGCGGGCCTGCTCTCTCCCGTAGGACTGGCTATCGTGGCCGGAATCATCCTTCTGGTCGGCATCGGCATCTGCCTCATTACCACCTGGTCCGTAGTCGGCCGTCTGGTCGGGATGGACAAGGATAAACTTTACTACTAATGGAAGACAAAAGCGATAAGATGGCCGTCGGCCGCCGTGGCATCACCCTTATGATCGCCGGCGTGCTGGTCATGATAGCGGGCTTCATCCTGCTTTCGGGCGGGGGAGTCAAAGATCCGCAGGTATTCAACTGGAGTATGTTCGACTTCCGCCGTCTCGTCGCGGCCCCCATCACCATTGTAGCCGGGGTCGTGGTCATCGCGGTGGGCATAATGCGTAAGGAGAAATAGCCATGGAGTGGTGGGAAGCTATATTGCTCGGCCTGGTGCAGGGCCTGACGGAATTCCTTCCGGTCAGCAGCAGCGGTCATCTCCTGATAACCCGCGCCCTTCTGGGGGTCGACGCCTCCGGATTCCTCGATTTCACCGTCACGGTACATTTTGCCACCGTGCTCAGCACCATCATCGTTTTCTGGAGCGCAATCGTACAGATCTTCAAGGGAGTCTTTCAGTTCCGCTATAACGACGAGACCGACTACTTCCTAAAGCTCTGCGTGTCGATGATTCCGGTAGCAGTGGTGGGCTTTTTCTTCAAGGATCAGGTCGAAGCCCTCTTCGGCGAGACTCTTTCCACGGCAGGCGTCTGCCTGCTGATAACGGCGGCCCTGCTGCTGTTCGCAACGTTCTACGCCCCGAAGCGGCCGAACACTCACCGGGGCGGCATCTCCTGGCTGCAGGCCTTCACCGTCGGCATCGCCCAGGCGGTCGCGGTAGCTCCCGGCATCTCTCGCAGCGGCGCCACCATCGCTACCGGTCTCGTTACCGGAGTCAAAAAGGAAAACATGGCCCAGTTCTCATTCCTCATGGTGCTGGTGCCCATACTTGGCGAACAGGCGCTGTCGCTCCTGAAAGCCGTCGGTGGAGAAGGCTTCGGCGCCGGAGTGGGCGTGCTGCCCCTCGTGCTGGGCTTCCTAGCAGCTTTCGCCAGCGGACTCTTCGCATGCAAGGTAATGATAGCCCTGGTGCGCAAAGCCAATCTCGGCTGGTTCGCGCTCTATTGCGCAGCAGTAGGTATTCTGGTACTCATTCTCGGATGATATACTTTGTAGCGGATATTCACCTTGGCCTCAAGGCCGGACCGGAAGGCCCAGCGGAACGCGAAGCGCGCTTCGTTGAGTGGCTGCACAGCATCAATCGTCCCGACACCGAGGCCCTCTGGCTTCTGGGCGACATCTGGGACTTCTGGTACGAATACCGTGACGTCATGCCCCGCGAAGCCGTCCGCGTGGTAGCCGCCATCTCGAATCTGCTCGACGCCGGCGTCAAGGTGTACTACATCCCCGGCAACCACGACATCTGGCTCTATTCCTTCTGGCAGAAGCTGGGCGTACAGGTGCTTTGGCAGCCGCAGACGGTAGAGCTCTCCGGCAAGCGCATTCTGCTTGGTCATGGAGACGCCCTCGGCGGTGCGAAGTGGGGCTATCGCGTCATGCTGCGAATCTTCCACAGCCGTGTCTGCCAGGTGCTGTTCAGCGGCCTGCATCCTTGGCTGGCCTACCGCTTTGGCACCGACTGGAGCAACAGTAACCGCCGCAAGCACGGCGGCTACAAGTTCCGGGGCGAAGACGAACCGCTCTGGCGGTACTGCAAGGCGGAATGCGAGAAGGCGGCAGCTGCCGGCGCTCCCGTCGACCTTTGCCTCTTCGGCCATTTTCATGATGCCGTTGATATGCCGGTAGCAGGCTCCCGTCTGGTAGTATTGAAAGATTGGATAGACGGCGGCGTGCACTTTGCGGCCCTTTCGCCGGACGGCGTTTTCTCCATTCAGTAGCCGCCACCTGTCGGCCTACAGCCGGACAGGTAAACCAGCATTTTACTGCTATTCAGCCACTTGCGTGCCAGCCAGCCCTCTGACCTGTCGGCCTACAGCCGGACAGGTGCCGTAGAATAGGCTAGTCCTCCAGTGCAGACTCCAGCGCGCGCCTCATTATCGACGCCTCCTTCTCATCGGCCTCTTCCTTTTCGCGACGACTCTGCCGGCTCTTCACGGTAGAAGTGAGGTATTCCCTGGGAATCACCGTCTTGCGCGGATATTCAAAGTAGATGGAATAGTAGAAGCCGTCCCAGGCGCCGCTATCCCAGATTCGCACCAGCTGCTCGGTTTTTTTGTCCATCCCGGTGGGCTCGTAGCGTTTCTTGAGGTCCGCTCCGAAGAGCTTGGCAACCAGCTGCCAGAAGTCCGCCGTGAAGCCGCTGCGGTAATTGCGCACGATCTCGTACGGCGGCATTCCGCACTCGCGGTCCACGAGGCGCATGAGCAGCATTCCCTGACTCACGGTCATATTGCGTATGTCCTTTTCGAAGAGACGGAAGAGTTCCATCATCACGTCGTGGGTGTATGCGTTGCGCTGTGATGCCTTTGACACGTCTGCGGCTAGCGTGCTGTCCACCTGCGCCATCATCTTCCGTCCAGCCAGAGCATAGGGGTATACCTTGTTGAAATTGTACACCAGCTTGTAGTTCTTGCGCCAGTCGTCCTTACCGGCCTTGCGGCCTTTCGGGAACACCCAAACCGGATCGATCACATCCATGTACACCGTGTCTCCGTCGAAGACTTCATAGAACATCGGGGTGCCTTTTGGGGTGCGCGGTTTGGGAGCCCTGTCCTTGCCGGATGCAAGTTCCTCCGTGGCCGTCCCGGAAGAGGCGGCCTTACGCTTTTTGAAGAGTTGCGCCTCGGAGGGGAGGCACATCAGAAGCAGGAGGATTATGAGCGCTGTCTTTTTCGTGGTCGCAAAGGTAACAATATTTTTTTTACTTCAAAACGTAAGTGCTTGTAAAATCGCAAGTTGACTATTCGGGTTCCGTGTCGAAAAGTTGCAAAAATTTTACCAAAACCCCTTGCGGGGAAAGGAATTTTTACTATCTTTGCAGTCCCAAAATCGGTAGGTGGAGTGTCCAAACCGCTGTGTTTCAGGGAGTTAAATGAAAATTTAATATTTTTTAAAAGTAATACACGATGTTACAGCCAAAACGTACAAAGTACAGAAGGGAACAGAAGAACGTGATGAAGGGCATGGCCCAGAGGGGCAATCAGCTCGCATTCGGTTCGTTCGGAATCAAGACCCTGGAGAATTGCTGGCTCACCGCTCAGCAGATTGAGGCGGCCCGTCAGGCAATCTCCCGTTACATGAACCGTGAGGGTCAGATCTGGATCCGCGTATTCCCGGTCAAGCCTATCACCAAGAAGCCTCTCGACACCCGTATGGGTAAGGGAAAGGGCGACGTGTATGCATGGGTAGCCCCCATCACTCCCGGTCGCATCCTCTTTGAAGCCGAGGGCGTTCCACTCGCAGTCGCCAAGGAAGCCATGAGGCTCGGCGCCAACAAGCTCCCCATCGCCACCAAGTTCGTGGTTCGCAGGGATTACACAGAATAATTTAAGGAGAAAGAGAAATGAAAGCAGCAGAAGCACGCGAAATGTCTGTAGCAGACCTGCGCGACCGCATCCAGGTCGAGAAGAATAATCTCGACACCATGAAAATCAATCACGCGATTTCTCCGTTGGAAGACACTTCCAAGTTCAAGAAGACCCGCCACGACATCGCTCTCATGATCACCGTCCTGGCCGAGAAAGAAAACAAATTGAATTAACATACCTATGGAAAGAAATCTTCGTAAGGAAAGACAAGGCGTGGTCGTCAGCACCAAGATGGACAAAACCGTCATCGTCGCCGTCGAACGCAAGGAGATGCATCCCCTTTATGGCAAGTTCGTAAAGACCACCGCGAAGTTCGTTGCCCACGACGAGAAGAACGAGTGTGGCGAGGGCGATACCGTCCTCATCATGGAGACCCGTCCTCTCAGCAAGACAAAGAACTGGAGAGTCGTTAAAATCGTAGAAAAAGCCAAGTAATTATGATACAGCAGGAAACACGTTTACAGGTGGCCGACAACAGCGGAGCTAAGGAAGTCCTCTGCATCCGCGTACTTGGCGGTACCCACCA
>JAFZVQ010000004.1 GCA_017617715.1 Bacteroidales bacterium | reverse complement strand
CTATGAACGGGAGGGGCCCACAAGCGTAGCGCCGTGGGAGGGACGAGCGAAGCGAAGGTGGAGCAACTGCACCCTCAGCCCACAGTGTCCATTCACAGATCCCGGGTGCAGAACGGCCGCTTTTGCACCCCGCAGCCCCGGCGGCAAATGACGACGTTTTGGGGGATTCGGCAAAAAATGCTATATTTGAATTCTTGTAGAAAGAATTCACGAAAATGGCGAAATCATCGGAAGACACACCGCTGCTCAAGCAATACTTTTCCATCAAAGCACAGCACCCCGAGGCCATCCTGCTGTACCGGGTGGGCGATTTCTATGAGTGTTACTCCGATGACGCCGTGACGCTCAGCAAGACCCTGGGCATCGTACTCACCCGCCGCAACAACGGCGAGAAGGGCGACACCCCGATGGCCGGCTTCCCGCACCACGCCATCGACACCTACCTCCCCAAGCTCGTCCGCGCCGGCTTCAAGGTGGCCATCTGCGACCAGCTGGAAGACCCGAAGCTCGCCCAGAACAAGCTCGTCAAGCGCGGCGTCACCGAAATCCTGACCCCCGGCATAGCCTTCGGCGAGACCATGCTCGAAGGCAAGGAGCACAACTGGCTCGCCGGCCTCTGCTTCGACGGACCGGAGTGCGGCGCTGCCTTCCTCGACGCCTCCACCGGCACCTTCAAGGTGGCCCAGGGCGGCCTCGACTACATAGGCACCCTCCTCTATTCCTTCCGCCCCAAGGAGCTCGTGGTCCAGCGTGAAATCTTCCGCAGCGTCAAGGAGCGCTACCCCGATTTCTACATCAGCACCCTCGACGAGTGGGCCTTCGTGCAGGACGCCGCCACCGAGAAGCTCTGCCGCCAGCTGGGCACCGCTTCCCTCAAGGGCTTCGCCGTGGACCGCTACCCGCTCGCCGTGTGCAGCGCCGGCGCCCTGGTGTTCTACCTTGAGCAGACCCACCATGAAGGCCTCCGCAACATCTGCAGCCTCAGCCGCATCGACGAAGGCAGCTTCGTGTGGATGGACCGTTTCACCTTCCGCAACCTGGAAATCTTCCAGAGCAACGCCGGCAGGGAAGGCGTCGCCCTCGTGGACGTGCTCGACCGCTGCGCCTCCCCCATGGGCTCCCGCCTCCTCCGCGAGTGGCTCTCGCTCCCGATAATGGACATCGCCGCGCTGAACGGCCGCTACGACTGCGTGCAGTTCTTCGCCGACAACGAAGAGGCCCTGCAGGACCTTCGCGCCCGCATCGGCGACATAGGCGACCTCGACCGCATCACCGCCAGGGCCGCCACAGGCAAGATCAATCCCCGCGAGGTCATGCAGCTGGCCCGATCCCTGAAGCAGATGACCCCCGTGCGCGGCCTGATCTCCGACACAGGCATCGCCGCCCTCGACAAGCTCTCCAAAGGCCTCAAGGACACCGACCCCCTCCTCGCGCGCATCGAAGGCACGATGGCGGAGAACCCGGCCGCGCAGCTGGGCAAGGGCGAGGTGATCGCCCGCGGCGTGAGCAAGGAGCTCGACGAGCTTCGCGACATATCCTCCGGCGGCAAGGACTACCTGCTCGAGATGCAGCGCCGGGAAGCCGAGCGCACCGGCATCAGCTCCCTCAGGATAGGCTACAACAACGTTTTCGGCTACTACATCGAGGTGCGCAACACTTACCGCGACCAGGTACCCCCGGAGTGGATACGCAAGCAGACCCTCGTCTCCTCCGAGCGCTACATCACCGAAGAGCTCAAGGATTACGAGCGCAAGATACTCTCCGCCGAGGGCTCCATCTACGAGCTCGAAGCCGGCCTCTACCAGGCCCTCGTCGCCGACATACAGAAGCGCATCAAGGACATCCAGGCCAACTGCCGTGTGGTCTCCCAGCTCGACGTGCTCCAGGGATTCGCCCTGCAGGCCGTGGAACGGGGCTACTGCCGCCCGGAAATGGACAAATCGCTCTCCTTCGACATCAAGGCGGGCCGGCACCCCGTCATCGAGACGCTGATGGGCCCGGGCGAGGAATACGTGCCCAACGACATCTCCATGGACAGCCGCAGCGAGCAGATAATGGTGCTCACCGGCCCCAACATGGCCGGTAAATCGGCCCTGCTGCGCCAGACGGCCCTCATAGTGCTCATGGCCCAGACAGGCTCCTTCGTGCCCGCAAAATCGGCCAGGATCGGCGTTTTCGACAAGATATTCACCCGCGTCGGCGCCACCGACAACATCTCCCGCGGCGAATCCACCTTCATGGTGGAAATGCTGGAGACCTCCATGATCATGCACAACCTCTCCGAGCGCTCGCTGGTGCTAATGGACGAAATCGGCCGCGGCACATCCACCTACGACGGCATGTCCATCGCCCGCGCCCTCATAGAATACGTCCATGAGCACGGCCACGGCGCCAAGACCCTGTTCGCCACCCACTACCACGAGCTCAACGACATGGAGAACCACTTCCGCCGCGTCCACAACTGGCACATCGCCGTGAAGGAGGAGGGTCACGACATAATCTTCCTCCGCAAGCTCGAGCGCGGCGGCGTGGCCCACAGCTTCGGCATCCACGTGGCCCGGCTCGCCGGCATGCCCCAGGAAGTGGTGCGTTCCGCCGAGCGCACTCTCAGGGACCTGGAGCGCCGCGAGAAGAACGCCGACGCCCTCTCCAGGAACACGGCCGAAGACGGCAGCGTGCAGCTTTCCTTCTTCCTGCTCGACGACCCCACGCTGGCATCCCTGCGCGAGCAGCTGCTGGGGGCCGACCTCGACAACATGACCCCGCTCCAGGCCTTTGACCTCCTGCGCAAGCTCAAGGAAGAAGTCGGAGCCGAAAAGAACTGACGATATGAGACGATTCCTGATCTGCCTTTCCGTCCTGCTGACGGGCGCCGGAGCGCTCAGCGCCCAGGACTATATGGTGCCGGAGCTTGAGGCCCACTTGCGTGGGGACCTCATGCGCGCGGGCGGCAACCTAATGCCCTACACCCCCGGCGACATGCACGACACGCCGGCTCCAAGAGGCTATAAGCCCTTCTATATTAGCCACTATTCCCGCCACGGCAGCCGTCACACCTGGGGCGATTCCCAGTTCGCCGGGGTCATAGACGTGTGCCGGAAGGCGGACAGCCTGGGCATACTCAACGAAAAAGGCCGCAAGATATGGAAAGAAGCCGAGCTTGTGCGGGAAGCATGGGGCGGAATGGACGGCCGCCTGGCCCCGCGCGGGGTGGAGGAGCACGCGGACATGGCCCGCAGGATGCTGAAACGCTTTCCTGCCGTGTTCAGGGGCAGTCCGCACATCCGGGCCATTTCCAGCACCGTGCAGCGCAGCATTATCAGCATGACCGGCTTCTGCACGGCCATGTCCGCCGAGCGCCCCGGGACCAGATGGCATTTCGATACCGGGGAGCGTTTCATGAAGTACATAGGCGACACCGGCACCGTCAAGCCCGACATGTCCGAGGCGAAGTACAAAGTGAAACACAGGAACTGGAACTTCACTATAGATACCTGCTACGTGCTCGGCCGCATCTTCACCGACTCCCTTGCCGCAGCCGCGCTGATTCCGGACGTGGCAAAGTTCAATTCATGGCTCTACGACACAGGCACCATCACCCGATGCTGGGACATAGATGATTATATCCTGCCGGAAATGCCCTTCGAGTTACTGTATGCCTATTTCTCCAACGAAGGACATTACACTTTCGCCAAATACGGCAACAGCGAATATTCAGGGCCCCGCATCGCCAGCGCCACCAGGATTGTGGACGATATCGTGGCCAAGGCCGACGAGGCCATAGCCGGCGGGGAATATGCCGCCGACCTGCGTTTCGGGCATGATTTCCCCCTCCAGGTGCTGGTATCCTACCTGGGCGTTGAGGGCCCGGGAAGCAGGGCGACATTCGACGAGGTGGACAAGTATTACTGGCGGTCCAGGGACCTTTGCATGGGCTCCAACCTGCAGATGATATTCTACCGCAACAAGAAGGGGCACGTGCTGGTGAAGTTCCTGTATCAGGAGCAGGAGCGCAGGTTGTGCGGCCTGGAAAGCGTGAGCGGCCCTTATTACGACTGGGACACGGTCAAGGCGAACATCGAATTCAGTAAAAGATGAAGAAAGTACTGATAGTCACATACTACTGGCCCCCGACCGGCGGCTCCGGCGTGCAGCGCTGGGTCAAGTTCGCCAAGTACCTGCGCCGCTTCGGCTGGGAGCCGGTGATCTACACCCCTGAAAACCCGGAACAGCTGGCCGTCGACGAGACGCTCGCCGCTGAAATCCCCGAAGGGGTGGAGGTGCTGAAGCGCCACATCAGCGAGCCCTACGCCATCTACCACCGGTTCTTCGGTGCCTCCGACAAAGGCGCCGGCGTGAACCCTCTGAACCAGCAGAAGAAATCTTTTAAACAGCGCCTGGCCATACTCCTGCGCGGCAACCTCTTCGTGCCCGACCCCCGCGCCGGCTGGGTGTGCCCCTCCGTCCGTTTCCTGAAGAAATACCTGAAAGAGCATCCGGTGGACGCTGTGGTCACCACCGGCCCGCCCCATTCGATGCACCTTATCGGCATGAAGCTGAAACGGCGCACCGGAGTGCGCTGGATCGCCGATTTCCGCGACCCGTGGACGGAGATGCACTACTTCAAGCACATGGGTCTCCTGCCCTGGACGGCCGCAAAGCACAGGCGCATGGAGCAGCGGGTGCTGGACACGGCCGATGCCGTGATTGCGGTGTCCGCGCCCGTGCGCGCCGACTTCCAGGCCCGCACGGCCACCCCTGTCCACCTGCTCACCAACGGCTTCGACGAAGACGACTTCGCCGCCGTGCCGCCCGTGCTGCCGGCCGGCAGTTTCACCCTCGTGCACACCGGCCTGTTCGCCTCCGACGGCAACCCGCTGCGTCTCTGGGACGTGCTGGCCCGCAAATGCGCCGAAGACCGCACCTTCAAGAGTCAGCTCAGGATACGCCTCGCCGGCAAGACCGACACCGAGATACTGGAAGCCCTTAACGTAAGGGGCCTTTCCGGGAACGTCGAGAATCTGGGGTACCTTCCCCACCGGGAGACCACGGAGCTGCAGCAGGGCGCCAACGTGCTGCTGCTCCCCCTGCGCGACGAGCCCGAGTACGCCAAGGCGCTGCCGGGCAAGATATTCGAGTATCTTGCGGCCCGCCGGCCGGTGCTGGGCATAGGCCAAGAGGGCAGCGCGGCGGCGCAGGTGCTCAACGACGCCGGGGCCGGGGCGATGTACGGCTGGGAAAGGGTGGAGCCGGTGCGTAACTTCATCGAGAGCGCCTGGGAGCGGCATCTTTCGGGCGAGGACGGCCCCAACGAAGGGGACGTGTCCGCCTATTCCCGCCTCGCCCTGACCGAAAAGCTTGCAGGAATATTATGAGTTCAGTGAAAACATCCATACAAGTGCGCTGCTCCCGCTGCGGGGCCGCCTATGAGGTCGAGGCATGGAGACTGGTGGACGGCGCCGCCGACCCTGAGCTGAAAGAGGCCGTCAAGAACGGTTCGCTCTTCGTGCGGGAGTGCCCGGAATGCGGCCGGCGCGAGCTTCTTAGCTACCCCATGGTCTACAAGGACGAGCATCTTCTGGTGTGCCTTTCCGGCCAGAAACTGGACGTCGAGGGGTTGGAAGGAGTGCAGGGGCGGCTCGTGGCGGACGCGGGCAGCCTGATGGAAAAGGTGAAGGTGTTCGACGCCGGGCTGGACGATGTGCCGCTGGAGTTCTGCAAGTTCGTCACGCGGCAGGAGCTGGGCAAGGACGTGGAGCTCAAGTTCCTGCGTATCGACGGCGCCGACCACGACATTATTTTCACGTACCCCGAAAAAGGGGAGATGCAGATGCTGGCGGTGGGTTTCAACGTGTACGAGGACTGCTGCGCCATAGTGGGCCGCAATCCTTCGATAACCGCCGGCCTGCGCGGCCTGGTCCGTGTGGACCGCGAGTGGGCGGAACAGTTTATTGGATAAGCGTATGAAGAAGAATCTCCTGATATGTCTGGGCATAGTGCTGGGTTTCCTGGTGCTGTCGTATGCCTTCGTGCCCGAGCTGCTGAGCGGCAAGATAGTGAACCAGAGCGATATCTCCGGCTGGCAGGGCATGAGCCACGAAAAGCTGGAATGGGATAAGGCCCACCCCGACGCCCCCGCCGCCTGGACCGGGGCCATGTTCAGCGGCATGCCCACCACTTCCATCCAAAGCTCCACCAAGGGAGACTGGACGCAGAAGCTCTACGACCTGCTCCTGACGGGCAAGCGCCCCGCCACCTATCTATTCATTTCCCTGCTGGGCGCCTTCCTGCTTATGCTTTCGCTGGGCATCAGTCCGCTGGTGGCGGCCGGTGGCGCGGTGGCCGTGACCTTCTGCGCCTACAACATCCAGATTATACAGGTGGGGCACAACACCAAGATGCAGGCTCTGGCGTTCCTGCCGTGGGTGCTTGCGGCGCTGATCTACACATATCGCCGTGCGACGCAACCCCTTGACGGTCAACCAGATGCGCAAAGTCGATTGGGCGAAAACGGGCAAACGGCTTTCGGTAAGACGTTGAGTGCTAATGGGTTACAGCGCACGGCAAGGGTTGCTCTCGGGGCGGCGTTGTTCGGGCTGGCGCTGTCGTTCCAGATCAAGGCCAACCATCCCCAGATTTCATACTACCTGGCGCTGATGATACTCCTCTACGTGGTGGTGCTCTTCATCTCCCTCCTGCGCCGCAAGCAGTCCCTGAAGGGCTTTTGGGTGGCCTCCGCGCTGCTGCTGGCGCTTGGCTTCGCCGGCATAGGCACCAACGCCATAAAGCTGCTCCCCACATGGGAATACACCCCCTATTCGATGCGTGGCGGCGCGTCTTCTTCCGAAGGCGAAGGCAAGGCATCGAAGGGCCTCGACATAGCCTACGCCACGGCGTGGTCGTACGGCTGGGAGGAGCTGCCCAACATGTTGATACCCAACTACAACGGCGGCGCGTCGGCGGGCCCGCTGTCGATGAATTCGGAGACGGTGCAGCTTCTGAAGCGGGCCGGGCAGCCCAACCTGCAGCAGGTACGCAAGCACCTTCCGACCTACTGGGGCCCGCAGCCGTTCACGGCGGGACCTATGTACATGGGTGCCGTGACCGTGTTCCTGTTCATCCTGGGCCTGCTTTACTGGAAGGGGCGCGAGAAATGGTGGGCCGTGGCGGCGTCGCTGCTGGCGGTGCTGCTCTCGCTCGGCAGCCATTTCCTGTGGTTCACAAAGCTGTTCTTCGCAATAGCGCCGCTGTACAATAAGTTCCGCACGGTCTCGATGGCCCTCGTGGTGCTGCAGTTCACGCTCCCGGTGCTCGGCTTCCTGATGCTCGACGGCATCGTGAAGGGCGGCACGGACGGGAAGACGCTGAAGCGGCAGGTGCTTTCAGCTGGCGGGGTGACGCTGGGCCTGATGCTGCTCCTGGCGCTTGCCCAGAGCGCTTTCGGGGCGTTCACCGGGGCGTCCGACGCCGGCCAGCCCGACATCCTCGTGGATGCCCTCGCCGCCGACCGTCACGCGCTTCTCTGGGGAGACACGTTCCGTTCGCTGCTGCTTGTCGCAGCGGCCGCAACGCTACTCCTTTGGGGCACCGGTGGCGCCTTGCCGTCTCCACGTAGGACCATTGCGGCGTCGCTTGTCTGTGTGCTTGTATTGGTAGATTTGTTCATCGTGGGCAAGCGCTACCTCGGTCCGGACGACTTCGTGACGCCGAAGGCTTTCAAGAGCCAGTTCGACCAGCGTCCGGTGGATAAGATGATACTGGCCGACAAGGATCCGTCCTAC
The DNA here is from genome assembly GCA_017617715.1 of Bacteroidales bacterium. Lineage (GTDB taxonomy): Bacteria > Bacteroidota > Bacteroidia > Bacteroidales > UBA932 > Cryptobacteroides. Next base: position 3,514 of record JAFZVQ010000004.1, on the reverse strand, counting down.
AGGGTGCTGGACCTGACCGTCAACGTGTTCAACGATTCGCATCCCTCCTACTGGCACAAGAATATCGGCGGCTACTCGCCGGCGAAGCTCCAACGTTACCAGGAATACATCGACGCCCGTATCAACAAAGACCTCTCGGCGCTGACGAAGGCCATCTCGGGAGCGGCCACCGTGGCCGAGGCGGAGGAGGCGCTGCCGTACCTGGAGAGCCTCTCGTCGCTGAACTGCCGCTATATCATTGTGGGAGAGGAGAATGCGCCGCTGCGCTACCCGTATGCCAGGGGCAACGCCTGGTTCGAGTCGGGCGCCGGTGCCGTGGAACTGGAATCTTATGCCCCGGACCGCCTGGAGTACGCTTTCGATTCGGAGCTTGGCGGCAGGGCCGTGTTCAGCGAGGTGTATTATCCGGCAGGCTGGGTGGCGCGTCTGGAAGACGGCACAGAGCTGCCCGTGGCCCTTTATGAAGGTGGGGCTGACGAGCAGGGCGCCGTGGCCGGAAAGCTGCTGCGCTGCATCGACCTGCCCGCCGGCAGCCACCGCCTGGTGATGAACTTCGAGCCGGCGTCCTACGCGCGCGGCGAGGCGGTGTCCCGGGCCTGCTCGATATTGCTGATACTGCTGGTCCTCGGGTCGGTGGTCGTGTCTTTAATACGTAAGTAGTTATGGCAGAGAACGATTGGAAATCCCGTCTGGGCGTGGTCTATTCCACCAATCCGGACTTTCAGTATGAGACGGAGGCTGAGCAGGAGCAGGAGACGCTGCCGCCGGCCAGCCAGCGGCTCATAGTGCGCATAGACCGCCGCCAGAGGGCCGGCAAGCAAGTCACGCTGGTGGAGGGCTTCGTGGGCCGTCAGGACGACCTGGCCGCCCTTGCGAAGACGCTGAAGACCCGCTGCGGGGTAGGCGGCACCGCCAAGGACGGAGAAATCACTATCCAGGGCGACCTGCGTGATAAAGTGACCGCCCTGCTGAATTCGATGGGATATAAGGCCAAAAGGGGGAATTAGCGTATGCCGGAGCTGTTCAGGGAGGGAATTCTGGAGATGTCCACTTCGCCGCTGCTGCCGTCCGACGGTGCGCAACTGTGGGGGCATTTCCTCCTGAACCGTATCGCCGTGGTGGCCGTGGTGGCGCTGATGCTGATAGAGATTTCCGACCTTATCCGCATTTTCCCGCAGCTGCTGCGCTGCCTGTCGCGCTGGAAGGGGAACGTGGAGGTGGAGCACAGCGTGAGCGTGGCCCGAATGCGCAACACCATCACCCTGCCGTCCGTGCTGGCGATAGCGATACTGGCAAACCGCTTCCGTCTTTTCAACGCCACATTCATGGCCCCCGTGGATCCTGAGTGGTCGCTGGTGGTCAGTGTGGGAATTGTGTTAGCCGTGCTTTTCGTTCGCTGGATTTTCTATCTTTGCACGCCGTTGAGGAGCCGCACCAACGAATTGGCTTTGACTCTCAGGCACGTCATTTTCAATTACTTAATACTTCTTTCGGTGGTCATGCTCGTGAGCGCGCTCCTGCTGATGGCGCTAAAAGTGCCGTCTACTGCGGTCAGGGGCGTGTTGCTGGCCGAATGCGGTTTGTTTTACCTTTTGCACCTTCGCCGTACAAGTCAAATTTTATCATCTCGGTATGGTAGTTTGGCAACAATTTTGTATCTTTGCGCCCTCGAAATTTTGCCTGTTGGCATATTGATTTTCGTGAGCACTTTATGAAGATACTTATATCACAGAAGGAACCATCAAACCTCAACGCCTACAATGCGTTAGAAGAGAAATACGGGGCGGCGTTCGAGTTCCATCCTTTCTTTTTGATAGAAGCTCTGTCCGCAAAGGAATTCCGCAGCCAGCGTATAAATCTTCCCGACTACACGGCAATAGTCTTTTCTTCCCGGCACGCCATCGACGCCTACTTCAAGCTCTGCGAGGAGATGCGTTTCAAGGTGCCCGAGACGATGAAATATTTCTGCACGACCGAGCTCGTGGCCCTGTATCTCCAGAAGCATGTGGTGTACCGCAAGCGCAAGATTTTCTTCGGCGACGGCACGCCCCAGTCGATCGTGGCCCTTATCGGCACCAAGCACAAGGGGGAGAAATTCCTCATCACCACTTCCGCCGAGTCCAACAACAGCACCGTCAGCGCCCTCTTCGAGGCCGCCGGCCTGGATTTCACGGTGTCGGTGATGGTGAAGTCCGTGCCCCAGGACCTCACGGGGCTCAACCTTGCCGACTACGGCGCCCTCGTGCTCTACAATCCCGCCGACCTTAAGTCGCTCTATGCCAGCTTCCCTGAATTCCAGCAGGGCGGGCTTGCAATTATCGCCTACGGCCGCAGCATAGCCAAGGCCCTCGCCGAGGCCGGCCTGAAAGTGGCCGTGACAGGCGGTCCCCACACCGACATCACGTCGGCTTCGAAAGCCATCGACGTCTTTCTGGAGCAGTCAAAATAATTGTGATGGCGGCAACCCTTCCCAAAGAGGAAAGATTGTCCGGAAGGACGGCCATTGCGCGTCTGACCGGCAGCGGCAGGTGGAGCCAGACGGCCCACCTGCGATGTTGTTGCCTGTCGGGGAATGGCCTGGAGATAAACAGGATAATGGTTTCCGTGCCGAAGCGCCACTTCAAGAGGGCCGTGAAGCGTAACCTGCTTAAGCGCAGGATGCGGGAGTCCTACCGTCTCCAGAAAGAGCTTCTGGAGCCCGGCCACGACCTGCTGTTTGTGTACTCGGCTGCGGAGGTGGTGGATTTCGTGGTGATTTTCGAAGAGCTCGGCTCGCTGCTGAGAAAGCTTTCGGCGCAATGACGGCCGGGCAGATCATCAAGCGGGTGCTCGCCGCGCCCTTCATCCTGCTGATCCATTTCTACAGGCTCTGCATCTCGCCGTTCACGCCCCCGAGCTGCCGCTTCACCCCCACCTGCTCCCAGTACGCCCTTGAGGCCTTCCGGAAGTACGGCCCTCTCAAGGGCGGCTGGCTCTCCCTCAAGCGCATCCTCCGCTGCCACCCCTGGGGCGGCTCCGGCTACGACCCCGTCCCGTAAGGGTTTCGGTACTCGACGCGGGCGAAATCTGCAACAGACGATAGAAAAAAGAATCTTTCTTTTAAAGAATCGTATTCAAGATTCTTTAGACTTCAGCATACTTTTATAAAAATCAGCAAAACTTTGCTCTTGCCTGCATCAACGTAGCTGCCGGGCCAGATTTTCTGCCCATCTTTGCAATGCAGGGAGCCGCTACCCGAGAACTGGTCCGGGAGCGTAAAACTCCCCGACCAACTTAAACATGGAAGCTTCATCCCCAAAAGTCGGAACGTTTATCGACCTTCGCCGCAACTGGGTGTTTAAACAGATTTTCGGAACGCCCGGCAACGAAGACATTCTTCTCGCCCTGATACAGTCGGTTCTGCCCGACAAGGGAATCACCGGCGTCACGCTCGCGCCCACGGAGCATATGGGCATAAACGAAGACGCACGCAGTGCTGTATTCGACGTCTCTTGCAACACATCGTCCGGCGATT
>JAFZVQ010000041.1 GCA_017617715.1 Bacteroidales bacterium | reverse complement strand
TATATTTGTGGTATGAGACTATTCACCCTGACTTCCGACCTGCATGGCGAGCTTGCCAAGAATGCCCATAACGAGCAGTTTATCAAAGATATAGAGGCTGCTGTGGGGCAGACTTTCGACTATCGTGAAACGGATTTTTCCGACTACGGCGCCGTGGGCGATATAATCTACGTCCGCACGGGCGGGACGGAGGCCATCTTCAAGGAGGTGTTCCAGGGGCACGAGGGGGCGCGCGTGCGGCTCCTCACGAGCGGCCAGAGCAATTCGCTCGCCGCGTCCATGGAGATCCTTGCGTGGCTGCGCGCCCAGGGTATGGACGGGGAGATTATCCACGGCTCCATCGAGCATATAGCTTCGGAACTGAACCGCTACTATCCCAGGCGTTCGCGTGTGGTCTCTCCGCTTATCCAGCCTTTCGCCGACCTTGGCGTACTGGAAGGCAAGCGCTACGGCGTGGTGGGCCATCCGTCGGACTGGCTCATCAGCAGCGCCGTGGATTACGAGCAGGTCCGCGACATGCTCGGGGCCGAAATAGTGGATATACCCATTGAAGAACTAGTCGCCATGGTCAAGGCCGGCAAGGGTGAAGCCAGCGGAGCCGTGGCTCTCAAACCAGTGAACGAGCCGAAGTACGGCCGGCCGATAAGCGACGCCGACTTCAGCGGCTCGCAGGCCATCTACCGCGCTCTGCGCCAGATAATTACGGACTATAGGCTGGACGGTCTCACCCTCCGCTGCTTCGATATGCTCACGGCCCTTGGCAACACCGGTTGCCTTGCCCTCGCGATGCTCAACGCAGAGGGCTTCGTGGCGGCCTGCGAAGGTGACATCCCGGCCATGCTGTCGATGGCCGTGGTGCGCCAGCATTACGGAAAATCGGGCTTCCAGGTGAACCTTTCGCGGATTTCAGGGGGCAGCTTCCTGTTTGCCCACTGCACCGTGCCGCTCAACATGGTCACCGACTACCGCTACGACACCCATTTCGAATCCGGCATCGGCGTCGCGATCCACGGCGAGCTGCCCACTGGCAAGGCCCGCATCTACAAGATAAGCGCCGACATGCTGAACTGCATCGACGAAGAGGTGGAACTGTATGCCAACAGCTACGAGGACAATCTCTGCCGCACCCAGGTGCTTGTGAGCCCGTCCTGCCACTCGGCCTCAGACCTTAAGCGCTACTTCCTCCGCACCCCTCTGGGCAACCACCACATCCTGGTCATCTGAACAGCGCCTTCACGAGCTCCGGCACGTCCGCGACCTTGACGACCCGTATGCCTGAGGGGGTTTTGCCGTCGATGCTGCTGTAGGAGCTGATGAATATCTTCTTGAAACCCAGACGGGCGGCCTCACTGATGCGGCGGTCGCTCTGGGCAACGGGGCGGATTTCCCCGCTCAGGCCCACTTCCCCGGCGAAGCAGCAGTTCAGCGGCAGCGGATAGTCGAAGTTGGACGAAAGCACGGCGCAGATCACGGCAAGGTCGCACGCGGGGTCGCTGACCTTGAGCCCCCCGGCCATGTTGAGGAACACGTCCTTGGCGCTCAGGTGGAAGCCGGCGCGCTTCTCCAGCACCGCGAGCAGCATGTTGAGGCGGCGCACGTCGAAGCCGGTGGCGGAGCGCTGGGCGGTGCCGTAGGCGGCGGACGAGACCAGCGCCTGCACCTCGAAGAGCAGCGGGCGCGTGCCGTCCAGCATCGCGGCGATGGCGGTGCCGCTGAGGCCCTCCTCATGCATCGGAATCAGCATTTCCGACGGATTCGGCACCTCCCGCAGGCCGCTGCCGGTCATTTCGAACACGGCGAGCTCGGAGGTGCTGCCGAAGCGGTTCTTGATGCTGCGGAGTATGCGGTAGGAGCCTTTGTTGTCGCCTTCGAACTGCAGCACCACGTCGACGATGTGCTCCAGCACCTTGGGACCGGCGATGTAGCCGTCTTTGGTGATGTGACCGATCAGGATCACCGGCACGCCGCTGTCTTTGGCGAAACGCAGCAGCATGGCGGCCACTTCCTTGATCTGGCTCACGGAGCCGGGCGTGCTCTCGAGGGCGTCGGTGTACATGGTCTGCACCGAATCCACTATCATAAGGTCGGGCTGCAGGGCGCGGGCCTGTTCGATAACGTCTTCGATCCGCGTCTCGCAGAAGATCAGGCAGTCGTCGGGGATGCCGTCGGGGGCGAGGCGCAACGCCCTCATTTTCACCTGTTTCTCGCTTTCTTCACCGGTCACGTAGAGCGTCTTCAGCGAAGGGCAGCCAAGGGGAATCTGCAGGCTCAGTGTGGACTTGCCGATGCCGGGCTCGCCGCCGATGAGGATGAGGGAGCCGTTCACCATGCCGCCGCCCAGCAGCCGGTCGAGTTCGGCTATGCCGAGGGCCTTACGGGCTTCGGCGGAGAAGTCCACGTCGCTCAGTTTGCGGGGCTTGCGGGCTTCGGCGCCGCTTCTGGCGGATGCGCTCCCGCCGGCCTTCTTCGCTTCCGCGGGAGCCTCTACCATTGTGTTCCATTCGCCGCAGGCAGGGCAGCGCCCCATCCATTTCGGGCTCTCGTTGCCGCAACTGGTGCAGTACCAGACGCTTTTGCTTTTAGCCGCCATGTCAGTCTTGTTTGAAATAGTAAGGACTCTTGAGTATGGAGATGATGCCTTTGTCGCGGTCCACGTTGCCGAGGATGCGGCAGGCGCCGACGGGCTCGCGGCCGTATTCCTTCAGGGTGTTGATGCGAACGAGCTGGGAGGAATGGACTATGCTGCCGTTGCCGATATACATGGCTACGTGGGTGACTTTCAGGGGTTTGCGTGAGCCGAAGAAAAGCAGGTCGCCGGGCTCCCATTCGTCGTCTCTCAGGGGCGTGCCGCAGTGGATCTGCTGGCGGGCGTTGCGGGGGAGGATTATGCCGTTCATGAAGTAGCAGAATTTCACCAGCCCGCTGCAGTCGAAGTGCTTGATGGAGTTGCCGCCCCACATGTACGGGGTGCCGGCGAAACCGCAGGCAAGGCCCGTGAGCTCACGCCTGCAGAAGGACAGGTCGGGGCCGGGGCCTTCAGTGCCGGCTGCCGCAGGGGATGCGCCGCAGCGGCTTTCCGCCCACGTCCGGAAGTCCATCACCTGGTGCTCAAGCACCCAGCCCTTGCGGCCGTCGGGCAGGAGCACCTCCACCCAGCCGTCCTTGCTGCCGCCGGTCTGGCGCACCAGGTTGCCCATCGTGAAGTCGCAGAGGGGCGCAGATGCTTCGGACGGCGCCTTGCGGATGCGGGCGTACTCGGTCACGCATATCCATTTCGGGGCTTCGAGATAGCTTTCCTTTTCTTTGTCGGAGAGCATGTGGAGGGACATTTCGGTGACCCAGCCGGTGTAGTCTTCGGCCTCAACCTTGAGCCAGTAGCGGTTGGTCTCGCCGGTGGTCTGGACGAGGGCGCCCATCAGCATCTGGTTCTCCAGCGGAGCCTCATAGTCGGGTTCCGCCCTCATAAAACTGGACGACAGCGCAACGACCGCCCAGGTGAACACTGTTAAAAGCGACATAATATGGCTGATTTGTATCTGAAAACCTTATCAGAGGGAATCGTAGGCAGCGATGGCATCGGAGAAGCGCTTCTCCACGTCGGCGAGGGCATAGAGGCCGTCGGCGTTTTCGGATAACCCGTTCAAGCGCAGGCGCACAGCAACCGGCGGATTGGAATAGGACAAACTGCTTTCTCTGCGGATCTGGCTTGTGGAAGCGTAAACGATCCAAATGTCGGCGTATTCGGCACCGTCTTTATCCTTGAACTTCTCAATGACCACTTTTGCGCCGATGGGGGTCTTCTTTTCTATGGTCTGCGGCAGGTCGTACGGCTCGGTGTCCAACGCGGCAAGCACGCTGCCGATGTTGGAGTCGTGCCCGCAGAGGAATGAGAAGCAGCGTTTGCTCTCCTGAAGTTCGGACAGCATGGTCTGCAGAAGCGGATGGGCTACGTTTACAGCCACAGACGGGGCGGTGAAGAGGGCGTCTCCATAGCGTTCTTTGACCAGTGCGATATCCACCCAGTCCACGTCTTTGAGCTCATGCCCGAAAGCGGCCTTGCGGGCGTCGGGTTCTTCGTAATACTGGAGCACCAGGGCGTCGGACACCGTACAGGCCATCTTGAGGCCACCGGTCATGAACGGTTCTGCGTTGACCTTGAAACCTATTGAGGAAGGAAACTGGGAAAAGGACATGGTGTCCGGAAAAGCGGGGGCGTGATTAATGCCGATTACCTTTTCTATCATGGCAAACTGGGCGGCTGCGCCTTCGTTGAGGTCTCCCATGATGGCGCTTATCTCCTTTTGTGCCTTAGCTTCGAAGCCTGTCGGCAACTTGGTGATTTGCGGGTTGAACACCGGATCCATTGTGTCGAACTTTACTTTCATTTCAACCTCCGGATTGGCGCCCGGGAACAAGGCGTCCGCAAACGTGCGGGCGGTAAGCTGGCAACGCTGCTTCGCATTGGCATAAAAGCGGTATGAGCCGGGGTCGGTCTCATAACGATTGATAAAATCTTCATTCGTAAGCCATTCGCGGAAGAAATCGCCCATCCTGGATTCGAGACGCACGCCCTTGGCGGTGAGGTTGCTGGCAGGGTCTTGCCACTGGAACCATTGGTATGAGGGGTTGGTGAGACGTGAAAGGACAGAACCCTTTCCCACCAGAGGAGTGCGGATGTTATGACGGCTCAGTACCACAATCTGCTCCATGTCATACTTGTTCTGGAAACCCTCTGTGCGCTCCAGCCAATCCGCCTGCGCGGGTGCTGCAGGCTCAAAATCCTTCGAACATGCCCATAGCAGGAAGGCAGAAGCGAAAAGCAATAATAATTTCTTCATATCTTTTATAATTTACGCAAATTTAAGAAAAAAAACGCGTATGACGGCACGATATGCGGCAGCGCAACGGGTGGGTGCCAGATTCCGCACTTCTCCGCTACCGGGAACGCGCCCACCCTGTCATTCTGAGTCGCGTAGCGACGAAGAATCTCCCGTAGCGACGAAGAATCTCCCGGAGCGACGAAGAATCTCCCGGAGCGACGAAGAATAAAAGGCCGATGCGATGCGACCTTTTCAACGTTTATTGTTCTTCACCCTTCTGCTCATCCGGGAATGGGAGTTCCTCAGGAGATGTGATATAGTCTAATGCTTTTTCTGGTGAAACCACGCTATGGCCGATACGCTTCTCGACCTCTTTGCGGGTGGCTTTTGCGACCTCCGCACCCTCTTTTGCAACGCCTGCATTCTCTGACAAACCTTCCGGGTTGCGCTGTTTGCTGATTTCTGTGGCGGTTTCTTCGGCAAGAGCGTTCAGCAGCAGTTCCATATTTGTCATGTTATCCCGGAGGTTCTCCTTTGTCAGGCCTTTGTACTTCTTATATTCCTTTGTTGTAAGGCCGCTCCAGGTCTTAGACATAAGGTCTGTCAGGAAAGCAAAGTCAACTTCTTTTGTAATTCCGCCCCGCTTCCATTCGTCCGTTAGTCCTTTGCGGATTTCGATGGTCTTGATTCTGCGATTAATCCAGGCCTCAGAATAACCCAATCGGCGATAGTCGGCCACTGCCTGATCAATGCTACGCTCAGGGTCGATAGCCTGGTTTATGCGCTCAGCGGCCACTTGTGCCATCCAGATCTTAATGGGCTCGGCTTTCTTGGATGGGATGGATTCAATAACGCGAAACATTACGGCCATGTCTGCAACATCCGTTTCTCTTGGTTTGCCATCCTCGGCTATCAGTTTCAACCGGTTACATTTTGTAACCACTTCACTTCCCTCTTTCTTCAGCCTGTTTTTCAGGACTTTCCAATAATTCCTTGCCCGCTCATGAGTGGGCTGATCAGTTAATACACCGCAAACGTCCACGATAGAGAAGTACCATTCCTGCTTCTCTTCATCCCACGCTGTCCGAACCTTTTTGTTCTCGAACAACTGTATTCTTTCAACATCAGACATAGCCTTTCGTTTTCCACAAAGTTAACACAAAGAAAAGCCAAAACCAAGAGACTACAAGCTTGTAATCCCTGACTATTCCACCACGCAGACCCATTTCCGGTACTCGCCAAGGGCAATATCTGCAATTGAGAGTGGTTTTCGCACTTTAAGCGAGGATTAAAGCCGGTGGAAAGTGCACTTCCTGGCCTGGAAGCCAGATTCTGCACTCCTCCGGTACCGGAATTTCTACAGTTTGCCGTTTTTTTGCCATATTTGTATTCGAGATGAAAAGAATTATCGGTACTATCATTACGACGCTTGCCTTTCTGCTGGCAGCAGGTCTCACTTCATGTGAAGAAAAACATCCTGATCTGGGTACGGACACGATTCCGGGAGAGTTGTTTCATGCGTGCTATGACATTTTTACGGAGGACGATATCATGACCCGAAACAATCCTTCTTCCGGATATATCCGCCAGATGTGGAATGCCTACGAACTGACTACGGATGAGGCTGTCAGTGGAATTGGAGATGAAGGTATAGTGAATTACTGTTTCAACGCCTATGATGCATCTCATCCGTTGCTAAGCGCGTTCTTTTTCCGTCTTTACGAAGGTATTTCATTATGTAACAGATACTTGCAAGATTATCAGAGTTACGATGAATTGATGACGGCCGAAGTGCGATTCCTCCGTGCCCTGCATTATTACCTGTTGATGGATGGATGGGGGAATGTTCCTTTCCTGACCGGCGACACCCTCGACAATGCTGTCCGGTACTCCCGTTCCGAGATGTTCTATTTCATTGAGAGTGAGTTGCTGGAAATAGAGCCTCATTTAAGCCCAGCTCGAGCCAAAAACTCGTCCGACCCTGATTACGGCCGTGTTGACAAGTCCGCTGCGTGGCTTCTCCTTGCGCGCCTTTATCTGAATTCCGAAGTGTATACAGGTTCGCAACAATACGGAAAGGCAGCCCAATATGCCGCGCAGGTGATGTTCTCCCCTTACAGGCTCAATACCACCGTGATGGGGTCCTGGAGTGCCTACCAGATGCTGTTCATGGCCGACAATGGAGAGACCGACGCCGCATACGAAGCCATTTTCCCCATCCCGGAGAAAGGTATGGGTCACAACATTGCCGGCGCAACGTTTTTCCTGATCGCCTCTTCCCACGATGCCGACATGGTGGATTCCAATGGTACTACAGAGGCCTGGGGATGGAACCGGGCGCGTTCTGATCTGGTTGCCAAGTGGTTCCCCTCCGATGATGTCCCGGAGGCCGGCCCTAAGGATTTTGCAAAAGCTGCCTGCGATGACCGCGCAATCATGGACTCGCGGGGCCGCAGAATCAATAACGAGGACCTCGGTGACTTCAAGGCGGGATTTGCTGTCGCCAAGTACAATAACTACACAACATTAGGTAACAGTACCATCAGCGCTCAGTTTCCTGATACCGACTTCTTCCTGATGCGCGCGGCGGAAGCCTATCTGACTTTCGCCGAGGCTTCGGCCCGCCAGAGCGGCGGAATCGCCACCGGAGACGCCGCCAGTGCTATAAACCATCTCCGTAAAAGGGCCAACGCCGCGACAAAGGACATCTATACGCTTGATGAGATATGCGACGAGTGGTCCCGTGAATTCTATTTTGAAGGCAGACGCCGGATGGATCTGATCCGCTTCGGCAAGTACGGAGGCAGCTCTGATTACCAGTGGCAATGGAAGGGAGGCTCCTATGCAGGCCGGAGCTTCCCCGAATACTTGAATCTCTTTCCCATTCCGCAGGCGGCCATGAACGCCACCCCTGGACTTGCACAGAACCCCGGATACAGGTAATGGATGTGCCTGGGGCTATTCCACTACGCAGAACCCCGTAAATGAATCACCATCCGCAACCGTGTACAGGGTATTGCCATTCTTGTAGATGGTACCAGTCGCTACCAGATAAAAATCGCCGGAAGAAGACACTTCAATGGGATTCTTTATCTGACGAGTGCTTTGGCCGCCTATATCCAGCGTCCTGATAACATTTCCGTCACACCGCTCAACGTAGTAATTATGACTGTCGCTATCATACTGGACCGCTGTATAAACGTGTCCGCCTGAGGCACGGAGTGCAAGAGGAGTATGAACCCCGTCCTCACCCATCGCCGTTTCGAATACGGATTCCTGTTTCCCGTTCTTGTATAATATAGCTTCACAATTCGCGTCATTGGACAGGATGAATACATCTCCTTCTTCGGAGATGTCAACTACCGGCCAAAACTCCCCGACCCAGTACACTTTTTTCAGCATGGTCGGAGTGCAACTGCCGTCAGAAGCATATTTTAAATGCGCCAGGTATCCATCACCGAATGAATCGGTAACACTTGCCACCACATGCACATCTCCATTCGGCGCCGAGGCGCAATGGATGTTGAAAGTTTTGTCGAAGTTTCCGGAGATGTCCATTGTCGTGTTTGTCCCGTCCGGATTGACTTTAACGATGTAATAACTGAAGGAGATATCGCTTCTTTTATAGACAATGGCCGCCGTACCGTTACAGCAAGACATGTAAATAAACGAGTCTCGCTCATTCTTTCTGATCACCTTATGGAGAGGCTTGCGATTCTTGCAAAGATAAGGATCAGAATGGTCTGTACCGCCTTTTTCCCATTCGTAATAATTCTCAAGCGAATACATATCCGTATCATCGTGACACATGCCTTCAAGATAATCGTACCTAAACTTATATGTATCAGTCCGAATGTCGAAGAATCCTGTCATCGGGTCTTCGGTCCCGTTCAAGAACAATGTGTTGGTCGACCAGAGCGTATAGTACACTTTGGCGCCTTCGGTTTTGCTTACGTTTACCAGGCAGCTTGCGGTGAATCCGCCTTCCTCGGAGGTGGCAGTAATAGTGGCAGTGCCTTCAGAGAGCGCCACCACCTTGCCTTCGGCAGAGACTGAAGCCACATCGCCGTTGCTTGATTTCCAGCTGACGGTTTTGTTGGCAGCGTATTCGGGGGTATAGATTACGGTAAGAGTCCTGGCTTCGCCCACCTTCAGGTCGAGTTCGGAGGGTGTGAGGCTGATGCCTTTGAGCGAATATTCAGCCGTGACCGTCACTTCACAGTAGCCCTGCTTGTCCGTATATGCCCTTGAACGAGCGTAAATCTTTGCTGTACCGGGAGCTATCGCGGTAACAAGGCCGCCCGCATCGACCGTGGCAATGTTGTTATCCCCTGAAGCCCAATCGACATCCTGCAGCGCATCCTTCGGGGAAACGCTCGCACTGAGCTGAACGGTCTGGCCTTCAACTAATTCTACCGTATCCGGCTTCACGGAAACACTTTCGGCCACAGCAGCTACCGTTACCTTGCACTCGTCGGTAAAGCCTCCGTCGTTGGTTGTGATGGTGACTGTGGCGGTGCCGTAATCGACGGCAGTGACCACGCCATCGGCGGAAACGGTGGCGACCTTGGCGTCGCTGCTGGTGAACTTGACGGAGCGGTCGGTGGCGGTCTCGGGATCGACGTACCACTGGAGTGTGGCGGTCTGTCCTTTCTCCAGCGTCAACTCGTCAGGCTGCACCCAGACGCCCGAGACGGGGATCGTTTTGATGACGACCGACACCTCGCAACTTGCAGTGAAGCCGCCGTCCTCCGTCTTCACGGTGACGGTGGTCTTGCCGGCCTTGTGGGCGTGGACGTAGCCGAGGTTGTCCACGCTCGCCACCTCGTAATTGCTGCTGGAAAAGGTCACGGCCTGGTTGGTAGCGTTCGCCGGCTCCACGGTGACGGTGAGGCCGTAGGTGTCGCCCTCCGTTATCTCTATCTCCATCTTGTCCAGCTTGACGCCGATGACCGGGACGGGCTTGCTCGCCACCGTGACGATGCAGGCGTCGGTGAGGCCGCCGGCGCGGGTGGCCACGGTGATGCTCGTCATGCCTTCGCTCAAGGCCGTCACCTTGCCGTCCTTGTCGACATCGGCCACGGTGGGCTTGGAGCTGCTCCAGCCCACTGCCGTGTTGGTGGCGTTGGACGGGGCGATGGTGGCCACCAGCGTGATGGTCTCTCCCACGTGGATCGTGAGTTCGTGCTGGTCGAGCCTAACGGAGGTGGGGTCAACTTCTGTTTTGCAGCCGGCGGCCAGGGCGAGCAGCGCCGCGAGAGCGAAGAGGATTCGTTTCATAACGGGATACGTTTGTTAGTGCTTCTCCGCAAATATAAATATTTTTCGGTACTTGGTATTTCTACAGTTTGCCGTTTTTTTGCCATATTTGCAGAAGATATGGAACTATTCTTCAGCGAAAACACCGACGGCGGGCTGGTGCGGCTCGACCAGGAGGAATCCACGCACTGCGTGCGGGTGCTGCGGCACAGGGTGGGCGATGAGATCGCCGTGATCGACGGGCGCGGCACGCTGTACCGCTGCGTCCTCGAGGACGCCGACCCGAAGGGGGCCACGGCACGTATCGTCTCCGGCGAGCCCGGCTTCGGCTCGCACCCGTACCATCTCACGATGGCCGTGTGCCCGACGAAGAATATCGACCGTTTCGAGTGGTTCGTGGAGAAGGCTACTGAGATCGGGGTGGACGTGATTGCGCCCGTGATAGGCGAGCGCTCCGAACGTAAAGTCCTGAAAACCGAAAGGTTGGAGCGGCTTGTCCGCTCCGCCGCCAAGCAATCTCTCAAGGGCGCCATCCCCCTGATCGCCGCCCCCGTCAGCGTCCGCGAATTCATCCTCTCCGCGCCCTCCGACGCCCTGAAGATGATCTGCTACTGCTTCGACGGCCCCAAGCACACGATTGCAGAAGTGCTTTCCGGAGGTACAGGGGCACCCCCGGAAAGCTCCGGCATCTGTATCCTGATCGGACCGGAGGGGGATTTTTCGCCGCAGGAGGCGGAGCTGGCGCTGAGCCGGGGGTGGGTGCCGGTCACATTAGGAAAAAGCCGCCTCCGGACGGAGACGGCTGCACTGGTAGCTGTGACTCAGGTTTACTCAGCGTTCTGAACCTGCTCGACAACCTGCTCGGCTGCCTGCTCAGCGGCCTGCTCGCACTTTTCAGCGCAATCCTTGCAGTCACCACTGCACTCTTTGCCTTCTTCCTTGCACTTGTCGCAGCACTCGGTCTTCTCGGCCTCGCCTTCGGCCTTCTTGTTCTGATTGTTGCAGCAGCATGAGCTGAAGCACAGAGCTGCAATAGCCATGGTAATAATAACCTTCTTCATGATTTTCAATTTTTAAAACGTTAAACTATTCAACTAACCTGCAAAAGTACCACTTTATTTTGGTAATTCAAAGACTTCCATATCTTTAACTTCACCATTCTCGATTTTAAACCGCAGCGCGGTGCGCACAAGCTGCCATCCCTGCAGCCCTGCAGCGCCCGGATTAATGTACAGCAGACCATAGTCCGGATCCCTCATCACTTTCAGGATATGCGAATGCCCGCATATGAAAACATCCGGCTTATGCTCCTCGATCAGGGCCTTCGCCACCGGGTAATAATGCCCAGGCGAGCCGCCGATATGCATCATCAGCACCTTGACGCCCTGCAGCTTAAGTAACTGGGTTTCAGGATACATATACCGTATTCCCGAACCGTCGCAGTTGCCCCGGACTCCCACCACAGGCTTAAACGCCGCAATCTCCTCCGCGAACGACACGTCGCCGCCCCAGTCCCCCGCATGCCAGATCACGTCCACCGGCGCAAAGAACTCCTTGAACTGCTCCCCAAACACCCCGTGGGTGTCCGAAATAAGACCGATATACATTCTACGGACGGATTATCTCCACCTCTCCACGGAGGCCGAGCTTGATGATCTGAGACGGGCGGCCGGTCGCCCCCGCTTCAAACTTACGCGGCGCACACCAGTCCACCGCATCCCGGATCTCCTGCGAAATCTCGCTGAACGAAGCCGGCGAAGGCTCCCCCGACACATTTGCGGACGTGGACACTATCGGCCGGCGGAAACGGCGGATCAGCGCCTCGCAGAACTCATGATGCGGAATCCTGATCCCCACGGACCCGTCTTCCGCCACCACATTCGCGGCCAGCCCCTGCGCCCCCGGATACACGATAGTCATCGGAGCGTCGTTCACCTCCACCAGATCTATCGCAATCGAGGGAATCTCCCTGATGTGCAGCGCCACCATATCCAGGTCGCACGCCAGCACCACAAGCGACTTCGCCTCGCTGCGCCGCTTCACGGCAAACACTTTCGCCACCGCCTCGGCGTTGGTGGCATCGCATCCCAGCCCCCACACAGTGTCGGTGGGATACAGGATCACGCCGCCCGCCTTAAGCACCCGGACGGCTTCATCAATTATCTCTTTCATATCAAAGTATCCTGATCGAACAGCACTCCCCTCTTCCTCCAGACCTTAATCATGATCCAGCCTATCAGCATGCCGCCGAGGTGCGCGAAATGCGCCACTCCGTCGGCAAACCCGACCACCCCGGTGAACAGCTCGATCACAGCGAAAATGATCACCATCCACTTGGCGCTCAAGGTCACGGGCGGGAAAATAAGCGTGAGCTTCGACTGCGGGAACAGCATGGCGTAACCGATCAGCACCCCGTAGATCGCGCCCGAAGCGCCCACTGTGGGCGTGCTCTTCAGGGCAATGACAGACTCCAGCGCAAGCTTCGAATCGGAATTCAGAAACGCTTGCATCTCAATGTATTGCGTGCCCATCTGAAGCGCCGCGGCGCCCAGTCCGCAGATGAAATAGAACAGCAGGAACTTCTTGCTCCCGATGATCCGCTCCACCACCACCCCGAAGATGAACAGGGTGTACATATTGAACAGGATGTGCCAGAAGCCGCCGTGCATGAACATGTGCGTGACCACCTGCCACCAGCGGAAATACGGAGACGTGGGATAGAACAGCCCGAAGGTGCCTATCATGAAATTCTCATTGATTATCGTGGCCAGGAACACCACCACGTTGACCAGGATCAGGTTCTTGGTCACTTTGGGGATGCGGGACAGGAAGCCGCCGCTGTTGTCCTGATAGTAGTATGACATTCTCTAAAATCTCTTTTCAATCTCGTCCGCCCCCAGCACCGACACAATCCTGCGGCCGTTGGAGGTGAACTCTGCGTTTTCACAAGCAAAAAGCGTGTCAAGCAGATGCTGCGCCGCCTGCGGGGAATCCGGCACCTGGGCGTTCACAGACCCGAGCATCGCAAACTTGGACGCCGTCTTCTGCTGCATCACCGCTTCAAGTCCCGTGCCGCAGTCGGACAGGATGAGCACCAGGTCCCCTATCATCTGCTCCACCTTTCCCGGCTCACAGCTGTAGCCCTCGGGCACGCCCTCCACCGCCACCGTGTCCGTGCCGATAGGGGTGATGTCAAACCCGAGGCTGGAAAGCAATTGGGCGTTCTCGTCGAACAGCAGCCGCTGCTCCACACCCACCCGCACCTGCACCGGGAAGAGGGCGGTCTGGGTGACGTGCTCCCCTTCCGCCACCGCACGGAGCGCGCTTTCATAGAGGATGCGCTCCCAGGCACGGCGTATGTGCACTATCATCAGCCCCGATTCGCTCCGTTTCACTATGAAGCGGCCCTGGATGACCATAAGCTCCGTGGCGGCCTGCGCCGAATCGAAGAGCCGGCCGAAGTCGGGTTTGCGGCCGGAAAGCCCGCCGCGCTCGTAGGAAGGCACGGGGTCCCTCTGCACCGGAGGCTCATCGGCGGCCGGTTTGAAGGGATCGAAGGTCGGGTCGAACTCCACCGACGGGCTGAAGGACGAGCCCTTGAATTCATCGAAACCGCGGCCCCTGCTGGGGAACTCCACGGCACCTTCGGAGTCGAAATCCAGGCTCGCGCCGAAGCTGCCGCGCCCAAGAGCCTCGCGCACGGCGGCATAGAGCACCTGGAAGATGACGTTGTCGTCTTCGAACTTGATTTCGGTCTTGGTGGGGTGGATATTCACGTCCACCGAATGGGGATCCACCTGCAGGAAGATAAAGTACGACGGGGTGAGGCCGTCCGGGACGAATTCCTCGTAGGCTTTCATGACCGCCTTGTGGAGGTAGGGGCTGCGGAAATAGCGCCCGCCCACGAAGAAGAACTGGTTGCCAAGGGCCTTGCGCGCGCTTTCGGGACGCCCTGCGAATCCGCTGATTTTCACGATGGAGGTGTCGGCGACCACGTCCACCACCTCGCCGACCACGTTGCGCCCTATGACGTCCTGGATGCGGAACTTCAGGGACTGCGCCTTGCGGAGCACGAAGACCTCCTTGCCGTTGTGGGACAGGGTGAATCCTATTTCGGGACGGGGTATGGCGATGCGCGTGAATTCCTCAACTATGTGCTTGAATTCCACGTTGTCCGACTTCAGGAACTTGCGGCGCGCGGGGGTGTTGTAGAACAGGTTGCGGACGGCGAAATTGGAGCCCACGGGCGCTGAGACGGAGGATGTGCGGACCGCCTCCTCGCCGCTTAAGGTCACCTGCGTCGCCGTGTCATCGCCGGCGCGGCGCGTGCGGAGCGTCACCTGGGCGACGGCGGCAATGCTTGCCAGCGCCTCCCCGCGGAAGCCGTAGGTGAGGATGTTTTCAAGGTCGGCGGCGGTCGCTATCTTGGAAGTGGCGTGGCGCTCGAAACAGAGCACGGCGTCGGACGGGCTCATGCCGGAGCCGTTGTCGATCACCTGCACCAGCGTGCGGCCGGCATCGGTGATGACCACGTCCACCTGCGTCGCACCGGCGTCCACGGCGTTCTCCATCAGCTCCTTGACCACGGAAGCGGGCCTCTGGACCACTTCCCCGGCGGCGATCATGTTGGAAATCCGGGCGGAGAGTACTTTCAGCTTTCCCATCCTACAGCATCGAATAGAATTTGGCAATGAAATACAGGATCGCCACTATCAGCAGCAGGCTGATGATGCCGATGATGGTGTGGGTCTTGCCCAGGTGGGTGCGGGTGCGGCTGTAGGCGCCGTCGCGCAGGGAGCCCTTGATGTAGGAACCGGGCACGTAGGTACCCTCCTTCTTTTCCTTCTCGAGCGTGCCGTCCACGGCGCCGAACATCTGTTTACGCTTCTCTTCTTCCGGATCGTAGTATATTGGCTTGTAATTGAACACCCGGTGCTCGCTTTCGCCGAAAAAATTGAATAATCCCATAAGTATGTAAAATTAATTATAATTTTGTAAACAAATCGGATTCGTTATGAGAAAACTGAAACTTTGGATAATTCCCGCCGTGTTCTTTGCGGTGTGCTGTGTGCTCAATCTTGCAGGATGCCTGAGCGAAGGCGAACTGGAGCGTATTGTGAAGCCCGCCCTGATGCCGCTTCTCTGCATCACCACGTTAGCTTATCTTCTGTGCCGGGGCATAGTGCCAGGCAGGCAGGCCGCCCTTCTGATGACCGCCCAGCTCTTCGGCTTCGCCGGCGACACCATGCTGATAGGCAAGGGCTTCGCCTTCTTCGCCGGAGGAATAGTTCTCTTCCTCATCGGCCATATCTTCTACATGTCCCTGTTCGGCGGCATATCCTGGAAGGGCCTCAAGCTCTGGCATTGGGTTGCGGCCATCGCCGGCGCCATCGCTGCCGCAGCAGCCCTCGCCCTGATCATAGGCGTGAACGGCGTCATGCTGGCCCCCATGGGCATCTACGCCCTGGCACTCATGATGCTGATTTTCAGCGGCCTGGCCGGCGTGCTCAGGTTCGGCGGCGCGACATGGTGGATAATCCTGTGCGGCGCCCTGCTCTTCACCTTCTCCGACAGCCTTATCGCCGTGCGCAACTTCGGCTCCCTCAGCCCCTTCATGAGCGGCTTCGGCGTGATGAGCACCTACCTTCTCGCCCAGACCCTCCTCGCCGTCGGCGGCATCAGGCTGTGCAAAAATTGCCAGAAAAAAGGATAGTTTTTACAAATATTATCTATCTTTGTGGTTCAGGCCCGCGCGCCCGAAGGCTCCGGCGTGTGCCGGCGCCCCTTGGAACGACTAATAACGTATAAATATAACTTATTAATTATGAAGCATTTAAGCACACTAGACTACGCATCCCCGTGGTGTAGGATCATGGGCTTCCCTCTGGAAGCGATCCTCTGTACCTCAGGGCCCAATTCGGCCCCGAACGTCATCTTTGACGAAAATGAAGAAGAATATTCACTTAGCTAAACGACGGACTTATGAAAAAGCATCTTCTGATTTTCGCAGCATTCTGCGCAGCCGTGCTCGTTTCATGCACGCCTTCTGAAATCCTTCCCGACACCCCCGCCGACAACCCCGGCGAGCAGGCAGTCACTGAGATGGTGACCCTTACCATCACCGCCAGGTTCGACGGCACCAAAGCCTATATCGACGATGCCGACGGCTACACCTGGAAATGGGCCGACGGCGACCAGCTTGCCGTCTATGACGCCAGCAACAATAAAGAAGTTCTCGGCCTCACGGGCGGCGCCGACACCGACGTTGCCACGTTCACCGGCCCGGTACCTTCCGGTTTCGTGCCCGTGAAGGGCATATTCCCGGCTTCCGCAGCGGGCGCTTCGGCCGATGAATACACAATTCCCGCCGTCCAGACCATTCCGGCCGGCAAGAGCATCGACCCGGCAACCCTCGTGGCCACCGCCACCTCCGACAACGGCGCCGACTTCAACTTCACAAGCGCCGTCAGTTTCCTCAGGGTCAACGCCGGCAACGACGTCGCACGTGTGATCATCCACACCAACGATGACGCCACCGCCACCATGACCGGCGCCTCCGCATCCGTGACCTGCGACCCCACCAACGTATCTGCCGGTTCCGGCTACTGGATCGCAGTCAAGCCTGCAGTGTACCACGGCATCCGCGTATTCACCAGGACCGCATCCCAGATCACCGCCGGCACCGGACGCTTCGTCTCCGGCACCGCCGACCTCGACCTCAGCACTCCCGGCCAGGGCCGCAAGCTCGGCGCCCTCGGCGCCACCGACAAGGGCGCTGAAGTCTGCGTCATCGAGAACGGCGCCGAACTCGTCGCCTTCCTCGACGACGACACCGCCAAAGACGCCTACGTGGTAAACGACCTCGACCTCAGCAGCCAGACCGTCACCACCCGCGCCTCCTTCGCCAACCTCTTCGACGGCCAGCACCACACCATCAGCCACTGGACGAGCAATGGGGGCGTCTCCATGTTTGCTACCGTTACCGGAACAGTCAAGAACTTCACAATTGACGCTTCCTGTGCTTTTGAGTCTGTGCCTATGAGTGGCAATTTCGGTCCTGTAACTAAACTTCTTTCCGGAGGCACAGTCTCAGGTGTGACAAACAGAGCTCCTATTACGGCTAACGGTACGCTCACCGATCAGCGCTCCCTTGCCGGAATAGTCGGCAGGATGGAAGTAAATTCCTCACGCGTCGAAGATTGCCATAATTATGGTGCTATCAACACTGATTTCGTCATGGGATCCGTGAAAAAAACCCAGTATGTAGCCGGTGTAGTAGGTGTCTTCATCGCCCCGTCCACCAATGTGCGAGTAAAGGACTGTACAAACCATGGCAACATCACCGTTAACGGCTTGGAAGAAGGAACTGGTAAAGTTTTAAGGAACGTATATATCGGTGGCATAGTTGGCTGTACTGGATTGAATGCTGGCTCTTCTTCTAAAAAGAGCGGGTACACAAAGAACTACGGTACCATCTTGAGCTGCCACAACAGCGGAAAAATCTCTGCTAACTGGAATGGCGCGACCGGTGGATATTTTAACTTAGGCGGCATCATCGGCGTCGGTGAGTGTGCACTTGATTCTTGCACCAATGAAGGAGAAGTATCATTAACCAGCAGAATGACCGTGGCTAATGCCCGTCCTTCTGTCGGCGGAATTGCCGGTGGCCTGGGCGGCACTGCCGCAATTACTGCAAAGGACTGCATAAATCGCGGAGCGGTGAGTCTTACAGGTGATTTCTCAAACGGAGGTACCGATTCGGAGTTTGCAACCGGGTCTTTTGGAACAAAAGTCCCTAATTGCGGAGGATGTTTCGGAGTGGTCGGAGACAACACCACCCTTGTGCAAAACTGCGACAATTACGGCGCCATTACAATCAACACGACTATTGATGCGACTGCCGGATCCGGTCATACTTTTGGAGGAATCGTTGGTTATACGCTTGCCAGACTCGTCGACTGTGACAATCTCGCCCCTACGATGAATATTGCAGATGCTTCCAAAACTTCCCATATAGGTGGTATTGTCGGTCAGACTACCAAACCCGTTGAGAATTGCAATCTGGGAGCCACGATTACACTTTCATTTGATGCCACAACTTTGACCACCAATCAGGCAAGTTCAACTTTGAATTTTGGAGGAATAGTCGGATATTTAGGTGCAGGAGGCTCAATCTCCGAGTGCTCTGCCCAGACAGGTTCTTCAATAACTGTATATGACTTGGCAGCTACTACCAGACTGGGGGCCCTTGTCGGTATGTGTTATGGTCCGGCTTCCGATTGTACAAATTACGCCGATCTGTCGGTCACAAGAAAGAACATTAATGGAGTGAAATACGTCAATTTCATTTCGGGTGTTATTGGTTATATTTATGCTGATGCAAATACGGCAACAGTATCTAACTGTCAAAATCATGGGGAAATCACTGTCAAACTGGACAAGGATTCAGATGCGTCTGCAATAGGCGGCGTTGTTGGAGCGTTCAGATATTCAAACAAAATGACCGGATGCAGCAATGACAAGTCTATTTCAATTGACGGGTGCAATATGCCAAGCATAATGTATGTCGGTGGCGTACTTGCCAGATCCATGGAAACTGATTCCGATCTTACAGATTGCTCTAATTCCGGCAGTATTGATGTATCCAACTTTACTTATACGGGTGCTTACAGTTATATTGGAGGAGTTCAGGGAGTGTATTCCAGTTCCGGAAACGACCTGACAAGGTGCTCCAATAGCGGTAATATCACTGTCAATGCTCCTGCCAAGGTCCGTGTCGGTGCCATTAACGGAGCGCTCTTCGGCTCTTTCACCGATTGCTTTAATACCGGTGACATCACTGTTAACGGAGCCGCTGATGGCACAGAAGTCGCTGGTTTTGCCGCTTACGGCAGTGCATCCATTACTGGAGGTTATTTCTCCGGCAATATTACGGCGACTAACACTCAGGGGGACTTCTTCTCCGGTCTGGTCTTTGGCCGTGCCAACCGCGAAAACACCATAAAGGATTTCACCTTAGGAGGCTCAATTTCGGGCAGCGGTATAACTGCTGGTATCCTTTTCGGAGGCTTTGAAGACGATGGAACAGAGATGGCCGCCTACTATACTCTTGGCGCAGCCGGCAAGCCTCTCACAATTCTCTCTTCCGCCAATATCAATGGCACTCCTGTAGCTTTGTCGAATCCTCCTGTGGATGCCGATCTGATTGGAGACGTAGTGACCCACAGACAAGAAGTTACCGATCCGGCTCTTACTTACACGAACGTTGTAATCAATTAAATCTCAACTCAATGAATAATTGAGTTATAACTCTTCCGAGGCCGGGCGCGAAAGTGCCCGGCCTTTTTTATTTCTGTCCGGATACGCCACAAGTTGCCGACTAACAATCCAACTGGCATGTCACTGATAGTTTTGGAGATGATTTGTTTAGAGGTATAGTGTCCCCTGGCGGAACGTGGCCGCCCATGGCCTATGAATGGGTCCATTCCGCATGCGAAGCAGCGGATCAGGGACGAGCAGCGAAGCTGCGAAGGTGGAGCCAGGGGACACTATACCGCCGGAAAAGAGATTCTTCGCTGCGCTCAGAATGACAAATGGGAAGGCTCTCGGGAGCGTTTTCACCTCACTCCCTCCCAAACGGACATTTTTTTCTCGAATCGGGAGGGATTATGCCGTATTCTCTCCCGATTGCGTCCCCAGCATAGCCCGAAGGTGCCGGCAGATGTACCTTCGGCCTTGTTTTTGGCGGTTTTCAAGGCTGAAGGTGTCAGGGATTGTACCTTCAGTCGCCGGGAGAGATTCTTCGCTGCGCTCAGAATGACAGGGCTCGGGGCCTTCCCCACCCGGCGGGGAGATGCCCGATCAGGTCGGGCATGACGAGGAGACCGCCAGCTCTTGTGAAAGTCGGGCGAAATCTTAAATAATATACGGCCGGAGAACGACCCGGGTGCAAATCAGCCTCTCCTACACCCGGAGGGCAGCATTTTCCTCACCCCGGGTGCGAATCACGCTCTCCCGCACCCGGAGGGCATCATTTACATCAAGTGGCGGTATTTATGCGATACAAAAAATATTATTTTGGAGATATAATTTATTGTTATATCTTTGTGTTGGCAAGTGATCGGTCGTCGAATCGGCCGTGGATCATAAATAAGAGCATGGTTCCTCCTGGAGGACGTGCTCTTATGTTTTTTATCGGGTGCCTTGGTTAGCCATGACATTGAGCCCACACAACACTTCCCTTATATGGCCTATTTCAGCGCATTGTCTTTAGATTCTGCGACCTTTCACCACAGTCCCACCCAGGAGATTCTTCGCTACGAGATTCTTCGCTACGCTCAGAATGACAGCCGAAGGAATTCCCGATCAGGTCGGGCATGACGAGGAGACCGCCACCTCTTGATAAAGTCGGGCGAAATCTTTAAATTTACGGCCGGAGAACGATTAAATACATAAACGATATGCGAAACAGACTCCTGACAATCGTGGCGCTGGCCACCATGCTCGCTGCCGGCTGCGGCCCCGGCTACCAGGCCAACAACCAGCTCAAGAACACCGGCACCCAAGCCGAAGCCCAGGCCCAGGCCAAAAACACCGCCATAGCCAAGAAGCTCTCTTCCGTGAAGGGCTACGGCCCCACGGCGGACGACGTGAGCCGCTACAAGAACGACACCAACGCCTTCCTGCAGGACAACGTGACCGACTTCGCCCGCTTCGACAAAGCCATCATCATGATAGACGGCGCCGAAGCCAAAAGCATCAGCGGCGTCAAGCTCAGCGACATCCAGCTCATATCCGTGCTCGACAAAGACAGCGCGGCCATCCTCGGCACCATACCCGCCGGCGGCGCAATCGTGATCAAAACCAAGAAAAAATGATACGTAAACTCACGGCAGGCATAGGCGGGCTCGCAGCCCTCGCCGGCTGCACATCCCAAGTCCAGCCCGCCAAGCCCAACATAGTCTTCTTCTTCGCCGACGACATCGGCGCCGAGTGCTTCGGCTGCTACGGCGGCATAGAATACGAGACGCCCAACATCGACGCCCTCGCCTCACAGGGCATACGCTACACCAACATGAACGCCCAGCCGCTGAGCTCCCCCTCCCGCGTGCAGGTGATGACGGGCCTCTACAACGACCGCAACTACGTGGCCTTCGGCTACATGAACGAAGACGAGCACACCTTTGCCCAGGTAGCAAAACAAGCCGGCTACGGCACCGCCATCGTGGGCAAATGGCAGCTCGGACGGAGCCGCGCCATGCTGCCCAAGGCCGGCTTCGACGAATCGTTCTGCTCGCAGGTGGAGATGTACATGGAGAGCCGCGGCCCGCGCCAGACCGACCGTTACGCCAACAGCATGTGGGACAACAACGGCAAGCGCTACGACTTCGCCATCTACGGCCCCGACGCCATGCAGGACTACGCCTTCGACTACATCGACCGCAAGGTTGACGCCGGCGAACGCTTCCTGCTCTACTACACAGAGCCGCTGGTCCACACTCCCCACACCACCACCCCCGACGACGCCCAGTGGGACGACTGCTACGACAGCCGCTTCACAGCCGGAGCCGACACCGCCTACTTCAAATACATGGTGAAGTACCTCGACAAGCAGGTCGGCGCCATGGTGCAGAAACTAAAGGACCGCGGCGTCTGGGACAACACAGTCTTCATCTTCGCCACCGACAACGGCACCTCCACCCGCATCCTCTCCAAGCACTCCGACGGCCACGAATACCGCGGCGGCAAGGGTGAGCCCACCTACCTCGGCACCCACGTGCCGCTCATAATCACCTGGGGCGACCGCCTCGCCGGGCGCGTGAGCGACCACCTGGTCGACCTCACCGACATCATGCCCACCATCGCCGACATAGCCGGCGTGGAGATTCCGGCCGACTGGAAGCTCGACGGAGTGAGCCTCTACCCCGAAATCTGCGGGCGCGAGCCGGTGCGCAAGGACCTGGTGCTCGTCCACTTCAACCCCCTCTGGCCCACCACCCCGTCGCCCAAGGCCTCCCGTTACGCCATGGACGACGACTACGCCTACTTCTGGGACGGCCGCATCTACAACTACCGCACGGATCCGGAGTTCAAGAGCCCTCTGCAGTGGAAAGACGCCCCTGCGGAGCTGCAGGAGCGCCTCGCGCCCCTCAAGGCCCGCGTGGACGAGATGCCCGACTTCTATCCCGACAAGCCGGGAGCGCCCCGCAGGTTCCCCTACAAGACCTTCTACGATTTCGCCCCGCCCCAGAATCCCTTTTAAACCGACAAGAAATGAAGTTTATTATAGCGCTGACAATGATTATGTCTCTGTTTGGATGCGGCAAGGAAGACGCCAACCGCAAGCCCGAAGGGGCCTTCAAGGAGTACGAATACAAGGAGTCCAACATGCGTGAGTACCCGGCCGAGTACTACCTTCTGGAAGTCTCCAAGGATAACGGCCTCACCCTCACCTGGGCCAAGCACAATTCCGACTTCACCGTACTCCGCGTGCCGGAAGATGCGGCGGAGAAGCTCACCGCCCTCATCAACGAGCACAAGCTCCACAAGCTCAAGAACTCATACCGCCCGCCATTCGACGTCAGGGACGGCACCATGTGGCACGTGTATATCCGCTACGAGAAAAGCCGGATCAGCTGCAGTGCCGACAACGCCTGGCCTCCCAAAGACCTCTGGAACGGCATCCTGGCCATAAACGCCTACCTCGACAGCCTGATCGAAGCATCCCGGGAATCCGACATCATCGAAGTCAGGAAGAACAGATAGGTGAAAGCCGACCTCACATTCATAGAAGCGCGCTTCGATGAGTTCAACTCCTTGATTTTCGGCGGGAAACTGCCGAAGATACCCCTGGCGTTGAGCAATGCGGCGACTTATGTCGGCCAGTGCACCTTCAAGACCCGGAAGAAACCCTTCCGGGCGCCCGAGCACTACGATTTCAAGCTCCGCATCAGCACCCGCTTCGATTTGCCCCAGTCCGAGCTGGAAGACACCATAATCCATGAGATGATCCACTATTACATCCGTCTCAACGGCATCAAGGACAGCTCTGCGCACGGCACGGTCTTCCGCCGGATGATGAACGACATCAACAGCCGCTTCGGCCGCCACATCCGCGTCTCCCACCACACCACCAAAGACCAGCGGGAGGCCCTGGTCGACCAGCGCCCCAAGTGGCACGTGGTGGCAATCGTCAGCTTCAAGGACGGCAGGCAGGGGCTCAAGCTCCTCCCCCGCATAGCCCAGCGCATCACCGCCTACCACCGCACCGTCGGAAGCAGTCCCGAAGTGGCCGGAATACGGTACTACATGGAAAACGACCCCTGGTTCAACCGTTTTCCCACCTCCTCCGCTTTCAACGTCTTCTTCCCCCCTGAAGACGAAGTCAGCACGCATATTTCCGCCCGGCACCCGCTCACGGTCACGGCAAAGTCAGTCTCAATGATGTAAGCTATGGGCGCGGTCAGATGGATAGGCGGAGTGCTTGGATGGGCGTCGTTCGGACCGATCGGCGGCCTGATCGGCTACTTCCTTGGCTCCGTGGTGGACAGGCACCTGGACAGGATACTGCTGCTCAGCGGAGCCGGCTACCCGGCCCGGAGCGCCCGGGGCTACTCCGCCACGGAGCAGCGCAACAGCTTCATGGTGAGCCTGCTCGTGCTGTCGTCGGCGGTGATCAGGGCAGACGGCCGCACGCTCCAGTCCGAACTGGACTACGTCAAGGATTTTGTACGGCGCAACTTCGGCGATGCGGCCGTGCCGGAGGCCATGCGTATGCTCGACGAGCTGGGCCGGCAGAACATCGACATCTACTCCGTGGGGCGGCAGATCGCCAGCTACATGAACTACTCCCAGCGCCTGCAGCTCTTCCACTACCTCACCCAGATAGCCATTGCCGACGGAGAATTCAGCAAGAGCGAAAAGACCGTCCTGGAGTCGATTGCGGCCGCCATAGGCATCAGCGCCGCAGACGCAGCGTCGGTGATCTCCATGTTCTTTAAAGACACCGGGTCGGCCTATTCCGTGCTGGGCATCTCCCCTTCCGCCACCGACGACGAAGTGAAGACAGCCTACCGACGCATGGCCATGAAGAACCACCCCGACAAAGTCGCCACGCTGGGCCCAGAAGTCCAGAAAGCCGCCGCGGAAAAGTTCCGCCAGATCCAGGAAGCCTACGAAGCGATAAAACGGGAGCGCGGCCTGTAGGGCTTGCTCCCGTTTCAAGTTTAAGGATTCACCAGGGGCTCCAGGGCGAG
Source organism: Bacteroidales bacterium (assembly GCA_017617715.1). Classification (GTDB taxonomy): domain Bacteria; phylum Bacteroidota; class Bacteroidia; order Bacteroidales; family UBA932; genus Cryptobacteroides. The sequence goes on along the minus strand of JAFZVQ010000041.1, from coordinate 19,576 downwards.
TACCTTTTCGCGTATCCGGGCGGCCTGGGCCAGTTCCCATTCATGGGTGGCGCCTTCTGGAGGGACAGGGTCGATGTGGAAGGGCTCGCCCATGGCGTAACGGTAGCGGTGCGGGAAACTCCAGTTGGCGTTGTAGACAGGAATAATCTGTGCGCCGCTGCTGGCGGCAAGCGCTGCCACACCGCGCTTGAACGGCATCAGTCCCTTTTTCTCGTAGTTGCGGGTGCCTTCCGGATAAATGATGATGCTCTCTCCCTTCTGCATAGCGGCCAGCGAATCTTCCAGCCACTGCTGCGAATGGTTCTTGCGGTCGATGGGGATGCACATGGCGTTGGTGAAGAACCAGCGCGTGAACGCATTCTTCTCCACATAGTCCAGCGCGGCAAGCGGATGCAGCACCATTTTGGGATAGGCCGCTATAAGGATTGTGGCATCTATCATCCCAACGTGCCGGCAGGCGAAAACCGTAGGCTTGTCCAGCGCCGGCTTCGGGCCGCAGAGCTTTGGCCGCTGGACCAGGTGGACCATAAGGTATCCGATCGCCCGCAGCAGGCATGAAGAGAAGCCCAGACGGGCCTCCCTTATGGTTCCGTTTCCATGGACCTCCATGGCTCAGGCTACGATTATATTGATCTGCTGGCCCGTGAGCTCCACGGTCACGGGGGTGGTGCCGGGGATTTCGCCGTCGGCCTCCACGCGGTCGGGCTTGCCGAGGGGCTTCACCGTGAGCTTGCGGAAGCGGCGGGTGATCATTTCCGGCTGGGCCGCGAGATCGTTGCTCAGGGCGTGCATCATCACCTTCATGCCCTTGATACGGTTGAATCCGGGCAGGATGGACGCTTCCAGCAGGCCGTCGGACCAGTTGCCGCCCTCCTCGGTCTGCTTGAGCCCGCCGCCGCGGTAGATGCCGTTGCCGATGACCACGGTGTACAGCTTGCCGCTGTAGACCTTTTCGCCGTCCATCTCGATTTCCACCGGCTGACGGTCCTTGGTGAAGATGGAATAGGGGGCCACCATGGTGTAGAGGAATTCGCCTTTGCGGCCCTTGTTCTTGAGGGTGTTGGTGTGGTAGCAGATGTCGGCGTCGAGGCCGATGCCGCCTATGTTGGCCATGCAGAAAACTCCGTTTTCGAAGGTCATGCGCACCACGTCCTCCTTTGCCGTCTTGCCCTTGAGGATGCAGCCGGCTGCGGCCGCCATGTCCTTGGGAATGCCGGCGGAGCGGATCCAGTCGTTGCCGGTGCCGTAGGGCAGGACGCCCAGGGTGAACTCGCCCATGTCTACCTTTTCTGCGTCGCAGAAGCGCAACAGGCCGGTCATAACTTCGTGGATGGTGCCGTCGCCTCCGACGGCTATGAATTTCCTGATGCCCCTGGCAGCGGCATCACGTGCGAGTTCTATTGCATGCCCGGCATGGGCGGTGGTGACGGCTTCGACTTCAAGTCCGCCGTCGGTGAGTGCTTTTTGGGATTCAACCCAGGTGTCTCCGGTAGCAGCGCTGGCGGAGCGCGGGTTGACGATCATGTACCATTTTTCCATATAAGTTTCAGTTGGATTGACGTTTGAGGGTGATTATGTCCACGCGCGGGAAGCCGCCGAGCCGGAAGGCGAAGCCGCTGCCAAGCCCGTGGGAGACATGCAGCACGCGCGCGCCTTCGGTGTAGACGCCGTGCGACTCGCGCAGCCGCCAGCTTGCTAAATGCGTCCCGGCGGTCTTGAACGGAAGCCCGTGGGTGTGGCCGGAAAGCGTGAGCTCCACGTTCGAGGCAGGCAGCACTTCGGTGCGCCAGTGGCTGGGGTCGTGGGACATCAGTATGGTGAAGGTGCCCTCCGGGATGCCTTCGAGCGCTTTTGGAAGGTCGCCTCCGGTGGGCACGAAAAAGGGGTTGACTGAAATGTTCTCCACGCCGGCAATGGCGATGCGGTCCGAGCCGCGCTGCAGCAGGATGTTGCCGTTGAGCAGCAACTTCCAGCCAAGGGAGCGTTCCATATCGAGCAGGCGCTGCATGTCTTTGCCGCGCATCTCTTCGCTCTGCGGGCCGTGCATCATGTAATCGTGGTTGCCGCGTATGGCGATGATGCCCAGGGGCGCGGAGAGGCGCGAAAGGTCCTTCAGGTAGGCGTCCGCCTCTTTGGATTCGAAGCTGACGAGGTCGCCGGTGAAGAGTATGAGCTCGGGCGAGAGAGCGTTCGCGGTGTCGATGACGCGGCGCACATATTTGCGCGCCCTGCCCAGCGAGCCGAGGTGCAGGTCGGACAGCTGGCAGATGCGCAGCCCGTCGAAGCCTTCCGGGAGGGAGGGGAACGAAAGCTCCAGGTCGTTGACCCGCAAGTGCTTGGAGACCAGGAAAATATAGCTGGCGAACGTGCCGGCTATGGCGATTCCTGTGCCAAGCCCCACCAGTGCGGATACCGTAGGCCCTGCGCCAATGAGGTGGAGGCAGATGGCGGCGAGCAGGCAGCCGAAGAACTTCGGCGCTTCGAATATGAAGGACAGGTAGGAAAAAACGTTCACGGCATCGGTGTAGCGTTTGCCCATGCCTATCAGGGGCAGGCACACCAAGACCCCCAGGGTCGGGAGGCAAATGCACATCTTCCACACCGTAAGGGCGCCGGCGGCCGGGCCCGTGCACAGGTAAATGTCAGGCAGCACGCCCAACAGCAGGAAGAATATGATGAACGTCCTGAATTTCATCTGCGGCCGTAAAGTGCCAGAAGACTATTCTGCTATACAATAAATCTCAAAATCCCGGTAGTCACCGGAATACAACAGTTCCCCGTTCAAAAACAGGGCGCTTCCCTCGCTTGTATATGACCCCGCCAGATATAGATCTCCGGACTTTGTAATGTACATAGGACGATTGCTTTCAGGCGAAACGTACCTTTTGTCGAAAATGGTATAGATTACGCTGTCGCCTTTGCGGATCCTGGTTTGCACCTGTTTCTGATCATGTACAGCCGTATAAACATCACCGCTATGAAAGGCCACTGCCCCGTTGCAGTCGTATATCACTTTATCGTAAGATGAAACAAATACTCCATTCTTGTACAGGTAGCCCTTGTAATAATTCACATCATCAGAGTCTATATCAACTCCGAATATATAATCATCTCCGCTTTCTGATACAGCAATGGCCGGGTACATACTCCAATGAGGGTGGATGATGTACTCATCGGCTGAATTACTGTTATTGTTAATTACGTACTTGGCCAGGAATCTGTCGTTGAAAGAATCCGTTATCCGGACGGCCACAATTATCCGGCCGTCATTCAAAGCCGCAATTTTGGGATGGTCAAATTCCTTGAAAGTGCCGGTGATTCGGACTTCTACCGGATCTTCACCATACTTGCCCTTCCATACGGAGTAGTCCCATTTGCCGTTCTTTAAAAGCAGTGCATAATAGTTTTCCATAGCACAGAAACCGCTTACCGGACTATTCTTGATAGCATCGGGCAGTTTCCTGACGGGTTCCCTGTCCTTGCACAAATACAGGCATGTGACGCCGTGGTCTTTATAATACTCTAACGTATATAAGGTCTTCCCCACACAGTCGGCGCCTTTGGTCCACTCGGCCAATGCAGTGAACTTGTCGGCGTTGAAGGCTCCATTGCGGGGGTCGGGGGCACCATTCATGTAACAAACTGAATTATGCCAGTAGTAAACGATCGGCCCGGAGCTTCCGGACACCGTCACCTTGCAGCTTGCGGTGTGGCCGCCGTCCTCGGACGTGGCGGTAATGGTGGCCTCCCCTTCGGACATACCCATGACCATGCCTTCCTGGCTTACCGCCGCTACGGCATTGTTGCTGGATGACCATTTGAGATTCTTGTTGGCGGCATAGGAAGGGGTGAATGTTACGGTCAGTGTACGGGACTCTCCGGCCTTGAGTGTCATTATGGTGGAGCTCAGCGCGATTCCCTTGAGAGACGTGTCCTGGTTGACGGTCAGTTCACAATAGGACTTGACATTATTGAATGCCTTGGACCGGGCGTAGATTTGTGTCTTGCCCGCTCCGGTTGCGGTCACAAGGCCGTTGGCATCGACCTTCGCCACTTTGGTGTCATTTGACGCCCATTCGACCGTCTGGTCTGCGGATGCAGGGTACACAGTTGCCTTGAGCTGTATGGTTTCCCCTTCCATCAGGGTTGCGGTTTGAGGCTCGACTGTCAAGCCCGTGGCCTGAATCGCCTTGACCGAGACTTCGCATATAGCTTCCTTGGCGCCGCAGACAGCCCTGATGTTGACCTTACCCGGGGCCACTGCCGTGACCGTTCCGTTCTGGTCGACAGTCGCAATCGAAGTGTCGGCGCTCCTCCAGTCGATTGTTTTGTCGGTGGTGTTTTCCGGCAGCACGGTGGCTGTGAGAGTCGCGGTCTCGCCGACCGTCAGCTCCAGTTTGTCTTTGCTCAGCGTCACGCTTTCAGCGTTGACTGTCTTGGCTTTGACAGTGATGTGGCAGCTTGCCTTGAAACCGCCGTCCACGGTGGTCACGGTCACGTCGCCTTCTCCCGGGCCTTCTGCGTGAACCTTGCCGGATTCATTAACCGAGAGCACGCTTTCCGGGCTGGCCGTCCAGATGACGGAAGGATCCGTGGCGTCCTTTGGAAGAACCGAGGCGGAGAGGTACAGGTCGCCGCCTTCGTCCATTGCGAATTCACTATGATTGAGGGATACAGATTCTACCGGGATGACCCTTTTCTTCACGATGACGGCGCAGCTCGCCTTGAAACCGCCGTCCACGGTGGTTACGGTGATGGTGGACGCTCCCATTGCGAGCGCGATCACGAGGCCGTCGTCATCCACAGTGGCTACGCCCGGCACTCCTGATTTCCACTCGACTTTCTTGTTGGTGGCATTATCCGGGGCCACTGTAGCTGTCAAATTATGTGTCTGTCCGGCAATCAGTTCTATTTCAGTGTCCGAAAGGGAGACGCCGGTCACGGAGACTTCTGCCGGTGTACGATTGCAGGCTGACAATATGACTGCGGCAAACGCCAGGGCGGCTAACAATTTGGATTTCATATCATAATAATCAGGTTATGCCGTAAAGTTACGCTTTTTTCCTTATATTTGCCACATTACGAGACAGTATTAACCCTTTCAATCATCCCAATATGAAAACCGGAAATATTTTTTGTGTGATTCGCTGGGCGCTGGTAGTGCTCATTGCTTTTGGCGCTTCAGCGGTGGCAAACGCCCAGGACGACCCATACGGCGGCAACCAGGTTGAGCAGCTTATGAACCGCAAACGCGAGGCCGAGGCCGAGATGCAGCGCAAGGCGGAGGCGCAGAAGAATGCGGGATGCAAGATAATCGAGAGCAGCAGGGACACGCTCATCGGTGCCTGGCATTCCAGCAAGAATATGATTATCAGCAAGAAGCAGTATGAATCCGGTCCCATGCTGGGCAAGTTCATCGCCTACAAGGTGTATTACGACAAAGGGGCAATCGCCAACAACGAAGGCAAAGTGGTGGCGAAGCTCACCGACGACGGCCTGGAGATCTTGGACCTTGACATGAAAGTGACCATCCAGAACGGCGGCGTGGCAATCAACGGAGAGCCCTGCGGAGTGGTCACGCGCCAGGATATCACCATCTATGGCCGGCGTCTGGGATATTTCTCATGCGAGGCGACCCGCGAGCTCGTGGCGTTCTTCTTCCTCCATGACTATCTGCAGCCCGGCGAACTCCAGAAGATGAAGACGGCACGCGAGGAGCAGAAAAAGCGCGAGGCTGAGGCTGAGGCCAATTTCAAAGCCAACATGATGAAGGTCACGGCCGGCAACTTCACATCCCCTACCGGAAATGTCATCGGCAAGATAGATGCAAGCGGCAACGTATATAACAAGTCCGGGCAACGCATCGGACATGTGTCATCCGACGGTAAAGTCACTTCCGCCAGCGGCACCGTTGGCTCATTCAATGCCAAGGGAATGGTATACGACAAAACCGGCTCTCCTATAGGCCGCATACAGCCGAACGGCTCGGTCGAAGAGGCCGGCGGCTCCCGCATCGGCCAGATCTACAACGACGGCAACCTCGGCGACCGCAGCGGCTCCACCGTCGCCAAATTCTCCAGCACCGGCAGGTATGTCGCCGCCGTCTGCTACTATTTCTTCTTCAGGATGTAATCAGCGGAGAACGATTTATCTGGAATATATTTCTGGCGCTCGTCGGGTGACTGCGCTACGACACGCAACGAGCACTTGAGTTACCTTGGCCAGTCCACCCCCCGGGTGCAGGGGTGTTGTATGCTGCCCTGACTAACCTACAACCTTGCCAGGCGGATCTTCAGGAGCTGCCGGTAGGCGTCTTTCATCTTGTTTGGGAGGAAGGACAGTTCGATCAGGCTGTCCCAGGCAGGGGCTGCAGATACGATTCTCTTTATCAGGAAGGTCGATTGGACATCTGTCAGTCCACTGTTCTGCATCGCCGACAGAAAGGTACTACGGTCAAATCCCGACTTTTCTCCGCCGGTAGTGAAAGACAGCGCCATCCCTCCGGAATGAGCCCGTCAAATACAGGGAACATCATTTCTTTTTCGTAAGGAATGGACGTCAGTGGCATTGTAGGGCTCAAAGGGGCGGCGTCCGCCCTCTTCAGATAAAAGTCGTCGTAGCGGAAATGATAACCTTCCTCATCTTCCGTCAAGATACCGCAGAAGGAATCATTCACATAAATATCTGCTTGTTTCATAATTCGACTTTAGATATTGGCCCAAGACACTCCCCGAAGAGAGCCAGGACGTCATTGACTTTGTCCATTCGCAAGCTTTGCTTGCCCTGTTCAAGGTCGCGGATGAACCGCAGCCCCACGCCAGCACGCTGGGCCAACTCGATTTGTGTCAGCCCGTATTTCTTCCGCTTTTGTTTGATATGTGTAGACAGCATATTATTCTTATACCCAATCGGGTACAAATATAATGATTTTTATAAAATTATATCAAATAGGGTATAAAAATAAAAATCACCATCTATAATACGCCCCGAGGCGATCTTGTCGTTCACAGACACTATGGCGGAGGTATCTGCGCTGCTGAGTTCCCGGTGTCGGTCAGTCGGTGGCAGAAGCCATAATCACGACTATCCGGTCCAGGGTTTTGTCGAGAACGGTCAGACACAGCGTGCCCCACCATTCATGGCCTTCGTCGAAGTATTCCGACCAGCCGGTGGTCCACTCATACACCTCAAGAGAGTCCGTGCCATTCGGGAACAGGGCGGCGTTGACGCGGTCGAAATCGGCATCGGTGTAGCCATTGGGGTACGGGGGGCGGAGAAAAGCCTTGCGGTAGTTCATCTTGCCGTCTGCGACGGGCGCAAACAGCTCTGCGACGCTTATCTGCACGGCGTCGGCCTTGGCGGCATCGTAATGCCAGACAGCTTCGCCGTCAGCGTCGACAAAGAGCTTCCGGCAGGCCTGGACGAGCGCCATCCAATGCTCATTACGACCGTGGCAGCCGGGGGCCACTTCGACAAGGCAGTAGTCAACGACGCTATCGGGATACAGGGCAATCACGTCGTAAGCCGGGTCGTTTTCTATGATTATGTCGGTGCCGGGGTCTTCTTCCTTGCCAATGACATAGCGGTCGTCACTATAGACCGTCCGGTTCTTGCGTGAATCGTTATTATCTCCGGAAGCCATAATTACACCTGCCAGGAAGCGTGGACTACTATTCTTTGAGCCAGGCTTCAAGGGATGCCTTGTCTGTTGAGGAGAACGTCACGATGCACGTTACCGACAGGGGCCCGCCATCAGACTTTATGCTGTAGTCGTAGGTCGACAGAGGGTAGCCGGCTCCGGAGGTAAACACCATGTCCCAATAATTAATAACTCCGTCACCATTATAGTCCAGTGGAGATCCGTCACTGCCTACATAGTAGTCCATTGTGGAGAATCCATAAACCATGATAGCATTACCAGAAGACTCAAACTTGACCTTGTCGTTGTCGCGGACGCCGGAGCGGTCGAAGGTATACAGATTCCCGGCCGTCATTCTCAGGGAGTTCCATTCGAGCTTTCCGTGATTATCATAGGGCTCGAAAGAAGTGCCGTTTACGTTCATGAATCTTGGCGAATTCGAAGTCGTATATTCCTTATCCTTGTTCAATTTGCTCCCGTCGGGCTTCTCTACGACGATTCGCAAAGAAGACATATACCAATAACCGTCAAGTTCATTGTCGACGTTGAACAATTCACCCGTGCAAGCGGAGAAAACAACAATCAAAGCAGCCAGAAAAAAGAATCGTTTCATATCTGAAAAAACCGACTATTCGGATATATGCAAAGATAACAAAAAAAATATATTAATACCGCTATATCTCGGTCTCGAGAATCTGGGCCGCTGCGTTTTTGGTGTCCACCTTTTCGATGATGCGCTCGAGGATGCCGTTTTCGTCGAAAATGAACGTACGGCGCAGGGTGCCCATCGTCGTTTTGCCATACATTTTCTTTTCGCCCCAGGCACCGAAACTCTGAAGCATCTGCAGGCCCGTGTCTGCCAGCAGGCGGAACGGCAGCTCGAACTTTGCCCGGAAGCCGGTGTGCGACTTGGCGCTGTCCTTGCTCACGCCCACGACATTGTAGCCGGCAGCGGTGAGGGCGGCATAATTGTCCCGGAATGAGCAGGCCTCGGCCGTGCAGCCGGAAGTGTTGTCTTTGGGATAGAAATAGACGATGGTTTTGCGGCCTTTGCCGATGAAGTCCTCAGACTTGACTGTATTCCCGTCCTGGTCGACGACCTCGAACGACGGCATTTTATCTCCGATCTTGAGCATAAACATGAGATTAGTTAACGCAAATATAATAATTTCCCGTCAACTGGACGGCATTGCCCAGCGGATGATGAAACGGATTCCGGCGGACAGGAGGCCGGGGCCGAGACCGCAGTAAAACCAGGCTATGAAGGAATCCGGCACCTGAGGGATGCGTTTGAGCGTGATGCCGAGGGTGATCATGAAAGCGATGATGATGTACCCTTTGATGCTGAAGGTTTTGAAAATGGATGTCTTAGGCTCGGACATGGCCATAATCCGCGCCGCGTACTTGCGCACCACACCCGTGAACATGAACCAGAATCCAATAAAGACGATGGCCGACAGAAGAAAATACCACCACGGAATGCTCTCCAGCCGTCCATAATAGTCAATGCCTATCAGCATAATCCTCGTCCCTATGGCCGTCCAGAGAAGGCCATTGACCAACAGCAGATGCCTGGTAGGAATCTTCAGCATAGAAATACGCGGATTAGTTAACGCAAATATGCAAATAAAAGTTAAATAATAAAACATCGCCCGCGCTTCACAGCGCGGGCGACTTGCAATTCTAACATTATTTCCAAACTTTATTTTGACTGATTATCATTCTTTGCTTAACTTTGCTTAGTACATATTGAGATGCCGCCATGAAGGATTTTAAGTTGCTTATCTACAATACGCCCACAGAGGATGTAAAGGTTGATGTAGTATTAAAGAACGAAAGTATTTGGGCCACACAGAAAGCAATGGCTGCTCTGTTTGGTTGCACTCCAGACAATATTAGTCTGCACCTTAAGAATATATACGAATCAGGTGAGCTTTCAAAGGAGGCAACCACCGAGTATTTCTCGGCAGTTCAGAGGGAAGGAAACCGGATGGTTACTCGAGACCGAAATTTCTATAACTTGGACGCCATTATCGCTGTTGGCTACCGCGTATCATCAGCCCGAGCCACCGCATTCCGAATCTGGGCAACCGGCATATTAAAAGAATACATCAAAAAGGGCTTTGTCCTGGACGACCGCAGGATGAAGGACGGCGGCGACATCTTTGGAAAGGATTATTTCCGGGAACTCTTGGAACGGGTCAGATCCATCCGCGCCAGCGAACGCAGGATTTGGCAGCAGATAACAGACATTTACGCGGAATGCAGCATCGACTATGACCGCTCAGCACCAACCACGAAGGACTTCTACGCCATGATTCAGAACAAGTTCCATTATGCCATCACCGGGAAAACAGCCGCAGAGATCATTTTTGACGGTGCCGATAGCAGTAAGGAGCATATGGGACTGACGACGTGGAAGAACTCTCCGGACGGGCGCATCCTGAAATCTGACGTATCTGTTGCGAAGAATTTCCTCCCGGAAAAAGATATAAAGCGACTTGAACGAGCCGTGTCCGGCTACTTCGACTACATTGAGGATCTCATAGAAAATGAGAACACATTCACAATGGAGCAGTTCGCAGCCAGCGTCAATGAATTCCTGGCATTCAGGCGTTTCCAGATTCTTCCAGACCACAACAAGGGTGGAGTATCTCACGAAGATGCCCAGCGCAAAGCGGAGCAGGAATACGACACCTACAATAAGACTCAAAAGATTGTCTCCGACTTCGACAAAGAAGTTAGTCTTCTTCTTGGAGAGTAGATTACTCCTCTTATACAACACGCCCCGCATCTCTCGACGCGGGGCGTTTGCAATTCTAACCTAAATTTAACCTATGAAAAAACTATTCGGTTAAACTATATTGCAAAGCCTGTGCCAAAGTTGGCCGGCTTAGTTCAATTCATCATCATATTTTACATAAAGGATGAAAATGGGGTTGTCGGGAAGGCCGCGCTGGTTGGTCTGGACGGCAGCAATGTCGTCGATCACCTTAAAGCCGTCGATGGTCTCGCCGAAAATGGTGTATTCCCCGTCGAGGTGGCGGCAGCCTTCTTCGCTCTGGACGATGTAGAACTGGGAGCCGCTGGATTCCTTCATGGGGTTGGCTATGTCGCCTTTGCGGGCGGCGGCGAGGGCGCCTTTCTTGTGGTGGTGCGTGGGACGGATCTCAGCTTCGATCTGGTAGCCGGGACCGCCAGTGCCGTATTCCGCCACCCTGTTGGGATCCTTTGTCAGAGGATCACCGCCCTGGATCATGAAGTTCTTGATGATGCGGTGGAACTGAAGTCCGTCGAAGAAGCCTTCGAACGCAAGCTTGGCAAAGTTCTCGCGATGCTTGGGGGTGTCGGCGTAGAGACGGACCTTGATGGTGCCGAGGCTGGTCACGATGTCGAAAACCGGCTCCTCGGGCATTGCTGCGATTTTTTCCATTGTCTTCATTGTCTTTTCAACTTTTACGAGCGAATCCGCCTCTGCCTGAACCTCTGCTTCAGCCTCGCCGGTCTTTCCGCCCTTCGGGTTGTTGCCGCAGCCTACCGTCAGGGCAAGCACCGCAGCAACGAGGATAATATTGATTAATTTCTTCATATATATCAAGGCATTATTTTGCCGTGTACGTAATTCTGTAAAGACCGTCCGTGCTGTGATTGTACTCAAGTACAAGGGTGCTGTCGTCCAGCGTGGCAATTTCATAAGACAGAGCCTTGTTCGAATAGTCCGAGTCAACTACAACCAAAGGATAGCTGTACTGAGTGAAGGCCAGTGATGTGACAGCACCGAAAGATACGGACCATTCATAAGTCGCCCAGGAATAGCCGAGATCATAAGAAGGATCAGTCACGCAATTAGGATACCCGGGATAGTATGCCGTTAAACCATTGTGAGCACTGCAGTTGAAGCTGAAGCTATGGTCCGCGTTGAGCGTCATTGAGTTGCCGGCGGTTTCAGTAACATCAGCCCCGTCGCGTGTCACAGAGGTCAATTCCCAATTGTGCGCAGTCAGCAAGCCCTCGACCCGGCTCTTTTCGCCAGGGATGGTGAAGGTGATGATGTAGTCGAATATGGAGCCGTTAGCGTTCGGTTCCGCGTTATGATGATGCAATTCAAGATAAGAGTCCGTAAGCACGGCGATCTCGTAAGACTGGGGAGATGTGATAATCTCGTCAATAATCACCAGAGGATAAGCACATTCGGTGAAAGCGAGGTAGTTCGTTCCGCCACTCTCTGAGTAAGACCATTCAAGAACTGTATTGGGGTCTGTCCAGAATCCTCCCCAATCACTTAAATCCGAATGAATCTCGCCCCATCCATTATGATAATCAAACACATAGCCATTATTGGCAGTGCAGTCAAAGGCAAAACTATGGTCTGCATTGAGCGTCATCTTGTTACCGGCTGTTTCAGTATAATCATAAAACTCAGTATCATATTGGCCCTTTCGGAGCACAGATGTGAGTTCCCATTCATGCGCCGTCAGCAGAGCCTCCGGGGTAGTCGGGGCGGGCGTGGCTGGATTGGTGAAGGTGATGGTGAAAAGCGACTGGTAATCCAGAACTAAAGTAGCATTAGTCAGCGAAACAATGTTGTATTCCTGAGCATAAGTATTGTCGGTGACAATTGCCAGAGGATAGGCATAACTGGTAAAGTTCAGTTGGGGATAAGCACCGTAGAAACCAGATAAAGACCATTCCCGTGTCACATCATCCCATGATGAGTAGCCCAAACGGTAATCAACCCATTCGTCGGTATTGTAATTGTACACCTGATCAGGCGTGTTGCAGGTCAGGGACAGAGTGTGGTCTGCATTGAATGTCAAAGCGTCTCCGGCATTCTGGGTAATATCAGTGCCATCGGAAGCAGCGACTGAGACCAACTGCCATTCGCAGGCCGTCAACAAAGTCTCGAAATCTGCCAGTGTGCGCCTGGTGGCATTTGTACTGGCCAGGTTCACGTTGAGGGTTTTGATGGATGCACGTTCGAATTCAATATTCGAGACTGAATATGAATAAACGGCGGCATCCGTGGTTACCGTTACCGTGCCGGAAAGCGTTCCGGGAGCCACTACCTGGTAGACTTTTAATCCGTTGGCTTTGTCGATTCCCGCCTCTTCCGGAGTATCAAGGAAAGATGTGACGCATTTTTCTGTGAGGCCGGAAGGAGAAGGAATGGACGTCTCGGAAACGGTGGGAAGATCGACATCGAAATCACCGGCAATGGGGGAAGTAGCTTCGAACGTGATGCTCTGGATCTGTTCGGCACCATAAGCCGTGTCGCTTGTATACACGTTATACTTGATTACCGCACCAAGATTGACGAAACTGGCCAGTCCGGCAGGCGTTTCCACGTTGCTGTTGATGCCCGCAGCAACCTCTATAGGCAGGGAAACCATCGGCATGGAATTCTGAATGACGCCATGCTGGTCTGTCGGAATATAAAAACTGGCCCCTCCGGAATAATCGATTGAGTAGCTTTGTGCGCAGGCATAGATATGAGCGCCTTTGTTTATATAGAATGGGCACTTGACTTTAAACATGCGCGGATTGGACAGGATGATTTCAGAATAACCTGGGTATACAGAAGAACCATCCACAACACACCAGGCAACTGAATCACCATCTTCCCAGGCAATATGGTCTCCGTCCAGAAATGTCTTGGTGCCTTCATCAATGGCAATGACATAGGTATATACATCCTCGGAAGACTTGTTATCTTCAGCAGAAGGATCCAATACTTCTTTGTTGCAGGCAAGAATTGAAAGACCTGCCAGGGCAACGATTATATATTTCCAAATTGTTTTCATCGTCGTAATCCTTAAAGGTCCTCTTCTTCCGAAATCATGTAGAGCGTTTCGGTCCGCTCACTCTGGTTATAAGATAATGCTAATGCCTGTTCAACGGCATCAGCATAAATGCCCACACGGGGCGAAACATATAACTCTTTTGCTTTCATATAGTTAACATTACTTTTATTCTATTTGGCATAACAATCTTGAAACACAAGTTGTAAAAGTAGCAATTTTCCAGCAATAGTGCAAGCCTGAGGCGCACCTGAAGGGGGATTGGAAGTCAGTCCTTCTATCTCAACGAAAAACGGCCGCCGCAGGCGACCGCTTGTTTTTCGTTGAGATAGAAGGACTATCCGATAATTTTTTGTGGTTTTCTCCAAGATGCAAAAAATATTTGTTGCTCGTTGTCTGTTTGCGTTTTTGTGTCCTAAAAATAATTTCTTTATACCTTGCTATATTCAAAAAAAGTGTGTATTTTTGTATTGGCGTAACGGAAATACACAGTTTTTCGGGAGCCCGTACCAATCAAAATTCCGCACTATGTACAAGCAAGCAAGGTTCAATCTTTCCCCGGTTGCGTATGACAATGGGGAGCACCCCATCAGGGTTTCGGTATCAATGCACGGCACGCGCCTACTCACTACAATAGGGCAAAGCGTTTTGCCGGAGTTCTGGAATAATACCGCCAAGGCCGTTTCCATGCCCCAGAAGGTCACAAACTCCCACGGCCTTACCGGAAGCCAAATAAATGCCCTTATGCGTAAAATCGTGGTTGGATTCGACGAGCACGAGAGCGGGCTATCAAAGGCATACAAACCAACGGTTGAAGAGTTGCGCGACAAATTGGCAGCTCTTACCGGAAGCACCAGAAAGACCGTACAAAGCAAGCGGGAGAAGGCAGAGGCCGAGGCCCAGGCGTTGGCGGATGCCATGGCCCAGGCGGAGGCAGAAAGGGCCGCAAAGCGTGTTCCGGACTACTTCGCGGAGTTCGTGGAGGAAGAGAAGGACGCAAGGGAGTGGGCCAAGGGCACAACGGTTACAATGTTGGGATTTGGCAAGAAGTTGGAGGGGTTCGACAGTCTGGAACACCTCAACAGCGAGGCCGGAATCAAAGAGTTTGTTAACAACCTCAAAGGCGAGGACTTGACGAACCGCACGATTGAAAAGAAATTCCGGCTCTTGCGGTGGTTCCTTACATGGGCGGCAAGAAAAGGCTATATCGAAAAAGTGTGCTCTTATCAGCCCAAAATCAAAGTAATACAACGGCCCGTTATCTACTTAACCCCGTCGGAGTTAATGCGTTTATACCGCTACCAAATCCCGGAAAACGGCACAAAGGTAACACTACACACGGCAGACGGGAAAGAGTACGAAAAGCGCGTGGAGGATGCGGCGGCACTTGCCAAAACGCGGGATTGCTTTTGCTTTTGTGCGTTCACTTCCTTGCGTTATTCCGACATGGCCAAACTCAGGCGTTTCGATATTACGGAGGACGGGTTGCAGGTGGTGACGAAGAAAACGCACGACCGTGTAACGATTGATATTAACAACTATGCCCGCGAAATCCTCAACAAGTACGCGGCCCAGGAGTTCCCCGGCGGTCTGGCATTGCCCGTTATCAGTAACCAGAAAATGAACGGGTATATTAAAGACCTTTGCGAACTTTGCGAGATTAACGAGCCCACGAACATGGACTATTACAAGGCCGGAAAGAAGGTCGAAAAGGTTGTGCCGAAATATCAGCTTATCGGAACCCATGCCGGGCGGCGTTCTTTCGTGGTGCTTGCCCTTACCATGGGAATTGCCCCCGAAATCGTTATGCAGTGGACGGGGCACAGTGACTACCAGGCAATGAAACCGTATATTGACATTGTGGGCGCGGCCAAGGCCGAGGCAATGAAGAAATTTAACAACTTGGAGGGTATCGGACTATGATTTTAAGCGAATATTTAAGGGTTTGC
Organism: Bacteroidales bacterium; assembly: GCA_017617715.1. GTDB lineage: Bacteria > Bacteroidota > Bacteroidia > Bacteroidales > UBA932 > Cryptobacteroides. The sequence continues at coordinate 4,190 of JAFZVQ010000041.1, read as the reverse complement.
GCCCGTCTGGAGGCGTATTGCACACGGGCGCGGGAAAGTGGCCGCTTTGAAGGTGCGGACACTCTGGAGCACGATTTGCGGCGGTGCGAGTATGCGGAAAGGGATTGGCGGGAGTTGTCCCGGAGTTGCGAGGAATTGCAGACAGTGGCCGGGCGTTCCGGATTGATTGCGAAGTATCGCAAGGAACTTGCCGTATTTGAGCAAATACGGGCATTGTCGGACGATATGGAGGCGGGGGCGGTAAGTTGCCCGGCGGGGGTGCGTGCGTTGCTTGTGCACCGATTAAACGGCATTTGCGAGCAGTGCGCGGGATTGTCCCGGATATGTTTTGCAGTGTTCGACAAGATGCAGCCGGAAAGGGAACAAAAGAGCGTGCCGGAAATGATAGAAGGGAATCCGGCGGCGCGTGCTCTGGCCGTTGCCCTTCAGGGGGCCGGGTATTTGGACACGGAATATAAATTTATTTACAAGCGCGGACAGACTACCAGGCCGGAGGAAGGAAGGGCCGGGCAAGCCCTTGCCGACTGCTTCCCGGCGCGGGGAATGCAAAAGAAAATAGCGGAACATTGGGGAATATCGGCAGCGGCTCTTAAATCGTATGCCGGAAGCAACGGCAACACAGACAAGATAAACGCAATAATTAACACGTTGAAGAATGAAACTATTTGAGAAATACAGCTTTTGGGGCGTGCTCTTTCTTGGCAGTTTAACGGCAATGGTCGTACTCGTGCTCGTGGTTATTGTCGGCGGAGCTACAAAAATATATCTTCAATGGCCCGAAAGGGTTTTTGATACAGTTTCAACCGTGCTCAAATGGGTAACGGGATTGTTAGGGCTCTTTGCCGTTGTCGGATGGTGTGGAAGGGAGAGCGAACTACAAAACGCGATTGACCGGGCAAGCAAGAGAGGCCGCGAAGAATCCGAACGGAAGGAGCGCGAAGAGTGGGAAGAGTTGGAGCGGCAAAAGCGAGAACTTGCGGAGCAGATAGAAGAGAGTAACCGCCGGATTGCAGAGATACAACGAGAACGGGAAAGGATTCTCAGGGGGGAATAAAAAAACACATTGCCACAACGCGGCGTTTATGACCTATTGCAAAGGTTATAAGCGCCATATTTTTTTGTTGTTTAGTGTGGTTTACCTTTGCCCCCAGAAATCAAATTTACTTTGGTATATGAAAGGCCAATTTATTGCCACCTTGACAGTTGAGGAATTTATCGGAGTTCTGGAGGATTCCGGTTATAGCATCATTAAGAAGGAGCCCGCAGCGAGGCAGACCGAGGCCCCAGGCGTGGAAGTTTTGGATTTCTCCGATAGCACCAGATACGGGCAAGGGCTTGCGGCGATTGAATCCCGCTACAATGTTAGTCACTTGACCGCTCAGCGATTGAAAAAGGGAGCACTTGCGCCCGCTATCTACCAGACGGGCCCACGTGGGAAAATATATGTTGACTATCGGAAGGCCGACGAAATCCTCAACGGCCACAAGTGGAAGAAACAGAAAGAAAACTCCCCGGCGGGTACCATCCCCGGGGAGCATGAAAAAGAAGTGGAGTTGTAGAAATCCGACGATTCACGTTGCAGTACAAAGATACGCAGTAAATCGGAGATTTCCCGCCACAAATTGAAGAACTTATGATTTTTTGAATATGGCAAAGAGAAATTACAATACTACCGTTCCAGAGGATTACGAGGCCCCGAAAAAATACGCGGCTTTTCATTTGGAGTGGGAGCCGCTTTTCGACTTCTTTTCCGACGAAGTGGCGGCAAGTCTTACGCGGGCAATTCTCAAATATGTAAAGTTCGGAACCGTGCCAAATCTGGAAGGCCAGGCGGCGGCGATGTTCGCAAGTTGGAGGGAACAAATAGACGCGGACCTCGAAACAAACCGCCGTGTTAATTTCCGCAGAGAGTTTAGGGAGCAGCACAACCAAGAGAGGCGCGAGAGAAGGGAGGCAAGAGGGGCGGAAAAAGGCGATAATTTGGGGGAATATAAAGGGGAAAGTGAAAAGGAAACTATAAAAGGGAAATATGAAAGTGAAAAAGGAAAAGAGAAAAACCAAACCGAAACCCAAGACGCACGCGAGGCGTGCGCGGAAGGTTTGGACGGTGGGAATTTCGATTTTTCGCAGTATTTAACACCAGAGGAAGAGGAGAGGCTTTTAGAGGGTGCGGCAAATTACGATAGTATGCTCTTGGCGGATTTCGTGCAATCCGAGCGTTTCAATAAAGCCGATTCTCTGGACGCGAAATCGTGGGCCCTTGTTGCCTTCAAGGAAGGGCGAGAAAAGCAGACCGCAGCCCAAGAGCGTGCCGCAAGGTTGAAACGGTATTCCCATGGCCAGAGGCCGCACAGCTTTGAAGAGTTGCGGCAATTCCTTGAAGATATAGGGCGCGCGGAATTTGACGCGGCGGAGTTCTGGAATGAAATGGAGCGCAGAGAGTGGAACGGGGTGCGAGATTGGCAAGCAATTGCCCGCTATCGTGCCGAGAATCAGCCCAGAGAGGAACCAGGCCCGGAGCCGGATTCCACGGGATATATAGATTTTTAATTCAGGGCCGATTTTAGCCACTTCCCCGCTCTTGTGGCAGTCTGCTACCATTTGCCCGCGAAAGTGTCCCAAATCGCCCGGAAACGGGCAAGAAAAAGGCTAAATTTGAATTATTCCAAATTATGAGAGAATTACCAACCATTACAAAGCCCGTGGGGGCGGTTATCAAGCGGCGGGGCGTTTCCCTTGTCGTGGTGCCCGTCCCCCAGGACTTGCGACCGCGTGACGCTTGCAAAGGGTGCTACTTCAACTCGGGTTGTACTTGCAGCTCTTTACGGCTTGCGTGCTCTTGCTTCGACCGTTCCGACGGGGTTTCCGTCTGGTTCCAGGAAATCAAAGTAACAAACAAATAAACCCTACTACCATGCAGAAAGAAGTAAACATTTCCAACGTCTTTGCCTTCACAAGAGGAACGGCAAGATTTGAACGTATCGACTACAACCCACACACCCACGTGCAAGCGTGGAAGCGCAGTTATAGCGCAGAGCCGGGGCGCGACCGCGTAGAGTTCTTTATCAGTGACGGGATGCCGTTCTATCCGTTCGACAGAATCAAAAAGTTTGTACGGGCCAATGATGCCAAATTCCGGGAGAAAGTAGATTACTACCTCCAAAACGGCCTTGAAAGTTGGTTCCCTGGCGATGAGCCCAAGAGCATTTTTTCAAACGAGGATTAACCAATAAAAACGTTTAGCCATGAATGGACAGTTACACGATGCCTACAAAGTGCCCCCGGTGTTGAAAAGCGAAGGCCGGGGCAAGGTGCTTATCAAGCAGGGCCTTATTGACTACCAAACCCAGTGTTTCCGGGAACTTGACGAAGCCCTCGCAAGAATCCCGGACGCGCTCACAAGGTGCAATCTTGAAGAGTTCAACAATGAAACCATACATCGGGCCATTATTTCGGAAGGCTCTTCCGCCGTTGAGGATGCCGTACTAAAACGCACCCTTGACAAATTGGAGAAATCCGGGCTTTTCCCGGCCCCAAAGGTGCGCAGGGAGTGGGCGTTGAAGACTTTGGAGGAACTACTAACAAAGCAAGTGAAAGACGATTTTAACGACCTTTCCGGCGCGGTAAACGGGTGTTATAAAAGTCTTATTGGGCCGTGCCCGGCTCTGGATTCGCTTCTCGTGTTCCGTGGTGGCAAACTCAGGGTGCACCCCCGTTTCATTGCGGAGATAGAGCCGCGTTTCACTTTGGCAGTGGATGAAAAGCACCTCAAGCACGTAAAGAAGATACGGGAGGCGGCGGCCATGGTTGCGGAACTTGACGCGATGAGCCGGAAAGCAGCCGAGGAAATGGAGCCCCGGCCCCTTGCCGGAATCGCTTATGATGCCGCAGACCTCGTTACCAGATTGGCAAGGGGTGCGGCCTTTGAGGATGCCGAACTCGTGGCAATGGTTATGGGCGTGCGGTTCGGTTCCATGTAACCCTTTTTCCCTTTTCTTTTCTACGAAAAGGCCGCTCAAAGTTGACGGGGGGGCCTTTTCGTTTTTCAAAGTAAGCGTCTCCGCGTTGCCGTAGGCGAGGCATAAAGAAAGCAGGGTCAGATGCCCTGCTCGTTCTTTTTCCAACGGTCCGGGAGGAGGTCCCGGAAGGCTTCCGGCGGCGCTCCGTTCGGCATCTCCGCCACTCTGTTG
>JAFZVQ010000040.1 GCA_017617715.1 Bacteroidales bacterium | reverse complement strand
TGATTTGCACTAAAGCCTTTGTTGTAATACAAATCAATGGCTCTTTCGTAACTCTCCTGTTGTTTCTTGGTGTGTGGTACGAACATTTTTAACTCGTGTTTACGAGTCAACTTTTTTCAGGGAAAGACAACCTTCCCCAAAGGCATCTCCGACCTTTCCCGATGAGCTCCCGGCCTTGCCCAAAAACACTGTCAGAGCCAAGCCGGAGGAGAGGTTGCTACCGCAAATCTGTGGCCGCCCATGGCCACATGAATGGGAGGGGCCCACAAGCGTAGCGCAGTGGGAGGGACGAGCAGCGAAGCTGCGAAGGATTTGCGGAGCAACTTCTCCTCCGGCGGAACAAGAGAGGCCGATTTGTTCCCAAAAACGAAAGAATAGCGGAACCGGGAACATGGAAAGTCCTTTTGTTCCCGGCTGAGATTCTTCGCTGCGCTTCAGAATGACAGGGATCGGAGCAACTTCTCCTCCGGCGGAACGGAAAACCCGAGGTGGGCGGGGAAGGTCCCGAGCGACTTTGAAATTGCGAGCGAAGGCGAAGCAATTTTGTAGCAGGAGCGAGGGGCCTTTCCCGCCCGGACGATTCTGCGATTCAGATTCTTCGCTGCGGCTTTAGATTCTTCGCTTCGCTCAGAATGACAAGGGGATGGAGGTCACTTCTTCTTGACCTGGCTCTTGAGGCGGTCGGCTTTGATGACGGTCTTTTTCGGAGATTCCCAGAAGACGGAATAGTAGAACTGGTCCCACTGGCCTGAGTCCCAGACCTGGACCAGTTCCTCGATCTTGGCGTCGCGGCCCTTGGGGTCGTAGCGGGACTTCAGGTCCTGGTCGAAAAGTTTGGCGATGACCTGCCAGAAATTGGCGGCGAAGCCATTTTCGTACTCCTTGATGATATCAAAGGCGCTCATCCCGCATTCGCGGTCCACCAGGCGCATCAGCAGCACGCCCTGGGACGTGGTCATCTGGCGGATATCCTTCGAGAACAGCCCCAGGAGCTCTTTTTCCACCTGCTTGATATACTGCGTGCGCTGGGAGCGCTTCGAAGCATCGGCGGCGATAGTACTGTCCACCTGCGCCATCATCTTGCGCCCGACCAGGGCATAGGGGTAGATCTTGTTGAAATTATAGACCAGCCTGTATTCCCTGCGCCAGTCGCCGCCCTTCATCTTGCGTCCCCTGGGGAAAACCCATATAGGGTCGAGAGTGTCGAAGTAGATGGTGTCGCCCTGATGGACCTCATAGTACATGGGGAAGCCCTTCGGCTTGTTGAAGTCGAGGGACTGGGCACCGAGCGGAAGCGCACAGAGTGCCGCCAGCAGGGCGATTATGACCGTTTTCAGATTCACGCCGCAAATATACACAAAATTCAGGCCACGCCGTTTACTATTATAATATTAAAAAAAATTACTACATTTGTGGGCTAAACACACGTGACACTAATGACCGATAACAGCAAACTTACATTTGCACAAATGTTCAACCTGAGCTTCGGGTTCTTCGGGGTACAGATTGCATACGCGCTGCAAAGCGCAAATATAAGCCGTATCTTCGCCACCCTCGGCGCAGACCCCCACCAGCTTTCGTTCTTCTGGATACTGCCCCCTCTCATGGGCATGATAGTCCAGCCCCTCATCGGCAAATGGTCCGACCGCACCTGGACCAGGATGGGCCGCCGCAAGCCCTACCTGCTCGTCGGCGCCGTCATCGCCGTGCTGGTGATGCTGCTCCTCCCGAAGGCCGGCTCGCTCAACCTTTCGACCGCCTACCTGTTCCTCGGCCTCAACGCGGCCATGTGGTTCGGCCTCTTCTCCCTGATCTTCCTCGACACCTCCATCAATGTGGCCATGCAGCCGTTCAAGATGATGGTGGGCGACATGGTGGGCGAGAGCCAGAAAGCCGAAGCCTACAGCATCCAGAGCTTCCTCTGCAACGCCGGCTCGCTCGTGGGCTTCCTCTTCCCCATCTTCTTCACCTGGATAGGCATCGCCAACACAGCCCCCGAGGGCGTGGTGCCCGACAGCGTGATCTACAGCTTCTGGTGCGGAGCCGCCATCCTCATCGCCTGCGTGCTCTACACCTTCCTGAAGGTGAAGGAGATGCCCCCGAAGGAGTATGCGGAATTCCATGGAATCGACCCTGCAAAAGCGGAAGCCCCGAAATCCGAGGGCCTCTTCAAGCTCCTGACCAAAGCCCCCAGGACCTTCTGGACCGTGGGCCTGGTGCAGTTCTTCTGCTGGGCGGCTTTCCTGTACATGTGGACCTACACCAACGGCGCCATCGCCCGCAACTGCTGGGACACCACCGACGTCGCCTCGGCCGAATACCAGGCCGCCGGCAACTGGGTGGGCGTGCTCTTCGCCGTGCAGGCCGTGGGCTCCATCCTCTGGGCCCTGGTGATCCCCCGCTTCAAGAATCTCAAGCTCGCCTATGTGGTGAGCCTCCTCGCAGGCGCCGCAGGCTTCGCGTCCGTGATGTTCATCCACGACCAGTACCTGCTCTTCTGCAGCTACTTCCTCATCGGATTCGCCTGGGCCGCCATGCTCGCCCTGCCCTTCACCTTCCTGACCAACGCCCTCAAAGGCAACCCCTACATAGGCAGCTACCTCGGCCTCTTCAACTGCACCATCTGCCTGCCGCAGATAGTGGCCGCAGCGACCGGCGGCGCCGTGATGGGCCTCGTGGGCGGCAGCCAGGGAACGATGCTGCTGCTCGCCGGAATCTTCCTGGTGCTGGGCGCCTGCAGCGTGAGCCTCGTCAAAACGAAATAAATCCCTATCAACATACACCAACCAAAAATATCTAACTACACTCTAAATGAAAAGGATTATTACCGCAGTATCTATCATGATTCTCATCCTGACAGGTACTTCCGTATCCGCTCAGAACGGATACCGGATCAAAGGAGTCGTAGTCGATTCGCAGGGGCCGGTGATCGGTGCCACCGTAATGGAGAAAGGCACTACCACCGGAGCCCCGACCGGACTCGACGGCGATTTCGATTTGACCGTTTCCAGTGCAGATGCAGTAGTGGAAGTCAGCTGCATCGGTTATGCAACACAGACTTTCACCGCCAGCAGCCTCCCCGCCAGCATCCAGCTCGTGGAGGACACCGAATTCCTTGACGACGTCGTGGTCATCGGCTACGGTACCGTCAAGAAGAGCGACCTCACCGGCTCCGTGTCCACGGTCAAGGCCGACGAGGTGAACAAGGGTGTCATCTCCTCCCCGGTGGACCTGCTCCGCGGCAAGACCGCAGGCGTCGTGGTCACCGCAGGTGACGGTATGCCCGGCTCTGCAGCCACCGTGCGTATCCGTGGCGGCGCTTCCCTCAGCGCAAGCACCACCCCGCTCTACGTCATCGACGGCCTGCCCGTGTCCAACGACGGCCTCGGCTTCATGGCAGACCCCATGTCTTCCATCAACCCTGAGGACATCGAGAGCTTCTCCGTGCTCAAGGACGCATCCGCTACCGCAATCTACGGTTCCCGCGCATCCAACGGCGTTATCGTGATCACGACCAAGAAGGGCTCCAAGACCGCACAGGCCATCCCTCAGGTCGCCATCGACTTCACCAGCTCCCTGAACACCATCGCCAAGTACAACCCGGTCATGGACGCTGCAGGTCTCCGCAGCCTCATCCGCGCCGGCCTCGGCGAAGGCTCCTCGGCTGAGGCCGCCCTCGGCAACGCCGACACCGACTGGCAGAAGGAAATCTTCCACATGGCCCCCAGCTACGACGGCAACATCTCCGTCAACGGCAAGATCGGCAGCTTCCTGCCCTACCGCGTATCCGGCGGCTTCACCGAGCAGAACGGTACCCTCAAAGGCTCCAAGATGGACCGCGGCACCCTCTCCCTCAACCTGTCCCCTACCTTCCTGGACAAGCACCTCACCGTCAACATGAACGGCAAGGGCGTGTATTCAAAGAGCTTCTACGCCAACCAGGACGCCATCTGGTGCGCCAACCAGTTCGATCCCACCAAGCCCGTCAGGACGGAAGGTCACCTCAACGGCTACACCACCTGGTATGACGCGGCCGGCAACGTGAACACCATGGCCACCCCCAACCCCGTGGCCATGCTCGAAGGCAAGATCGACCAGGGCGACACCTACCGCTTCCTCGGCAACACCCAGTTCGACTACAAAGTCCACGGATTCGAGGACCTGAGGTTCAACCTCAACCTCGGTATCGACTGGGGCAAGTCCAGCGGCTTCAAAGAGAACCTGCCCAATACCATCGTCTCCCTCAAGAAGACCGACGAATCAGGCGGCGGCTCCCACCAGGACGATGACATCACCCGACGCGACCTCACCCTCGAGTTCTACGGCGACTACAACAAGACCTTCGCAGAGAAGCACAACGTAGATTTCATGGCAGGTTATTCCTGGCAGAACTTCTGGCACAACTCCCACACCAAGAGATACCGTATCTCCGACAACCAGGAGTTCTCCAACTCCGAAAACCTTGGCGAGCTCTACCTCATCTCCTTCTTCGGAAGGGCCAACTACGGCTTCGACGACCGCTACCTCATCACCGCCACTGTCCGCGCCGACGGTACTTCCCGCTTCCAGAACAACAAGTGGGGTATCTTCCCGTCCGTGGCACTCGGCTGGAACGTGAAGAACGAAAGCTTCCTGAAGAACGTCGAGCCCGTGTCCACCGCAAAGGTACGTCTCTCCTGGGGTGAGACCGGCCAGCAGGAAATCGGAGGCTACTACGACACCTTCGCCCAGTTCCTGCAGATCAACACTCCCGGTTCCTACTACTTCGTGAACGGCAACAATTACGTGGCTCCTATCGCCGCCACCGCTTATTCCGCCGACCTGAAGTGGGAGACCACCACCACCTACAACGCCGGTATCGACTTCGGCCTGTGGAACGACCGTCTGACCACCAGCATCGACGTCTACAAGCGCGACACCCGCGACATTCTCAACACCATTCCTGTGCCGGCCCTGAGCAACTTCACCAACCTGCTCCCGACCAACATCGGTTCCATGACCAACTACGGTTTCGAAGTCAACCTCAACGCCGTGCTCGTAGAGAAGCGCGACATGAGCTGGACCGCAGGTTTCAACGTGGCCTACAACCACAATGAAGTGACCAAGCTCACCGCCTCCGACGAGAACGCCGCAGGCATCGAGGCCGGCGGACTCGGAAGCGCAACCGGCAACAACGTGCAGCTTATCCAGGTCGGCTACCCTCTCCACACCTTCAACCTCTATCAGCAGGTCTACGACGTCAACGGCATGCCTGTCTACGGCGTGTACGTGGACCAGCCCACCGTGTCCTGGTACAAGGATGCAGCAGGCAACGAGACCACCGAGGCGAAGGATGCAGCAGGCAATGCCAACACCTTCATCGAGAAGCGTCCCGACGGCAAGATCGACTCCGACGACAGGCGCCTCACCCACAGCGCCGACCCGAGCTTCACCTTCGGTTTCAACACCATGTTCACATGGAAGAACTGGACGGCAGCCCTCTCCGGCCACGCCGCCACCGGCAACTGGGTCTACTACGACGTCGCTTCCGGACAGGAGCCCCTCATGGACCTCTGGACCAACAGCTTCGTCAGCAACCGCGTACAGAGCGCCGTGAACTCCATGTTCCCGCAGGCTCAGTACTTCTCCGACTATTTCCTGCATGACGGCTCCTACATCAAGCTCGACAACATCACCGTCGGCTACACCTTCCCGAAGCTCTTCAGCATCGCCCAGGACCGTCCCGCTTCCCTCAATATCTTCAGCACCGTGCAGAACGTCTGCACCATCACGAAGTATCCCGGCATCGACCCTGAGGTCTACGGCGGCATCGACGGCAACGTCTATCCCCGTCCGCGCACCTTCATCCTCGGTCTCAAGTTCAACTTCTAATCCCACATCACGAATATGAAAACATTGAAATATATTCTTGGAGTTCTCGCTGCATGCGCAGCCCTCAGCTCCTGCGTGGGCGATCTCAACGTAACCCCTATCGACCCCAACGCCAACACCGTTGACAAGGTGCTGACCAGCCAGGCCGCAATGGATTCCTACATCGCAGGCGTCTATCTCGGCTTCGCCACTTCAGGCTACTACGGCAAGGACGGCGACGCCAACATCTCCAACGTGGACGGCGGCGCTTCCCAGTATATCCGCGGTCTGTACCACCACTCCGAGCTCACCACCGACGAGAGCGTGTGCGGCTGGAACGACCAGACCATCAAGGATTTCCACTGGATGAACTGGACCACGGCAGATACCTTCATCTACGCTTTCTGGTCCCGTATCTTCATGCAGGTGGCATCCGCCAACGAGTTCATCCGCCAGATGCGCCATCTGAACGGCGTGGACGAGACCCTCAAGGCCCGCTACGTGGACGAAGCCCGCGTACTTCGCGCCATCGCCTACTACCATGCAATCGACAACTTCGGCAACGTGCCTTTCGTGACCGACGAGCAGGCCATGGGTGCCATCCCCGAGCAGATCAGCAGGGCCGACCTTTATGCCTGGCTTGAGAAAGAACTCAAGGACATCATCGCCGCAGGCAGGCTGCCCGAAGGCAAAGCCGTGACTTACGGCCACGCCGGAATGGGCGCCGCTAAGTTCCTCCTCGCCAAGCTCTACCTCAACGCCGAGGTCTTCTCCGGCACCGCCCAGTGGCAGAAATGCGCCGACGTGCTGAAGGACCTCATGGACGACGGCTACAGCCTCCACACTTCTTCCGCCGGCAAGTACAGCGCCTATCAGGAGCTCTTCCTCGCCGACAACGACCGCTGCACCGATGAAATCATCTTCGCCATCGAGCAGGACGGCCTCTACATCACCAGCTACGGCGTGACCAACTACCTGATCTTTGCCTCCACCGGCGGCCACATGAACGTCAAGAACATCGGCATTTCTTCCGGTTGGGCAGGTCTCCGCACCACGGCTCAGTTCTACGACAAGTTCACCGAGAGCGACGCCCGCAACCTCTTCTACACCACGGACAAGTCCATGGCAGACATCAACGCGATGCCCGAGAAGCCCGAGGACGACCCCGACAAGTATGACGAAGCCAAGCTCAAGGAGCTGAAAGACAGCGGCACCTACGAGGACGAGGTCAAGAAACTTAAGGACGCCAAGGAAAAGGCCATCAAGCAGGAGTACCAGAAAAAGGATGTCGACGACATCGGATCCTACTACGACGGCTACGGCTTCATGAAGTTCCTCAACATGAAGAGCGACGGCACCCCCGCCAAGGAACCCGGTTCCGTCGACACCGACTTCCCGATGATGCGCTATGCCGACGTGCTCCTCATGGCTGCCGAATGCCAGCTCCGCGGAGCTTCCATCGACGGTCTCGCGGCCTACAACCAGGTCCGCCAGCGCGCCGGTGTGCCCACCGCCACCTCCATCACTCTCCAGGATGTCCTCGACGAGCGCGGACGCGAACTCTACCAGGAGTGCTGGCGCCGCAACGACCTCGTCCGTTTCGGCCAGTTCACTTCCGACAAATACCTCTGGCAGTGGAAGGGCAACGTGCGCGACGGCAGGGCTGTTGAAGAATACAGGAACCTCTTCCCTATTCCCGACAGCGACCGTCAGGCCAACTCCAACCTCGTCCAGAATGCAGGCTATTAACAGAATGTCATTATGAGAAAAATATTCAGCTACATAATTGCAGGCCTCGCCCTTTTGAGCGTCTCCGCCTGCGTACATGAGCAGCCCGCAGTGTTCGACCCGTCCAAGGGCACGGCCCCCGTGCTCCTCAGTTCCGAAGTGACCGAGGACGGCGTGACCGCAGAATTCACCCCGGGCTCCATCGATATGGGCTTCAACCAGAATGTCCCCCTGAACCATTCATTTGCCATCGTGGAACTCGACGGGGCCAAGGCCAGCAAGACCATCCCTTCGAATATAGTCGACAAGACCATCTCCGTGTCCAAGGCAAATCTCTCCAAGATTCTCATCGGCATGGGTAAAGCCGAAGGCAGCACCGCCGCCCTTAAGCTTGTCGTCCGCATGTCCCTGCAGGATCCCACCAAAGACAGCGGCATCAACGGCTTCATCGACAGCGAAGGCCAGATCACAATCGGTTCCTGGCTCGTAGAAGTGCCTCAGCCTAAGGGCAATCCCTGGAAAGACTACACCGAGAAGAGTACCTGGAGCGTGATCGGCTCCATCGCCAGCACCGGCAACAGCTGGGGCCAGGATGAGCCTATGTTCTCCGACGGCAGCAAGCATGTCGCAAAGAACATCAAGTTCGCCACCGGCGACCAGTTCAAGATCCGCAACAACGGCAGCTGGGACGACAACCGCGGCGCCACCGGCGACGTCGAGCCATTCGTCCTCAGCATCGGCGAAGCCATGCCTGCCGTAGCCAACGGAAAGAACCTCGCAGTTCCTGCCGACGGCAATTACGACCTCCTCTACGATCCCGCAACTGAGACCATCACCATCACCGAAGCATTCCAGACTTATCCCGGCTTCGACACCGAGTCCGAGTGGAGCGTCATCGGCGCCATCGCCAGCTTCGAAATGGAATGGAACAAGGATATCGCAATGACTACCGACGGCACATGGCATGTTGCGGAAGGTGTCACGCTCACCGCCAACGACCAGTTCAAGTTCCGCAAGAACCAGGATTGGGGTGATAACTTCGGCGCTACCGGCGACGTCGAGCCTTTCGTCGTGGCTCTCGACACCGAATACGAAGCCAACCCGGGCGGAAAGAACCTCGCAGTTCCCGAAGACGGCGTCTATGACCTCCTCGTGAATCCTGAGGCCAAGCTCTTCAAGGTCGTCATGTCCCTCGGCGGCTCCTGCCACCTCGTCGGCGAGGGCGGAGGCGAGACCCCCGACAACCCCGACACGCCTGTCGTGGAAGAGAACAAGTGGTCCCTCATCGGCAAGATCGAAGACAGCGAGTGGAACAAAGACTTCTACATGACCGAAAGCGACGGCGTGTGGACCAGCCCTGCAGTGAGCTTCGCAGCAGGCGCCGAGTTCAAGATCCGCTTCAACAACTCCTGGGCGGATGCCGACTGCGTCGGTGCCTCCGCCGAAGGCTTCAACCCGACTCCTGGCGAGCCGTTCAAGGGTGAGCATCCCGGCAAGAATATCATCATCAAGGACGAAGGTGTCTACCAGGTTGAATTCAAGCCCGAATCCATGGACATCACCGTGTTCTCCATGTCCAACCGCTACTCCCTCATCGGATCGGTCGAAGGCACCTCATGGAACAAGGACTTCTTCATGGACAAGCTTGACGGCGGTATCTGGAAGATCGGTCCCGTGAAGATCGGTGGCGAATTCAAGATCCGCTACAACATGAGCTGGGCCGACGCCGACTGCTACGGTGCACCCGCCGACTTCACCCCCGCTGTCGGGCAGGCGTTCGTCGCCGCTCAGCCGGGCAGCAACATCACCGTCCCTGAAGGCAACTACTTCGTGACCTTCAACGAGAACGAAAAGACCGTCCTCATCGAGGATGCGGTTCCCGGCAACCTCTGGGCAGTGATCGGCAACGTCAACGGCACTATGTGGAACAAAGACTTCTACATGACCGAAGACGCCGGCGTGTGGGTGAGCGAAGAACTCGAATTCGGCGCAGATGCCGAGTTCAAGCTCCGCTTCAACAACAGCTGGGCCGATCCCGACTGCTTCGGCGGTGCCGAGAGCGGCATACAGCTCGCCCCCGGCGTGCCTGTGACTCCCGTCCATCCCGGCAACAACCTGAAGGTGGCCTCCCCGGGCAAGTACCACGTCGTGTACGACTCCAACAAGGGTATCATCTTCCTCCAGGGCTGGGCGCTCATCGGCGCTATCGAGGAGAGCATGTGGAACAAGGACTTCTTCATGACCGCCAACCCTAACGGCATCTGGACGAGCGACGAGGTCACCATCAAGGGTGAGTTCAAGCTCCGCAACAACTCCTCCTGGGCCGATCCCGACACCCGTGGCTACGGCGAGTCCGGATTCACCTTCACTCCCGGCGAGAAGTTCCTGGTGGCAAGCCCCGGCAACAACATCAAAGCCCCCGCTGAAGGCAAGTACACCGTCTCCTACAATCCTGTCACCGAAGAGGTCTTGATCACCGCGGCCGGCACCAGCACGACCAAGGTCATCAATACCGCAGACGAATTTATCGCCTGGCTTGAGAATCCCACCGTGGATGCAGAACTCGGCGACGATATCAATATTGTCGGCAAGCAGATGACCCCCGCCCCCGAGATTACCGGCAACTTCGACGGTAAAGGCAAGGTAATCACCTTCCAGCTTCAGGGTCCCCTCTTCCCCGTTGTGCGCGGTAATATAAAGGATGTCAAGTTCGCAGGTGAGATTGAAGCCACCTGTGGAGCCGAGAAGACAGTTCTCGCCCCTATCGGCAAGAGCTACGGTTCTATCCAGGGCGTGACCAACGCAGCCGTCGTGAAGATGCACGGCCCTGCCGGTGAAGGCGGAGCCGAAACCAAGAACGGCGCCATTGCTGCCGGCGTGGTCGGCGAGGCATACGGTCTGCTCAAGGATTGCGGAAACGTCGGAGAGATTTCCGCCAACGCATCCGGCAAGGACACATGGGCCATCATCGTAGCCGGTGTAGCCGGCGTAGCTGGTGCTGCTGTCGAAAGTTGCTCCAACTCAGGTAATGTCAGTCTCGTGGCAGGATCTCCCCTTGGCCGCACAAGTGGTCTGACCGAAGTCAGCATGAAATATGATCCCGTGTCCTCCGTGGCGGGTATCGTGACATATGCAGTCAGCGATGCCAACCACACCGTGACCGTGAAAGATTGCAACAACACAGGCAATATCAGCTTCACCTACAACGGACTCCACTCAAAGAGCTCTGCCGTGAGCCGTTCTCCTGTAGCGGGCATTGTCGCCAATTCCGGCGGTGACATCACCAACTGCCACAACCATGGCGACATCGAGGCCACCATGGTGGCTGCCGACCGCAGCAGCGCTTATGCCGACATCAACATCATCCTCCACGCCGCAGGTGTTCAGGGTTCCGACTATTTCGTGAAGAAGATAAAATCCACCGTAGACCAGAATGAGACCTCCGTTGTCGGATGCTCCAACACCGGCAACATCTACGTGGATTCCGACATGACTAAGTCAAACAACACTGCCGGCGGCGTGTGCGCATGGCCTGCCGCGGAAAGCGCTTCCGTGACCGTGATCAAGGACTGCTTCAACACAGGCAACCTGTTCATAAAAGGCAAGCTGAAGATACGTGCAGGAGGAGTTGCAGGCGGCACCAACAATATGGAAAACTGCAAGAACAGCGGCAACATCCTGGTTGAAGGCGCAGCTTCCTCTTCCGTCTTCGGTCTTATCAACGGATTCCACACCCAGACCCATACCCTTAAGAACTGCGAAGCAACAGGCACACTGGAGGCCAAACTGGCAGTTAGCGGACTTGGCGGCATCTGCGGTGGTATCGGCGATGTCAAGAACACTTTATGCGATGGCTGTAAAGTCAACGCCACTATCATCGGCGGCGGCACCGCCCAGTGCGGCCTCATCGTCGGTCACCTGAACGGCAAGACTAAGGAAGTCACCATCGGCACCGCCGAAAGCCCCGTCACCGTGGCCGGCACCGTGAATGAAGTGAAGGCTACCGCTGAAAACTACATGAGCCTGATCCACAATGCTACCAACTACACTGAAGGCTTGCACATTTTCAATGCAGTCTACGGCGAGTAAGGTAGATATCTCCCTTAAAAAGCCGGCGCCGATTGCGCCGGCTTTTTTTGTTTTTCAGCGGAGGATTTATTAATATTGTGGGTCATAGACATACCACTTTATGAAAAGGATATACATACTGCTCTCACTGCTCGTGCTCGCCGTCTGCTGCGACCCTGTCAAGCCGGACGAAGGCGGCAACAACAATCAACAGCCCGGCTCCGACGGGAAACTCTCCGACATCACCTACCAGCTGAACGTCTACAGCTTCGCCGATTCCGACGGCGACGGCTGGGGTGACATCAAAGGCATCACCCAGCACCTCGACTACCTCGACGGGCTTGGCGCCACGGCCCTCTGGCTGTCTCCTGTCCAGACGTCCACTTCCTACCACGGCTACGATGTCATCGACTACAACTCAATCAATCCCAGGCTCGGCACTGAGGCCGACTTCAAGGACCTCATAGACAAGGCAAAGGAAAAGGGCATCGACATCTACATGGACTACGTGCTCAACCACTCCGGCCGGGGAGAATGGTTCAACAGCGCCATTTCGGACGAAAACAGCCCATACCGCAGCTTCTACGTGCTTTCGGATAATTACACGGCCGACGTGGCTGCCGGCAAGGTGGACAATTTCGCCGGTGCCACGAGCCCCGGCATGGGCAGCTGGCACACCGCTGCCGGCGGCAACATCGGCTACAAGGGCCGCCTGCATTTCAAGCTCGACTGGGGAAAGAAGACCATCACCGTGACTGAGACCACCGCCGCCGCGCAATCGTCCAACCCTTCCGCCAGCAAGTGGCTCTGGGTGGGCAGCACCGGCCTCGTGGGACTCTACCCGACCGGCGGCGACATCCATGAAATCACCTTCGACGTCGACACCGACTGGGGCTTCCTGGTCCGCTCCTCCAGCACCAGCTGGGACAACGGCACCAAATGGGGCGGCAACGGCACCAGCATCACTTTCGGCCAGCCTTATACCCTCAACAGCAGCACCGCGTCGGACATCACATTCGGCGGCTCCCATATATGGTACTTTGCCAGTTTCGACGCCTCGATGCCCGACCTCAACTACGGCCCCTATGCCAAAGCGAGCGAATCCCCGGCCTTCAAGGCGCTGGCAGCAAGCGCCGACAAATGGATCAATATGGGCGTGGCCGGGCTGCGGCTCGACGCCGTGATCTGGATCTACCAGAACCAGGCGAAGGCCAACGCCACCTTCCTGAAGCAGTGGTACGACCGATGCAACGGCACTTATAAGGCACGGGGCGGAGAAGGCGACATCTACATGGTCGGCGAGGCCTGGGAAGAGACATCCAAGATAGCTTCCTACTACGAAGGCCTGCCGTCGCTGTTCAACTTCAGCTACTGGTGGACGCTCAAGGACCGCATCAACAAGAACAAGGGCAATGATTTCGCCAAGACCATCCTTGGCTTCCGCAACCAGTACAAGCCCTACCGTGCCGGATTCATCGACGCCATCAAGCTCTCCAACCACGACGAAGACCGTGCCGGCAACGACCTTGGCCGGGATCAGGCAAAGGAGAAACTCGCCGGCGCCGTGCTCCTGACTTCCCCCGGCAAGCCCTTCATCTACCAGGGAGAGGAGCTCGGCTACTGGGGCACCAAATCCAAGGGCGACGAATACATACGCACGCCGGTGAAGTGGACCAGGACCGGCTCCGTGCCCACTGTTGCACTGAACGGAAAGGTGGACCATTCCATGCTCACGGCCGACATTTCCGTCGAGGCCCAGTCCGAATCGGAGACCTCGGTGCTGAGCGTCTACCGCGCCTTCGCCAAGGCCCGCAACACTTATAAGGCGCTAGCCCTCGGCGAGATGACGGAAGTCTCCTGCAACACTCCCGCCATGGCCCTCTGGACCATGTCCCACGACGGCCAGACCGTGCTTGTGGCCCATAATTTCGGCGGAGCGCCCGTGAGCGCCGTCGTGAACGGCAAAAAAATCACCGACGCCATAGTGGCCAACGGCACCTGGTCCGCAAGCGGCATCACGCTGACGCTCGGACCTTACTCCTCCGTGGTCCTGCTGCAGTAGATGGACGTACGCGAGAAGATTGAACTGCTGCCGCACAGTCCCGGAGTCTACCGTTACTACGACGACAAAGGGACGGTGATTTACGTGGGCAAGGCCAAGGACCTGTTCAAGCGCGTGCACCAGTACTTCGTGGATCCGGACCGCCTGAACGTGAAGACGCGGCTCCTGGTGGCCCGTATCGCCGACGTGCAGTACTCCGTCGTGGACACGGAAGCTGACGCGCTGCTGCTGGAGAACAACCTCATCAAGCAGTACAAGCCCCGCTACAACATACTGCTGAAGGACAGCAAGACCTATCCGTGGATTTGCGTGACGCAGGAGCCCTTTCCGAGGGTTTTCCTGACGCGGCGCGTGGAAAAGAACGGCTCGCGCTACTTCGGGCCCTACAGCTCCGTGCTGCATGCCCGGGGGCTGCTGGAGTTCTTCGCCCGCAACTGGCCGCTTCGCAGCTGCCGCCTGAAAATAGACTCCGACGCCATCCTGCGCGGCAAGTATCGCCCATGCCTGGACTACCACATCGGCCGCTGCCGGGGGTGCTGCGTGGGGAAGGTGTCGCAACAGGAGTACGACGCCTGGATCGATGAGATAGTCCATCTGCTGAAGGGCGGGGTGAGCGACGTCATTTCCAAGTACAAGGCCGCCATGCAGCAGGCCTCCGACGCCCTCGATTTCGAGAGCGCGCAGTTCTGCAAGCAGCGCGTGGAGGCCCTGCAGAAGCATTATGCCAAATCCATAATCACGGCGGCGGGCGAGCGGGACCTGGACGTGTTCTCGCTCGTGTTCGACGGAGCCGACGCCTTCGGCAACTTCCTGCGCGTGCGCGGCGGCGCCATCGTCCAGAGCCTCAACCTCGGTTTCAAGATGCAGATCGAGGAGGAACAGGCGTCCGTGCTCAGCAGCTTCATCGCCGAGATAGAGAGCAAGTTCGGGACGCTGGCGCGCGAAATAGTGGTGCCTTTTCTGCCGGACGTGGAGCTGGACGGCATCACCTTCACGATCCCTGCCCGCGGCGACAAGCTGTCGCTCCTGGAGCTCAGCGCCAAAAACGCCAAGGAGTTCCATTTCAACACCCTCAAGCAGCGGGAGCACACCGATCCGGACGCCTTCCGCGAAGGCGTGATGGAGGAACTGCGCAAGGCGCTGGGCATGAAGGAGCTGCCCCGCCACATCGAATGTTTCGACAACTCCAACCTCCAGGGCACCAACCCTGTGGCCTCGTGCGTGGTGTTCCGTAACGCCGAACCTTCGAAGAAGGATTACCGCAAGTTCAAGGTGAAGACCGTCATCGGAGCCAACGACTACGCTTCGATGAAGGAAATAGTGAACCGCCGCTACGCCCGCATGCTGGAGGAGGCGCCGGACGACCTGCCGCAGCTGGTGGTGATCGACGGCGGCAAGGGGCAGCTGGAGTTTGCCTGGCAGGCCCTCTGCGAGCTCGGCATCCAGGACAGGCTCACCGTGGTCGGCCTTGCCAAACGCCTTGAGGAAGTGATACGTGTGGGCGACCCGTACCCCTTGTTCCTGGACCGGAATTCCCAGGCCCTGAAGCTCCTGCAACAGGCGCGCGACGAGGCGCACCGCTTCGGCATCACTTTCCACAGAAGCCTTCGCCGCAAAGCGGAAGTCCACAGCACGCTGCGGGACATTCCCGGGGTGGGGCCGCGCACGGAAGAGCGTCTGTTACTGCACTTTGGCTCGCTTGCCCGCATCCTGGCAGCGCCGGAAGCTGACGTGGCGGAGCTGGTGGGACCGAAGCTCGCGAGGCTGATTGCCGAAAGGGGGGAAGGTTGCAAATCTGAATAAATATTTTTACCTTTGCATCCTGATTGCGTTTGAAACTGTATTAAAAATTAAACCAATATTTACTGTTATGGTATACGAAGAAATCGAAAGCAAGGTAAAAGGCATTATCGTCGACAAGCTCGGCGTCGAGCCTTCCGAAGTGACTGAAAACGCCAACTTCACCAACGACCTCGGTGCAGATTCCCTCGACACTGTCGAGCTCCTCATGGAGTTTGAGAAGGTGTTCGGAATCAAGATCCCCGACGACGAGACCAGCAACATCGCCACCGTCAAGGACGCCATCGACAAGGTCGCCGAAAAGCTCGCTGCATAAGCGGACTTCCCCAGATTGACAATTCAGGACGTGCCCTCCGGCACGCCCTTTTTTTGTCTCTCCGTTGTCATTCTGAGCGAAGCGAAGAATCTAAATCGAAGAATCGTCCGGGCGGGAAAGGCCCCTCGCTCCTGCTACAAAATTGCTTCGCCTTCGCTCGCAATTTCAAAGTCGCTCAGGTCCTTCCCCGCCCACCTCG
>JAFZVQ010000039.1 GCA_017617715.1 Bacteroidales bacterium | reverse complement strand
ATTCAAATCTCTTAGCTTGACCCTTGACACTCTTAATTCCATAAAGGAATCAACGCTCTCGTTTGTTCTTGGTACTTGCTTGTACTTATCTTTTCAATATTATCAATGAACTGTATTCTGTTCACCACCGCGCTACACGATAATATTGAAAACTACTTTTCAATTTTGCCGCAGAGCGGGATTATCAATGAACTATCATTGTCCTGCTTCCGGAGAAGCGGGATGCAAAGGTAGTAATTATTTTTTGACCTGCAAGACTTTTTTTAACTTTTTTTAAAATTATTCTTTTTCCCTATCTTTGCGCCACGATGAAAAGGTTCACAACCATACTCTCGGCCCTGCTCCTGTCCGCCGCAGCCCTGGCAGAATCCCCTGTCAAGGTCTCCGGCACGGCCATAATCCAAAGCGCCTACCTCTGGAGAGGTGAAAAAGTGTGCGAAGTCAACTTCAACCCGGTGCTGGAAGCCTCCGTCGGCGGATTCACCGCCCAGGCCTTCGCCTACCTGCCCTTCAACGGCACCTACAAGGAAATCGACCTCGACCTCTTCTACACCCTCGGCCCCTGGCAGTTCCACGTCGCCGACTACTTCATCCGCTTCGCAAACTCCCCCGTCAAGGAAAACTATTTCGATTTCAGCAAGCAGACCACCGGCCATCTCTTCGAAGGCATAATCTGCTACAGCCCGGAAGCCGTCCCGGTGAACGCCAAATGGTTCACCTTCTTCTTCGGCGACTGGATGCCCGAACCCGACGGCAGCCGGGGTAAGCCCACCTTCTCCTCCTACCTCGAACTCGAGGCCTACCACGACTTCGACGCCTGGGGCCGCGGCTCGTTCGTCCTTGGCTCCAGCATACTGAAAGGGCCCTACACCGCCCACACAAAGGATTTCGCAGTAATCCACTGCGAGCTCAGATACACCAAGACGCTCGAGTTGGGAGCAGTCAAAGTCCCGCTGAGCGTCTCATATCTTGTGAACCCTTACGCGCGTACCACTTTCATGAACGCGGGCGTGGGTGTCAGCTTCTGACGCGCCGCACCTCTTTCCAGGCCATGGCGGCGTAACCTGCAAGCAGCACGGTGCCGCCCGCCATCTGCACCCACGGCGTCAGCGAGCCGCCCATCCATGCGGGCAGCGACACGGCCGTATAAATCACCGCGGCGATCAGCACGAAGCGCAGCATAACCTTCCAGTCGTACGGCACTGTAAACCTCTTCCGCCCGATCAGCCAACTCAGCACCATGGCAGTACCGTACCCCGCGAATCCGCCCCAGGCGCAGGCCCAGTAGCCAATACGCGGCACGAACACCACGTTCACGGCAATCATCACCGCAGCCCCGATGGCGCTTATCACGGCGCCCCACCACGTCTGGTCGGACAGCTTATACCAGAACGACAGGTTGAAATAAACCCCCATGAACACCTCCGCCATCATCACCACCGGCACCGCTCCCAGGCCAGCCCAATAGCCACGCTGGATAAAGTGCCGCAGCAGAGGCATGTACACCACCACCGCCAGGAACGCCAGCAGCGTGAATATGACGAAATACTTCATCCCGTCTGCGAGCGTGTCCGGGCTGTCCTTGTCCCGGCTGCCGTTGAACACGATAGGCTCGTAGGCATACCGGAAAGCCTGCGTCAGCAGGGCGATGATCATGGCTATCTTCACGCAGGCGCCGTAGATGCCCAGCTGCACCTTCCCCTCTTCGCCCGGCATGAGATACGGGAACAGTATCTTGTCCGCCACCTGGTTGAGTATGCCCACCAGGCTGAGCAGCAGCAGAGGCCACGAATACCGCAGCAGGCGGCCGGCGAGCGCCTTGTCGAAGCGCACGCCCAGCCCGCGGAGCTCCGGAATGAACCCCAGCGTCACGAGCGCCGTGCAGGCAAGGTTGGCAAAGAAAATGAGGCCGACGCCGTAGTTGAAATGCACATACATCTGCTCCAGCCCCGGATGCGCGGGGAAGAGCAGCGGCAGCACCAGGAAGATGACCAGGTTCAGCAGTATGTTCGGAATGATGAACGCGAACTTCAGCACCATGAACTTCAGCGGGCGGCGATCCAGCCTCAGCTTGGAGAACATGATGGCCTGGAACGCATCCAGGGCCACAATCAGGGCCATGCACCCCACGTACTCAGGATGCGCGGCGTAGCCCATCGCACCCGAAATCGGGCGCAGCAGCACCATCACCACAAGCACGAAGAACAGCGAGAGCGCCCCCACCATCTTCAGCGAGGTGCCGTACACCTTGCGCGGATCCTCCCCCTCCTTGTTGGAGAAACGGAACATCGTTGTCTCCATGCCGAAAGTCAGCAGCGCCAGCAGCAGGGCCGTGTAGGCATAAAGGTTGGTCACTATGCCGTAGCCGCCGCTCTCCGCAGCAATCCTGTGGGTATGCAGCGGCACCAGCAGATAGTTCAGGAACCTTCCCACTATGCTGCTGAGGCCATATATGGCCGTGTCTTTTGCCAGCGACTTCAGATTCATCCCTTAGTCCAGTTTGCGGTAGTTCATTCCAAGCTCGTCCAGCACGGGGAGGGCATGATTCGCCAAATCAGCCTTGAAGCGGGCGAAGTCCTTGCGATCCGGCGCGCACCACTGGACTTCCGAGAGGGCCAGGACACGCGGGAAGAGCATGTATTCCAGATACGACGGCTCGGCGATATACTCGGTCCAGAGGTTGCACTGCACGCCGAGGATGTGGTGCTGCGCATCGGCAGGAATCTCATCCAGGGGCTCGTAGCCGTAGAGCTTCTCCAGCGTGATGGCCGATTTGCCGACGGTCTCGGGAGTCGCCCACTGATGCGTGATGCTGAACGGTTCGTTCTCCAGATCGGGAGCCTGTATGTAGTCCAGGTAGCAGTAGGTGGTCGGGCTCATGATCACGTCGTAGCCCATGCCTGCGGCCTTGATACCGCCTTTGGTGCCGCGCCAGCTCATCACGGTGGCGCCTTCGGCCAGTTCGCCTTCGAGTATCTCGTCCCAGCCTATTATCTTCTTGCCCTTGGCGGCAAGGAACGACTGCATGCGGGCGGTCACGTAGTTCTGCAGGCGCGCCTCGGCGGACACGCCGTCGGCATCCTTGAGCCCGAGCTCGCGTATCTTGGCCTGGCACGCAGGGTCGCTCTTCCATTCGTCACGGGGGCACTCGTCGCCTCCGATGTGGATGTACTCGCCGGGGAAGAGGTCTGCGACCTCCCCGAGCACGTCTTCCAGGAAGCGCATGGTCTTTTCGCTGCCCACGTTGAGCACCTGCCTGGACACGCCCCAGATGGTCCATACCTTATAGGGCTGCGGCTGGCTGCCTTTGCATCCCAGTTCGGGATACGACGCCAGGGCGGCCTGCATGTGGCCTGGAAGGTCGATTTCCGGAACTATCGTGATGCCGCGCTCCGCCGCATAGCCGATGACGTCCCGGATCTGGTCTTTGGTGTAGTAGCCGCCGTAGCGTATGCCGTCGTTGGTGTTCCAGTCGCCGCCCACCATGGTGCCGTCACGCCATGCGCCGACTTCAGTCAGGCGGGGATACTTGTCTATCTGTATCCTCCAGCCCTGGTCTTCGGAAAGATGCCAGTGGAGGCGGTTCAGCTTGAAAACGGACATCGCATCCAGCACTTTCTTTATTTCATCCACGCTGAAGAAGTGCCGGCAGCAGTCGAGCATGAGACCGCGGTAGGCGAAACGGGGCGCGTCCGAAATCTCGCAGCACGGAAGCTTCCAGGCAGCATCCGGGGCCGGTTCCCGGCCATAAATCTGCACGGGAAGCAGCTGCTTCAGGGTCTGGATGGCATAGAAGAATCCCGGGAAGCCGCTTGCACGCACCTCGGCGCCGCTGCTCCGCACGCTGATGGCGTAGGCCTCGGGGGTCATCGTGTCGTCCTGCACGAAACTGATCCCCTTGCCTGACGGCTTGCACTCTGTGCCGCACACAAGCGAGAGCTGTTCGGCAAACTGCTGCACGGCACAGACGCTGCGGGCATCCATGGACTTGTCGCAATTGATGCCTGTCCCCCTGACATCGAGGGAGCCGCAGGATGTAGTGATGCTCTGAGGGGCGGGTACTATGTGGAGGTCTGCCGCTTTAGGGGCGCATGCGCAAAGCAGCAAGGCAAGAATAAGGGGCGCTTTCTTCACGGGGCGCTATTTCTTAAGTTCGTCGGGAGTGCGGAAGTTATAGCCAAGGAGGCTGAGGAGGGGAAGCTCATGCTTCTCCAGGCTCTTGATGAACCTGTCGTAGTCTTTGTTTTCGGGCTGGCACCACTGCACCTCCGAAAGTGCCATGAGGCGGGGAAGGAGCATGTATTCCAGATACTCGTCGGTGCCGATGAATTCCGTCCAGAGATTGCCCTGCACGCCGAGTATATGATGCACGGACGAAGGATCCATGCCTTCATAGGGCTCGTAGCCGTAGAGCTTGGGCATGGTGACCGCGCGCTCCGGCTTCTTGGTGATGCAGTAGGGCTCGGATTCAAGGTCGGTGGACTGGCAATGGTCCAGGTAGCAGTAGATGTTGGGCGACATTATCACGTCGTAGCCCATGCTGGCGGCCTTGATGCCTCCCTTGGTGCCGCGCCAGCTCATCACGGTGGCGCCTTCGGCAAGCTCGCCTTCGAGAATCTCGTCCCAGCCGATTATCTTCTTGCCCTTGGTGGCGAGGAACTTCTGCATGCGGGCGGTCACGTAGTTCTGCAGGCGCGCCTCGGCGGAGGCCTTCTCGTCGCTCACGAGACCGAGCTCCTTGATCTTGGCCTGGCAGTCGGGGTCGGTCTTCCATTCGTCCTTCGGGCACTCGTCGCCGCCTATGTTGAAATACTCACCAGGGAACAGATCGGCCACTTCGTCGCAGACGTCTTCCAGGAAGCGCATCGTGCTTTCCTTGCCCACATTGAGCACCTGCTTCGAAACGCCCCAGTAGGTGCGCACCTTGTAGGGCTGGGGCTCGCTTCCGGCACAACCGAGTTCGGGATAAGACGCCAGGGCAGCTACCATGTGCCCGGGCATGTCGACCTCGGGGATGATGGTGATGCCGCGGGCCTGCGCATAGGCCACAATATCGCGAATCTGGTCCTTGGTGTAGAAGCCGCCGTGGCGGGTGCCGTCGCTGCTGTTGAGGTCGCGCTTGATGATAGTATAGTCGCGGAATGCACCTATCTCGGTGAGTTTGGGATATTTGTCTATCTCGATCCTCCATCCCTGGTCTTCAGTCAGATGCCAGTGGAAGCGGTTGAGCTTGAACATCGACATGATATCCAGCACCTTCTTCACCTCATCCACGCTGAAGAAGTGGCGGCAGCAGTCGAGAAGCAGTCCGCGATAGCCGAAACGGGGAGCGTCCTCAATCTCGCAGCAGGGCAGGAACCAGCGGGACTTCAGGTCGGGAGCGCTGCCGTAGACCGACACCGGAAGCATCTGCTTCATGGTCTGGAGCGCGTAGAAGAAGCCGCTGTAGTCGGAAGCGCGCACCACGGCGGCCCTCCTGCCTATGCTGATCTTGTAGCCTTCAGGAGCCACGGAGGCGTCCTTGATGAAGTAAAGACCCTTCATCTTGCCGCTGGCCACGGCATTGGCGATGCCGATGGGGCTGGCCACGTCGGACGTCTTGCCGCTCACCAGGGAAAGCTTGTCTGCGAACTGGCGCACGGCCTTGACGGTGGCGGCATCGACGGCGGGATCGCAGTTGATGCTCACTCCCTTGACCTTGAAGGAGCCTTTGGCCATCTCGATTTTTTGGGGCACCGGGACGATTTCAGGAACCGCAGGTTTGGATGCCCAGGCGAAAACGGGGGCCAGGATGGCGAGAAAGAGGAAAAAACGTTTCATATTTCAGGCAAGGCAGTTCACCTGCACGAAGGCGTTGACGGCGGTGGCGACGAACATCAGGATGATGATGGCGGCCACGATGATACCTATCACCTTCAGCCTCTTGAACCAGGTCTGTCCATCCCAGCCGACCGTCTGGAACATGCTCCAGAAGCCGTGCGTTAGGTGCAGGAACAGGGCGGCGAACCAGATCAGGTAGAGCACCAGCAGCCACCACTTTCCGAACGTGGCGCCAAGAAGCAGATAGGGATTGTTCTCAAACGTGCCGATACCGAACATCTCGGGAAGCTGCATCTTGGCCCAGAAATGGGTGAGGTGGAAGAAGATGAAGCCCAGGATCACGATGCCGAGCACGAGCATGTTCTTGGCAGACCAGGAATCAGCGGCCGCCTTGCTAGCAACTTCGTAGCGCTTGTATCCGCCGCGTGCCCTTATATTGCATATTGTCAGCCAGATACCGTAGCCGATATGCACGAGGAAGCCGAGGGCGAGTACAGGCACCATTATGGAAATCACAGGGGTGGACATGAAATCGCAGCCCAGCTTGAAGAGGCCGTCGCCCTTGGAGAAGAGCTCGGGATCTGCTGTGGCGATACCATATTTACCTGTGAAAGAATCGATTACAGAGAAGAAGTTGATGGTGGCGTGGAGTAAAAGGAAT
Source organism: Bacteroidales bacterium (assembly GCA_017617715.1). Taxonomy (GTDB): domain Bacteria; phylum Bacteroidota; class Bacteroidia; order Bacteroidales; family UBA932; genus Cryptobacteroides. The sequence continues at coordinate 18,344 of JAFZVQ010000039.1, read as the reverse complement.
ATGATCAGGAATGCACCGCTCACCGCCTGGATGAACTTCTTGCCGATGGATGAATTGAAAATAAACATAGGTTTTTCGAAAAATCGTATGCAAATATAGCAAGATTCCGTTTATCTCACAAAGGTTTTTCGGAAATACACCGCGCGGCCGGCGCCAGTCACGCCTTCCGCCGAGATGGTGTAGCGCACCCCCGGCTGGAGGCCGTCCACACGGACCGGGAGCGAGCCGCCGGCCTGCAGGTCGATCAGCGGATGCCAGTAGAGAGTCTCCTGCCCGCGGTGCTCCTGCGGCAGCGAGCAGCCGTCGAAGGAGTAGATGCGCACGTTGTCGTCGAACAGCAGCCCCGGCATGTTCCCCTTGAAAGTCACGAGGTTGATCACACCGTCGAAGGTCTTGTCCCCGAGGCGGTAACGATAGGGGTACACGTCGATGCTCTTCACGATGGCCGGGTCGTAGTTCATGATCAGGCTATGGTCCGGCACAGGCACGCCGTCCACCATCACCACCACGTCGCCCCACCACGGGATGCCGTCCAGCACGCTGGCCCTCATCAGTCCGTAAATACGCGGCTTTCCCTTACGCATACGCATCTTCACCAGGGGCGTGATCTCCACGAACACCTCCGCCATGGTCGGGAAACGGTTGTAATCGTCCAGCACGTATGACACGCACTCATGCGTGAGGAAGAAATGCTCACGGCGCATAGGAAGCGAGACGGCGAGCGTGTCGGACGACAGTCCTGTCAGCATGGCGGCGCCCCTGCGCACGAGGTCGCCGGACTGGGAGCGGCAGATGCGCAGCTTCGGCAGCCCCTCCACCAACGGAGCCGAGAAGGGATTCTGCAGCTCCAGATGGCACTGAGCCCCTTCAGGAAGCCCGTCCAGCTGGCACACCACGTCCACGGTGCCGAAAAGGTTCTCGGTGTCGAAAGAAAAACTCCCGTCTTCGGAACGCTCCGCCACATAGCAGTCGGTGGGCGAGCCGGGCACGGAAAGCAGCGCCGTGACACCGTCGGCGGACGGGTCAAGGCCAACCGCCGTGGCGGTGAGGCGTTCACCCCAGGCCGCCGGTCCCGGAGCCCCGGGCTCGAATCCGGCGATCGAGGAGCGGGAGACGGGCTCAAGCGAATCGTCCCTGTGGACGGACAGGCTGAGCGACACGGGCGCGCCGGACAGATTGTCCACCCTGATGCCATCGGGCACGGTCTCCACTGAGAGGCCGTAGCCGGTCTGCATGGCCGGGGAAGCGGGGCCAAGATCTTCAACGACCTCCACGCCGTCCTTCACTCGGTCGGTGGTGAGGGTGTTGTAGACTGCTATCAGGGGCCCGCTGCCGGCCGCTTCGGACGCTTTCTGCGGGTCGGTATATGCCACGAGCCGGTAGTTGCCGGTGGGTATGGTCAGCGGCAGGCGCAGGGAGCCGCCGCCGCGCCCGGAACGGATATCGATACGGGTGCGGGCCGCCACCTCGCCGGCGGAGACCAGCTCAAGATAGGCCACCGCGGGACCTTCTTCGCAGAACACGGAGCACCAGATCCTGTCGCCCGCCACATAGCTGCCCTTGTCGGTGGACACATACACCCGGGCACCCGCCTGCAGGGCGGACAGCACCAATAACAGTATGAGCGTCAGTCTTTTCATTTCCAATCCCTTATGTTCCACCATTCTGGAGCCGTGGTCGAGCCTCCGAGCACAGTGCAGTCGGTACATCTCTTCGGTGCCCATTCCACGCCGCGCAGGGTGGGCTCGCCGCGCACCGGGGCGTCTCCGGAAAAGTAGTACTGCTCGAAATAGTATCTCCCGTCTTCGTCTGGTTCGGGGAAATAAAGGAAAGCCTCCGGATCATACGGCCTCCTGTAGAAGGATCCGGGCACATAAATGCGCTTGGACACGCAGCAGACCACGTCCACGTATCCGAGGGCCGTCTGCGTTTCGTCCGAGATGCAGCGGACGTTGCCCTGCATCTCGCTTGGCGTGGGCGAGAAGAGCGAGCCGCTCTCGTTGGACAGGGCGTTCATGTGCCTGTGCCAGGAAAGCGCTTCGGAAGAAAGGCCGCGCACGGTCAGCAGCATGGAATAACGGACGGAAATGCGGCGGTCGGAGCTGGGCATCGAATGTATGCAGATATCCTTGAGTACGTTGTCCGACTGGCCTTCGGCGCTGGCGAGACCGGGCTCTATGGTGCTGTAGCTGTTCCAGCAGGTGGTTTTGATTTCCGAAGGGAAGGGCTCCCTGTAGATTTTGGAAGGGTTCTGCTGGTCTTCGGGGGGAAGGCCGGGCACATACATTAATTCGGGCACGAAGTCGGCGTGGTACTCCCAGGACTCGGTGTAGTCCCAGCGGAAGTTCCACAGGGAATCGGCGCCGTCCAGGCTGAGGTAGATCGCGACACCCTGGGAGCCGCCCTTGTAGCGGAAGTTTGTGATCACCGGAGCCTGTTTGACGCCGGTCCATGGGGTGGAGTACTCCCTGCCGTCTTTCAGTAAGATATGCAGCCTGTATCGGCCGGCGGCAGGAGCTTCGGTGGTGTCGAAAGAGTAGATGCCGTTGAAGGAATATGTGCCTTCCCAGCGGCCTCCGGAGTCGTTTTCAATGGTCACCGCGCCCATGGGGTAGTTGCCCCGCATGTCGGAAGGCAGCGTCGACAAAGGATAGACGTAGCCGAGGGTGATGCGGGTGGTCCCGCCGATAATGATGTCGCCGGAGACCACTATTTTGTCGATGGATTCGCTCTCTATATCGGCATGGAAGGGATAGATGCACCCGGAGAGGAGCAGCAGCACGGCGAACAATATGCACTTGGTGGACTGTCTCATCTCAGAACTTCAGGTTTAGACTCAGGTAGGGCACCTGTGTGGCGAATACGGAAAGCAGGTATCCCTTCACTCCGGTGCCGCCGCCGGTGGTGTAGAACACCGAATAGGCGTTGTGCCTGCCGGTCACGTTGTAGCAGCCGATGGTGGCGGACATGTGGGTGAAGGCCTTGAGGTAGTGCCCCGGCTCAATGTTGAACGCAAGGTCGAGGCGGAAGTAGTCGGGGATGCGGTAGGCGTTGCGGTCGGAATACATGAGCCGGAGCGCGTTGCCGTAGTAGTACTGCCCCACCGGCACGGTGACGGGCCGGCCCGTGGAGTAGTCCAGGTTGAAGGACAGCGAATAGCGGTGGGTGAACTTGTAGTTGCCCACCAGCTTGACGTCGTGGGGCTTGTCGTAGGGGGCGTTGTACCAGGCGCCGCCGTTGATGGTGTCGGGGCCCCTGTCGCCCATCTCCTGCAGCATGGCGCGCGACCAGGTGTAGGACACCCAGCCCGTCAGGCGGCCGGAGAGCTTCTTGAGCATCAGCTCCACGCCGTACGACTTGCCCCGGGTGCGCACCAGGTCGTCGGCGAGGTGCTCGTTCATGGACAGCACGGCGCCGGACTTGTAGTCCAGGTAGTTGTCCATCTGCTTCCAGTAGCCCTCGATGGATATGTCGAGCTCGTTTCCGAACACCGTCCAGTAGATGCCGGATGCGGCCTGCCAGCCCTTCTGGGGCAGGATATCGGCCCCTGATAGGCGCCAGGTGTCCATGGGGGAGATGGAGGACGTGTTGGAAATGAGGTGGATGTACTGGTTCATGGTGTTGAACCCGGCCTTAATGGAAAGGTTGGCGAGCGGGGAGTATTTGCCGCTGACGCGCAGCTCCGGGCCGCCGTAGAATTTCATGGGCGCGAAGGCGAGGAAGGAGGACAGGCGCAGGCCGTAGTCCAGCGAGAAGGGGCTGTCCTGCGGCTGCCACTGGTCGCCGAGGTAGATTGCCGGCTCCAGCGCCATCTCGGGAGGGAGCGCCCTCGGGACCACCAGGGAGCTGTCGGTGGGGCTTATGGTGCCGGGGTTGAGGGCGTAGAACACGGCATCGCCGCCCCAGCTGAGGGTGTGGGTGCCGAGGCGCTGCTTCACGCCGGCCCGTAGGAAGCCCTGGCGTATGTCGGTGGCCAGCGACCAGGCGCCGGTGACATCGGTCTTGTAGCCCCGGTCGAGGATGTTGGAATACCGGTCGAAGCCGGTGGAGACGTCCAGGGTGCCGTTGCCGGAGAGCTTGTGGCGCCATTTCAGGGCCACGTCGAGGTTGGAGTAACGGAAGGTGGTGTCGCCGCGGAACGAGAAGTCGTCGCGGGACCAGTATCCGGTCAGTTTCAGGGAGTTACGCTCGTCGAAACGGTGCGTGACGCCGATGTTGACGTCGCTGAACGAGGCGTTGCCGCCGGCATATCCGCTGTTGGCGGGGAGCCGTTTCAGCAGCCAGTCGGAATAGGTGGTGCGGCCGCCGAGCACGAAGGTGGTCTTGCCTCCTTTGCCTATGGGGCCCTCTATGGTGGCGTGGCTGGTGAGTATTCCTATTCCCAGCGAGCCGCGGACGCGGTCGGTGCTGCCGTCGCGCGTGGTGATGTCGAGCACGGAGGATATGCGGCCGCCGTACTGGACGGGGATGGAGCTTTTGTAGAGTTCGACGCCGTCGAGGATTTCATTGTTGAACGCGGAGAAGACGCCGAAGAGGTGGCTGGGGTTGTAGATGGTGCCGCCGTTGAACAGGATGAGGTTCTGGTCGGAGGATCCGCCGCGCACGTTGAAGCCGCTCGAGGCCTCGCCGACCGACTTCACGCCGGGCAGGGTGAGCACGGCCTTGATGACGTCGCCTTCGCCGAACGCGGAAGGTATGTGGCTGACTATGTTGGAGTTGATGGTCTCCAGTCCCATTCCGGCCCTGCGGTGCTCGGCCATGGAGTTGGCGGTCACGTAGGCGCTCTTCAGGGCGGTGACCTTCTCGCGCATCACTATGTCGAGGCTGCCCTCGCCGCGCACGATGACGTGGATGTCCATGTCTTCCTTGGTGGTCTCGCGGAAGCTCAGCAGGTTCTCGCCGAGGGGGAGCTTGAGGGAGTAGGCGCCGCGGTCGTCGGTGTAGGTGTAGATGCGGCCGCTGCTGTCGGTCACGAGCACGGTGGGGAGTTCTTCGCCGGTGGCCACGTCACGCACGGTGCCGCTCACGGTCACGGGCCCCTTGGAGCTGCCCGTACGGCCGATTTCGTAGGTTTTGTTGCGGTAGTTGGCGATCAGCGTTTCCTGCTCGATGGCCTCCAGGATGGCCCTTTTGCCGGAGGAGATTTCGCCGGTGGAGAACCATTCGGGGGGCAGGTCCGGGCGGGCGCCGGGCACGCGGATGGAGGGTTCACCTGTGCTGGTGCGCTGCTCGAGCGGGGCTTCGGCAGAGGCGAAGGCCTCAGGCACGGGCTGCAGGCGGGAGGCACGGCGGCGGCTGGGATGGATCTGCTTGAACGTGCCCCTGCGCACGGCGTAGTAGTTGTCGCGAAGGTGGAAATAGGCGATAATATTTTCCCTGTAATGGGGGTCGTCGTAGCCTATTCCGCGGGGGCCGTTGTGGTCGCCGGGCTCGCGGGCGAAGAATTTTATGCGCTGGTGGTAGACGGTCTCGCGCTGGTCGCGCAGCACCTGGAAAAAGCCCTCGGGCGCATCCTGGACGCCGCAGAGACGGAGATTGACGTAGCGGACGCCGTCCAGTTCGAACCAGGGCACAAGCTCCCCGGGCACCACGACGGGGGCCGTGAACAGGCTCTCCCGGGCGAGCAGGTCGCCGGTGTGGGCGTTGACGTTGAGCATCACGCCTTCATAGATGTCGCCGTTGAAGAACACCCTGCCGGGGCGGAAGTCGGGGGTGTCCCAGAAATAATGACCGTTGAAGGGGAAATTGTATTCTACCATCGTACGCCCCCTGTAGAGGGGTGTCTGGGCAGAGCACACGGCCCCTGCCAGAAGCAGCAGTACGATAATTAACCTTCTCGTCATATACAACGCAAAGATAATATTCTTCGTTTGCTTTTTTGATATTTTTCCGATATTTTTGTTTCTTGCATTGAATTTGAGACGCAAATGTATAAAAGAGTATTACTGAAACTTAGCGGCGAAAGCCTCGGCGGCCCGGAAGGAAAGGGCCTCGACCCCGCGAGCCTCAACAAGTTCGCCTCCGAAATAGTGGCGGCGGTGCGCGCCGGCCACCAGGTAGCCATCGTCAACGGCGGCGGCAACATCTTCCGCGGCCTGCAGGGGGTGGGCAAGGGCTTCGACCGCGTGACGGGCGACCGCATGGGCATGCTCGCCACCATCATCAACTCGCTCGCCCTGTCCAGCGCCATCAAGAGCCAGGGGGTCAACGCTGAAGTGTTCACGGCCACGCCCATCGAGCCCTATGCCCGTTACTACACCCGCGACAACGCCATCCGCGTGCTCGAAGAGGGCGGCGTGGCGCTCATCGCCGGCGGCACCGGCAACCCCTTCTTCACCACCGACTCCGGAGCGGCCCTGCGCGCCCTGGAACTCGGCGCCGACGCCCTCCTGAAAGGCACACGCGTGGACGGCGTCTACACGGCCGACCCGGAGAAAGACCCCACCGCAGTGCGCTACGAGGAGCTCACGTTCACCAAGGCCCTGGCCGACCACCTCAAGGTCATGGACCAGACCGCCTACTCCCTCTGCGAGCAGGGTCCGGTGCCCATCGTGGTGTTCGACGTCACCCGCCCCGGCAATCTGGCACGCCTGTTGGAGGGAGAGCCCATCGGCACTATCGTTCACGCCTAAAACTATACGCAATATGTTGACAGAAAGAGCAAAAGAAATCCTGAACGGCGCCAGCGACAAGATGCAGGACGCCATCGACTTCCTTGAGGAAGACCTCAAGACCTACCGTGTGGGCAAGGCCAACCCGAACGTCTTCAACGGGCTGGTGGTCGACTACTACGGCTCCGCCACTCCCGTCCATCAGGTGGCATCCATCTCCGCCCCCGATGCCAAGACCCTCGTCATACAGCCCTGGGAGAAGAACATGATTCCCAAAATCGAGAAGGCCATCATGGACGCCAACCTCGGCTTCACCCCCCAGAACAACGGCGAAATCATCCGCTGCATCGTGCCCGCCCTCACCGAGGAGCGCCGCAAGGAGCTGATCAAGAAGGCCAAAGCCTCCGGCGAGCAGACCAAGGTCGTGGTGCGCAACGCCCGCCGCGACGCCATCGACCTCCTCAAGAAGGCCCAGAAGAACGAAGGCCTCTCCGAGGACACCGAGAAGGAAGCTGAAGAAGAAGTACAGAAACTCACCGACAAGAAAGTCAAGCTCGTCGACGAAGTCGTAGCCGCCAAAGAGAAGGATATAATGACGGTCTAGCGGATCTCTTTCCCGAACGGGAACACTGAGGCCAGGGCCATCCTGAAATGCCTCAGGCCCCACGGGATGCCTACGATCGTGATGCAGAAAAGGAGGCCGCAGGCAAGGTGGATTGCGGCAATCTCCCACCATCCCAGCAGGATCCAGACAAGGTTCATCAACGTGGACAGGCAGCCCGGCTCCCCCGGGCCGTTGACCAGGTCGTGGCCGAAGGGCCACAATGCATACGTCCCCAACTTGAACAGCTGCACGCCGAAAGGAATGCCGATGATGGTGATGCACATCAGCAGTCCCACGATATAGTATATGACAGCTATGATGAGGCCGCCGAAGATAAGCCAGATGATGTTTCCAAGAAATCTCATGATAACTATACTTATGAAAAGGCGTCGGCCGTCCTAATTATTCCGTAACGGGGCGGACCGGATACCCCAGGTAACGGCTATAGTAGTACCTGCCGGCATCGACGGAATTGAAGACGACGGCCCAGGCGAAGTTCGGAGTGTCGGGAATATAGGGAGTATGGAGGGAAGAAGCACCGTAGTGGCCAAGGGCACCCGACTGGTCAAAGGCAGTTCCGCCACGGTAGCCTGCGGCTGGAAGGAAGATACCTTTCCCGTTGGGCCCGGTTACCATTTTTCCGTTTATTCCGTTCTGCGTAGTCCATGTCCAGGTACAATTAATAATCAATTCATCCCACTCTGCTCCTGTCGGCATACGCCAACTGCCTCCCCAATTGGCACGTGCAGCATCATCCTCAAGATCAAGCGTAGTTTTGTTATCCATCGGCTCGGTACTATCCCAATATGAACTCTGAGTACAATACTTAGTCAGTTTATTGTATTCACCATTGCACCATTTATACGTTGACCAACTGTATTTTAACTTCGGCTCCGTCTCACCCCATGCGAAATAGCCACCATAATCCTCTGGCATGTCGGCACCCACATTGCAGGTAGCCCACTTGAGACCGGAAGGAAGGCCGAGATCAACAGCTTCCACAACAGCGGGCAAAGACATATCCTTGACCGTCACCTCGCAAGTCGCCGTTTTATCGCCAAAAGTCGTAGTAACTATAATAGTGGCAGTTCCTGCTTTTAGCGCAGAGACGATGCCCCGATCATCGACGGCAGCGACCGCCGTGTCATCAGAAGACCACACGACACTCTTTACAGAAGCGGTGGACGGAAGGACTGTAGCTGTCAACTGTTCTGAATCACCAATACGTAGAGACAATGTGGATTTATTAAGAGAGACCGATTTTGGATAGACTATGTTTCCATAGACCGCACGAACAGAGAGTCCGGCGTAGCGGTCGTTGTTCTTCCCGAGCACATAGCCGGGACCGAAGAAGACGTAGAACGCTGTGCAAGGGTTGCCCGCACATAGGGACGAAGACCAGTAGCAACCGTTGTAACCAGCATTATTGAAGTTCCCTTCGGAACGGTAGCCTGCGGCTGGAAGGAATATGCTGTTGTTATTGGTCTTGCTGGTGACGAGATGGCCGTAATAACCGTTTTCTTCTGTCTTCGTCCAAGTGCAATTCTCTTGGAGTTCTGTCCACTCTGCATCGGTGGGCATGCGCCAACCTCCACCCCAATTAATGTGAGCCGCGTCATCTTCAAGCTCTAGGACGGTCTTGTTATCCATCGGAGCCGAACCGTTCCAATATGAACTATTCGTACAATACTTGGTGAGTACATTTCCGGTTCCGTTGCACCACTTGTAGGTCGACAACATATACTTATAGTCTTTCTGCGGCTCCGTCTCACCCCATGCGAAATAGTCACCCCACTCTTCGGGCTTGCTGGCACCGACATTGAAAGTTGCCCACTTGAGACCGGAAGGAAGGCCAAGGTCGACCCACTCGGGCTCTACCCTTGTTGATTTCCACTTTGAGACCTTTGAATCTAGGCTCTCGAGCACGCCGAAGACAGAGCGTTTGATTACCTGCGGATTGTGGCTTATCACAAGCCCTTTTTCATTTTCGGTGACAAAGGTCATCGTGAATCCGCCATCCAGAGCCACAGGGAGCAGGGAAAGATAGTAATACTCGCCCGCCTTGAAGACTCCGCCATCCGGGGCATTGAGCGTCAACTCGGTTTTGCTATTCAGGACTTCGGCAACTTCCGGCCTGCCGTCAGAGTTGAAACTTACCCGTACTTTCCCGGCAAGCACCTCTCCGCAGTTCCCTTTGAATATAACCGACCTTATATCGTTTCTGGACACGCAGAACTTTACACCGCCACAAATATTCCGGAATGCGAATACGTAAGAGTTCGACTTCGCTATAGCAGGGAAAGCGTCTCCGGAGAAATTGCCTTCGGAGCCGGCCTGGACATCAGGAATGACGGTCGTTATGGAATGTCCGTCACACGCGTTGTCCTGGGAATATGGATAAACTGTAAAAACATCTTTTTCGTAACCAGATACCTGAATAAAACCACCGAATTCGACGAGTTTCTGGGGAGACGTATTCTGAGACGTGAATTTCCGCCCTCCGCAGGTTCCGCCCCCGTAAAACACGCTTATCTCCTCTGCAGGATGCCACCATACAGATCCGTCCTCCATTCTGACAGTCCTGGTGTCCGGGGAAACGGATTCTCGTGAAGCTATAAAGACAAGTTCTTTGCTTACCGGAGATGCGATATCCGGGGTTTCCTCTTTTGAGCAGTTTGAAAGGGTAATACCTATGAGAGCGATTGCAAAGAATTTGAATAATGCCTTCATTAAGTGTCGTTATTTGTGCGCCACCGCAAAGATATGAATTTTTTACCTTTTCCAGAAAGTGGTCGGCGCCGGGCATGACGGCCCGCCGGGGGCGAGGAGGCCGCCGAAGATAAGCCAGATGATGTTTCCAAGAAATCTCATGATACCGGGTCTTTTATTACCGGCCGAAAGATAACAAAAAACTCCGACATTCTAATGAGGTGGGGGACTGAGCATTCCGGATGAGCGAAATGAGCCGCTTCGGGTCCCCATGGCGCAGGTCCAAAAACAGGTGGACGACCGGCTCCGCCAATCACTTTCATAGACTCTCCGGTGGCGCCGGTTCCCAAGAAAAAAACCGACTTGCGCCAAAACTATGGAGACTCGCATAGCTTCTATTATCCTATCATCTTCTAATATAGCTCGGCAAACCCTCTCCATAACCAGTCAATGAGGTCCCGGCTGCTGTAGGCTTCGGCAGTACGCTCAGCGGTGAGGCAGTCCCCGGCGTAGCCGTGTACCCACACCCCCAATCTGGCCGCATCGACGGCACTGTACCCTCGGGCCATCAGGCCTCCGACCAGGCCGGTCAGGACGTCACCGCTTCCGCCTTTCGCCATCCCCGGGTTGCCGGTGGTATTGACGAAGCAACTGCCATCCGGGGCGAAGATCCGTGTCCCATGGCCCTTGACTACCACGGCGCAGCCTGTCTCAGTTGACAACTCTTTAACGACTTCCGTCAGAGCGTCTTCGGAATCCCAGGACACCAGCCGTCGGAGTTCCCCCAAATGTGGAGTCATCACGGAACCGGCGGGAATGAGAGCCTTGAGTTCCGGATACGACGCAATGATATTCAGTGCATCCGCATCGAGGACCATCGGCACGCCCGCCTGCTTGGCAGCATTGAGCAACTCGGTGAACGCAATCACGGTCTCGGGCGCTTGCCCAAGCCCAGGGCCGACGGCGATTGCATTGTACTTGTCGATATCATTCTTTTTGTCGCTAAAATGGTCTCCAGGCATTTCAGAGAGCATCGCGGACGGGAACGAGTTCACCACTGCCTGCAGCGCGCGGGATGTCGAATGCAGCGTCACCAGGCCGCAGCCGGACTGCAGCGCCGCGCCCGTCGCCAGCACCGCCGCCCCCGGCATCGTCTGGCACCCGGCTACAATCAGCAGATGCCCGTAGTCACCCTTATGGCTGTCGCGGGCGCGCTGACGGAGACAGGGGCGTAAGCTTTCTGCGGTGATAGTGTTCATTTATTAATCTTGATAATAGTATTTATAAAGCTGTTATTAATACTTCTGCGCAATCTACGTCACCGAATACTTTACTTTAGGTTCATTCTGGTGACCACATAGCCGGCCCCCTTAGTAAAGTCTCCGTCCTTGTCGCATAAATGTAAGTCCCCATTAATAATTCTATAATAATCTTTTGACTTGCTTCCTACCACAAAGAACTTATCGCCGTCTTTCTTTAATTGTTCAATTTTTACCTTATCTGAATCTGAGAACTCAAGTTTAGAGTGATACTTCCCCTTCTCATTAATAATCTCAACCGTATAGTATTTGTCCAGCGAGAAAGATAATGCGACTTTCCACTTACCAACTACTTCTTTACCATTGGTTACTATAGGTTCTTCCCTGATGGTGTATCTTTTATACTTATCCAACTCCCATTCACATTGCTCTAAAGCTGCTTTCAATGCCAAATTGTCTTCTTTGAGTTGGGCATTCTCTGCTGAAATTCGGTTAAATTCATCTCTTGATGGGCCACATGAAAATGCGGCAAAAGAACATAGTATCAAACAGATGAATAGATTCTTTTTCATATCAATAGGTCAATAATATTAAACACACTTACTTTACTGCCGTAACATTGCCACTCGTCTCCCACGGGTAAGAGATTCCAAGGTACCGCCTTTGCCCATAGCCACTATATGAAAAAGTTAGGGTATTTCCAGACAGAATAGCTGTGCCAAAAGTATAGTTACAGTAGCCATCACTGTCCGATTGGGGACATGCATTGAATTGAACCGTGTTTCCCGTAACTATACCCGTGGTTGTCCAGTCACCTTGCATTTGGCATTTCGGAGACAAATATGGCTTTGTCTTTATCATGTCCATCATTAATGATGTTTTAGCGTATAGGCACAAATATATGAATTTTGTTTTGTCTTTAATAATATTTATTTTTGGGTGTTATTGCAAAATAACGGACATATTAGCGAAAGTGTTTTCGCGTTGCCTTTGTATGAAATCTGGTAAATTTTGAGAGAGGCGGCGACAGAAGCACTCCGCTCGATCTGGTATTCTCCCGGCATGTCGCGCCGGATGAAATATCGTCGAGTGTGGAGTATCGGTCGTATTTCATTCTCAAGGTCCTACCAGAACCCCATACAGTGGATGCGAAACGGCTCCACACTTTTGTTGTTTATTAGCCCACAAGGAGCCGGGAGGGCATGTTTTGTTCAGTATCATTATGAAAAGATTATCTTTTAAACCGCTTCTATTGTATGGGGAGTCTCTTCTTTTGAGTATTAATATCCTTTTGTCTTGTAACCCTTTTTCTCCTTCACTGCCAGACAATGTTCAAATGTCCCTAAAGACTGATAATCCTGTTGTTCATTATACAAATGCCATAGTTACAGGGACAGTATACTTTAGTGGATATGGCATTAATGATAGCTACAGCTCATATGAGAAACACCTGTCAGTGAAGATCCAATGGGGGACAGATAAGAATAATCTATCAGAATCAACCACTGCATCAATTGAGTATTTATCTTCTCAATATGATAACCACGCCTTTACCTATAAAACGGAGATTCCTGATTTGACGGATGGCGAAGTATACTATTATGTTGCCACAGCGCAATATGGAAGTGATGAAGCGATAGCCAACCCGGTGAAATTCTTTACACTACCTGGAGGACCTGTAGATTTGGACCTTAAAAGCGGCACTTTATGGGCTTCAGCAAACCTCGGGGCAGAGTATCCGGAGGAGAGTGGAGACTATATCTCGTGGGCGGAAACAAGCCCCAAAAAGACGAATGCACTTTACGATTGGACTTATTATAAATGGTGTCAAGGTGCCTATAATAAGTTAACGAAGTATTGTAACGATAGTTCCTATGGTTACAAGGGCTTTACTGATAATCTATTAGTTTTGCAAGAGGAGGACGATGCCGCAGCGCATTCCTTGGGCTCGCCATGGCGCATTCCGTCTAATAGTGACTGGGAAGACCTAAATAAGCAATGTGGATGGACTTACGATTATTACAATGGCATGCCTGGCTGGTTTGTTAGAAGTAAATCTAACCCGGATGACAATAAGAAAGTGATATTCTTGCCCTTAGCGGGGTGCTGTAATACTGAGAGCAGAAGGTCTTTTGGTTTTGATGGTTTTTATTGGACGACAAATTTGGTTGGAGGCTGGTATCCTGAAAGGGCGTACTGTTTTGAAATATCTTCTTTATCGCATGGTTCAAACGAGGCTCTTCGTTGCCTAGGATTTAATATCCGTCCGGTCAAGAACACAAAGTAACCTACATAATAAATTCATTTCATATGGAACAGAACTCAACACAAGTAACACAGCCAACAAAACCCATGCTTGTCATAGACGACAGGGGTTCACACTCGTTATCCATCCTTCGCGTCATTTCTCTGATAATTGGCGCGGTCTCTTTAATCGGAGGTATTATCTGGTTTGCATCTGATGGTTTAAGAAGCATCATCGGAGTGGTCGTATTAATCGCTTTAGCTCTAATATCATTTCTCGTCTCCGGCCTTCTAAAAGGCGCCGCAGATATAGTCGTTGCTTCCGAGTTGTATATCGCTAAGCAAGAAGCCGAGTATGAGATACGTGCAAAATGATGATATTAATTGTTAACCATACTAACATAATGAAACAGAACACACGTATTTTAATGGTTTTAGTTTTATCCCTCTTGATACCGTCATTCTTCGCCAATGCCCAGGAGCTTTCAATAGATGATGCTGTCAAGGTGATAAACAAAGCAGCCAAGGAAGTCATTGTATCACGGTATAGGATGACGGATGCAACAGGCGAGTTTCAGTTTGTGGATGCTGAGATTAAATCCATCCACAACTATAATGATTATTCGTACGGGAGCATGATGAGCAGTTTCGAAAAACTGCTTGACAAACGCCAGCAATATGCCATGTCTGATGCGTCGCTTTCCTCCATGTGGCCAGAAGATAGGATTGCCATCCTGGAGCAGAATCCCAGAATGCTTGATTATGCCAGACAAAACATGAAACGGTTGGTCGGTTACAGCGCCGTTGTGGATTTGGTAGGCATAACGAAATTCAAAGAAAGAAAGGAGATTGAGACAATACTGTTGTTTGACTCTGAAGGAAAATACTATGATGACAGTTCTGCGAATCTTGACGCATTGGCCGCATACATATTAGGTACGGAACGAGTCGATCCCACAGATAGAAAGGACATAAAAGATAGGATGACACCTTTGATGTTCCATCAAGTTTTCAATGAATTGTCGAAAATCAATGATCCTGCATTCCTGAAACGCGAGTACTGGGTTTCAAATGTTGTGGAAAACAACATGTCTGGTCGATCCTATAGAATGCAATGGTGCTATCGCTTTACAAAAACAAACTATGGTGAAGCGGGGCCAGATAAAGGAAAGTTCAGGGCATATTATTATCAGATACAGACCGGGAAAATACAAACCATAAAATCCCTGTCTGTCGTAGATGGTTTATACGAAAAGGATAAAAACCATATCAAACTGTCTTATGGAAGCGCGAACGTTGATTCATATCATGTTTCACTTGAAGCTTTAAGAAATTTTGACCCGGGTAATTATCAATCTATCGACTATGGCATTCTTACGCCACAGTTGTCGGAATCATATAGAATTCAAAAGACCATTTCAGGGGAGAAGGAAGTTCCTAACGTATATGAGTGGATTGATAACGACTGCTTTAAGATGTCTGTCCCTATCATTAATGGTGGTCCGTGCACATTTACCAGACAATAAATATTAACTGAAAACACACAGAAAAGAAAGTACATATCCCCGAATTTAGAATCTGCCGGACATGATCTTCTCCAACCCCGGCACAATGCTCATTACGGTAGAAGAATTCTTCGAATGTGGCCACTCTATCTGTCGCAACCGCATCCTCCAGAAAATGTTTATCGTCTTCGGGCGTGGAGAGCGCCTTGGCAGCGGCGCAGATATCATCCGTCAGGGTGGAAGGAAAACAATTGGCCTGAACCTGAGATTAAAGAGCATTTCGGCCCTAATACCGACAGGGTGGAACCAACCTTACGTTTGGGCTCTGTATCCGCAAATAGTTAGGGCAGTTCAGTGAAAATAGTTCAGGCAATGCGTGAAAATGCCCATATTACCGCAGCAGAGCTTGCTTCAATGTTAGGCATAACAGAGCGAGCCGTTTATAAGAATATCGCAAAACTACGCGATACTGGCATCATTCGACGTATAGGTTCGGATGTCGCCGGTGAATGGGAAGTCCTTAAGTAAACAACCATGCCCCACTCCGACAAGCATTATCGCTTCGCTTGTAAGGACGACAGGGAGAAAGGGATCAGCTCGGCGCGGGATGCTGAGGAAGGTCAGGTTCCCGTATAGGATTCACTTTTAACTAGAGGGGTGAGCAGAATTTTCCGGGCGATGACCGGGCATCTCTCCGCTGTTGGAGCCGCGACGTGAATGCTGCACCCCATTTATTCACGTCACGGGGCGTTTTTTTCCTCCTGGAGGCCAAATGATGGCTGTGTCGTGAACACGGCGCACGATTCATTCACGTCACACCGCAAAAATGGGATTTTGGCCTTGTTGTGAATCCAGACGTGCCCGAAGGTGCTTGGGGATGGACCTTGGGGAAAGAAAATGGCGGATTTCATGCCTCAAGGTGCTGGCGGATGTACCTTCGGGAGAGAGGAGGGCAGGGCAGGGAAAGATCCTTCGTCGCTTCGCTCCTCAGGATGATAGGGAGAAAGGGATTAGCTCGGCGCGGGGCTTGGTGGCTTAGACTATTCTCTGTTCTTCGTATCTATGCATATCGTCACCGGGCCGTCGTTCACCAGTGAGACCTTCATGTCGGCGCCGAACTCACCTGTCTTCACCGGACGGCCGATTGCGACGGACAATTCAGCGCAGAAAGCTTCGTACATCGGGACGGCCTTCTCGTGCCCGGCGGCGCCGATGTAGGACGGGCGGTTGACTTTCTTGGTGGAAGCCATGAGCGTGAACTGACTCACCACAAGAACATCGCCGCCTACTTCAAGCACGCTTCGGTTCATTATGCCCTCCTCGTCGTTGAAGATGCGCAGGCCGGCAACCTTCTTAACCAGCCAGTCAAGGTCTTCCTGTCCGTCCTCGTGGCCCACGCCAAGCAGGATCAGAAGGCCCTGGCCGATGGCGGATTTAACTGTTCCGTCGATAGCGACGGAAGCGGAGGATACTCGTTGGATTACTGCACGCATGTGGTTAATTATTAACGTATTCCAGCCAACTTGAACGCTTCGCTGAAGGGAATTGTATCTGATTTGCCTACGTGCTCCTTCCAGGCCGTCTCCTCATGGCTCAGCTTCGAAACGGCACGCGAAGTCATGTCCTTCAACTTTCCGCACACCTCGTTAATCACCGCCATCTCCTCCTCCGAGAACGCGCTCATGTCCGCATCGCCACCGGCCACCAGCGACATGCACTCCTGCCCCTGAACCATCCGCAGCTGCTCTTGCACTTCGTCAAACGCACTATAGACTCTGTCCCAACGCTGAGGCACAGGCCCGAATTCGATGGCCTGATACGCCAGGCCCGAGATAGCCATTCCCCTCTCGCGATACGACAGGAAGTCGATATAGAACAGCACTTTGTTCATCTTGGTCTGGAACGTCTCGCCCATCTGACCCAACACGTACAGCAGAAGGTTTTTCAGCCTGGACACAGACTGAGGAGCAAACCCGTTTGCCAGTCCGCGCCCGCTACGGAACAACCGTTCTGCCTCCCGCTGCTCGTCATGCCAGCCCTCTGACTGCGAAATCACCTCCTCCACGCGTGCCGAAATCTTCGCAAACTCCCGCTCCGTCAACTGGTGCCGCGAGCTCCGGACCAAATCCAGAAATACCTTGGGGTTCATCGCGCTCCTTATCATCTTCCCGTTGCTCTCGCTGGGTACCTCACCGTCTTCATAAAGCCGGTACTGATTCGCACCAAAGCCCAGAATCACGGACATCTTGGCAGCGCTCACCCCATACAGTTCACGCAAGGCTATAATCTCATCCTGGTACGGAATTCCATGCTTCTCGCGATACTGGTTGGTCACTTGATTGTACCAAACGGTATCACTTTCAGTGGTGGTATAACCTTCACCCAATTCATCATCGCGAAAAGTAATATACATACAATCGAAATCCTCGCCACGATACTTGATCGTGTCGGGCTCATAAACTATCCGCAGGGGTTTACCTGTTGAACCTGTAGGAATTTTCATATCTCATAATTTAAATGGATACTCCAATGGATACTCAGCAATATGGAACGATATGCAGATGGTCTGGCCGTTCTCATAACCCAGCGTGATCTTGATATACACCTCGCGCCCCTTCACATCCTTGCCAAATACCCACATCTCTCCTTCCTTATTCAATGCATTGATAACAGGGCCCTCCACATAATCCTCAGCTTGAAGGCTCTTTACAATTACCTCACGCTGTAAATGAGTAATCTCCAGCTCCAATATAGTCTCCCTGTTTTTCGGCCGTTCATCCCGGAAACGAATCCCAAACACTTGCGCCTTGATATTAAACTGATCCAAAAACGCCTTTACTTCCTCAATCGTTACCATTTTTCAATTTTTATCTTTGCAAAGATACAGTTTATTCTTTAAAATAGCATCATTTTCAACGATAAAGTTGAATATTCAGCATAATTTCGGGAATTATACGAGTGACAGCTGTTGGAGCTGCGACGTGAATGCTGCACCCCATTTATTCACGTCACGGGGCGTTTTTCCTTCCCGGAGGCCAAATAATGGCTGTGTCGTGAACACGGCGCACGATTCATTCACGTCACACCGCAAAAATGGGATTTTTGCTCCTGTTGTGAATCCAGCCGTGCCCGAAGGTGCTTGGGGATGGACCTTGGGGAGAGAAAATGGCGGTTTTCATGCCTCAAGGTGCTGGCGGATGTACCTTCGGGAGAGAGGGGCAGGGCAGGGAAAGATCCTTCGTCGCTTCGCTCCTCAGGATGACATGGAGAAAGGGATTAGCTCGGCGCGGGGCGCCTCGCTTTTCCCTTGGTCTCCGAGAGCAATGCTTGGGCAGGCGGGTGGCAGAGCCACCCATTGTTTGTTAATAAGGAGGACCAGGCGCAAGCGAGCTCGTGCCTGGTCCTCCTTATT
>JAFZVQ010000003.1 GCA_017617715.1 Bacteroidales bacterium | reverse complement strand
CTTCTCACTACGGCAGCCGAGGACGAAGAAGAGACGCCCAAACGTGCCGAAGCCGGCCTCACGGGGTGGATCGACTGCTTCCCTAAGAGCCGTTTAGCTGGAACGCTTTTCTGCGGCGGCGTAAACGCCCCCCGCGAGATAGAAGGCAACGCCAAGTTGCAGGATGCTTTCGAATTGGGAAAAGCGGTTTGATATATTCGGTTTTATAGGTCCCGACAGTCCAAGAGGATTGTCGGGACGCGTAATATTCAGAACACAGGGCACCAGTCTTTTCAAATATGCTTTTGTCCCCCGCAATGAAACCTATTGAAACGGAATGAAACAGGTTTTGCAATAGAACGGGACTTTACTTATACCGATTAGACTCGCTCAGTAGAAAACATTGTTTCATCGCTTTTCACAGTGTTACATAGCGTTTCATTTTTCACTTCCCGATGCAGAACCGGCTGAAGATTTCGCCGAGGAGATTGTCGGGGGTGATTTCGCCGAAGATGGTGCCGAGGTGTCGGGTGGCGGAGCGGAGGTCTTCGGAGAGTAAATCCGTCGGGAGGGCGGTGGTGAGGCCGTCGAGGAAGCGGCGGAGGTCTTCAGCGGCGGAGTTAAGGGCTTCATAGTGGCGCTGGTTGGTGACCATCACGGCGCCGCATGCGGACATGGACTCGACGTCGGGGCGGGAGACCGCCTCCTTGAGGGCGTCAAGGCCCTGGCCGGTGCGGGAGGACAGATCGATTACGTCCGGGATGCCGAGCCGGGTGCAAAAGGCCCCGTCTTTGCACCCCGCCTCCGGCAATATCCCGTTCCCGGGTGCAATAGCTCCGTTTCCGCACCCGGCAAAGTGACCGCCCGGCTCGGCCAGGTCCATTTTGCTCCTGACCCAGATGACGCGCGCGCTATCGCTAAGTCTGGCTTTGACCTCCGCGACCACGGGCAGGAGAGAATCGACGGAAGCGGTCCCGTCCAGCAGCACTATGACCACGGTGGCCTTTTCAATCTGCGAGAACGAGCGCTCTATTCCCATCCGCTCAATCTCTTCAGCCCCCTCACGCAATCCTGCTGTATCTATGAAGCGGTAGGCAATCCCATTCAGGACAAGCACTTCCTCAACCGTGTCGCGCGTGGTGCCGGGGATGTCGGACACGATGGCGCGTTCCTCGCCCAGAAGGGCATTCAGGAGCGTGCTCTTGCCGCTGTTGACCGCCCCCACGATTGCCACCGGGATGCCTTTCTTGAAGGCATTTCCGGCGCGGAAGGAATCGGCTAGCCGGCTTGTTTCCGCCAAAGCCGCTTCGGCAAGCATCCGAAGCCTGCCGCGATCGGCAAACTCCAGCTCCTCCTCGGAAAAGTCAAGCTCCAGCTCCAGCAGGGCCGAAAGCTCCAGGATCTGGCCCCGCAGGCTGCGGAGCTTCTCCGAATAAGCGCCTCGCAGCTGCGAAAAAGCAAGCCGGTGGGCGGCGGCGGAATCGGCGGCAATCAGGTCGGCAACGGCTTCAGCCTGAGCGAGATCCATCTTGCTGGCCACGAAGGCGCGCCTGGTGAACTCCCCGGCCTGGGCCAGCCGGCAGCCGGCGTCGCAGAGCCGGCGGAGCAGATCCCCGACCACATAGGGCGACGCATGGCAGGAGATCTCCGCCATGTCTTCACCGGTGTAGGAATGGGGCGCCTTGAACACGCTGACGAGCACCTCGTCCAAGCCTTCCACCACCCCGAAACGGATGGTGAAACCCTTGGCTGTTGAAGCAGAACCATGGCGCAGCTTCACGACGGAATCCACCGCCGCGAAGCACCCGCTGCCGCTCACCCGCACCACGCAGATGGCTCCTCCGGAAGAAGTGGCCGGCGCGCAGATGGTGTCGTCAATGCAGTAATTCATTGCTGCAGATGCAGTTCATGGGCGGCGATGCCGAATTCCACATCGTCTCCCATATGTTTGCCGAAGTCGTCGGAAATCTTAATCACTTTCTCCCACGGATCCTTTGCGCTCATGCGGCAGCGGCTGAGTTTCATCACGATGTTGGCTGCCTTATACCCGGGAATTCCGGGATCGCAGGTAAGGTTGGTGCCTATACCGGCGCTCACCTTTATGCGGCCCTTGAAATATGCTGCGACTTCCCGGTATTTCGGGAAATCCAGGGCGTTGCTGAACACCAGCAGCTTGGTGCGGGGATCTATGCCGAACTCCTCCAGTCGGGCGATAATCATTTCGCCGATCTGTTTCTCGTCCCCTGAATCCTGGCGGAAGCCGTCAAGCAGTTTCGCCTGCTTGAGCGTGAGAGTGCGGAGGAAGGACGCGGTGGTGAAGGTGTCGATCAGGGCGGTGCCCAGGGCTCCGTCATATACTTTGATCCAGTCTTCGAGGCCCAGGTAATTGGCTCTCTTGTAGCCGAATACGCCGCTGTGGAACATCATCCACTCGTGCGGGAACGTGCCCACGGGAATGAGGTCGTACTTCATCGCAAAGAACACGTTGGAAGTGCCGGCGCAGTATTTGGGACAGCGTGTCTTGAGCCTGGCGACCACTTTTTCGTGCAGCTCGGACGAGAAGCGGCGGCGGGTGCCGAATTCCGAGAACACCAGGCCGTCAGTGTTGGCAATATCTATCTTCGCGTCAAGCAGGTCCAGGACCGTTCCATTGTCTACCTGGCAGGCGAAGCGCCGGTTGCGGAGCTCGGCCACTATTGCCAGGATTGGCACTTCATACAACGTGACCTTATAGAGAAAATCGGTCACTTCGATATGCAGGTGCCCTTCCGCGTCGAGCGAGCACTCAATCTTGTCGGCCTCGAAACGGAAGCCCCGGAGCCATTCCCAGTAATTGCCTGCAATGTATTTGATGCGTGTGGTCACATAACTGAATTCTTCATCGGTCAGTGCCAGCCGGGCCATCTGCGCAAAGGCGTCCTTCAGGTCGGAAAGGAAAGATTCGTCGTAGACTTCCCGGGCGCGGTCGTTGAACGTGAAAGTGCCTTCGGCCAGCGGGTAGAGCTGGAAATAGGCGTTGGAAGTCGAGAACTTGTAGAGGTCGGTGTCGAGTATGCTCAGTATCATTTCTTTAGATTGTATTTGAATATCGTTACCATGCGTTTTTCGTCCGTGCTGTGCTTGGTGGCGTAGCCAAGATAGAGCGTGCCGTCGTAGACTTTCACCCCTTCGGCCTCCATGAAACCGGTGTCGGTGATTCCGGCGGAAGCCAGTGCCGCCTTGTCGGACACAGCGCCCACGCTGTACCGGCCGAGGACGGTCCCGTTGAAATCGAGGACGTACAGGGTGGATGAGGACGGCAGTGAAGGATTGTCGTCGTTGCCGGTGCCGGACAGGAGCAAGATGCGGTCGCCGCACAGCTCGATGCCCTGGTTGGATCCTGAGCCAAGGACGCCGCCGTTGAGCCGGATATTGGCTATGGGCGTCAGCGAGCCAAGGTTGCGGGCGGCAATCTCGGGCTTAACCTTCGTTTCCGGTACGCCGCTTCCTTCCTCGCCGCCGTAGACTATTTCCCGTTCGAGGTTCACCTTGCCGGCCGGCAGGGTCTTGGCGGCGCTGAGTGAATAAACCTTCAGGTAGCCGGTCCCGGATTCCCCGTTGGAAAGGCCCCAGACGAGGAGGCGGTCGCCTTCGATATCAAGGGCGGGGGCAACGTTGCGCAGCCCCGGCACCCAGTAGTGTTCGCCGCACTGCGCGGGAGTGAGCTTCGCCCCCGCTTCGAAGGGTATGCGGGCGATGGTCTGGGAGTTGGTGTATTTGCTGCCGTTCCAGGTGCCGTAGCTGCCCGTCCAGATATAGTCTTTGCCTGCCACCCTTTCGTGCTCCATGTTGCTCCCGTGTCCGGCGAACGGAAGCTGCATATACTGCTTGCCGTTGTCGGAGCCTACAGGACGGCGGGTGACGTTAAGAAGGTACTTGTTGGTGCTGGTGCCGACCTGGATGCCATAGAGGTAGCCGTCCCCGCAAAGGGAGAAGCTCTGCATCACGGAGTTGTAGCGGAGGGTGCAGCCCGAGGTCAGCACCAAGGATGCGTCCAGGGGCGCCTGCACTACGCTGAAAACGTATTCTCCGGTGTCCGCCGCAGGCTGCCCGCCAGAAGCCGGCGGCAGCACGGGAGTCACGTACTGCGGCTCCTTGCCGCATGCCCACAGGAGCATGATTGCCAGAAAGACCGGACCGCGGAGCCTCATCGGTTCAATACTTGAAGCTGCTGCCTCCCACGAATTCGCGGAGCAGGGAAGTGGGCGGTATTTCGCGGTCGCTGACCGGTGTGAAGTAGCCCAGGAATTTCAGCAGACGGTTGGCCTCGCTGTATTCAGGGCAGTTGCGCGGCACGGTGGCCAGGATGCGTTCGGCGTGGAGCCGTATCACGGCGAACTCCATAAGGTAGGCGGAGTTGAACAGCACGTCGGCGGTCTCCTGGAAGGGGTAGATCCATTTCACCTCGGCCCTGCGCACGTTGGGCCAGTTGCTGATGGTCTCGCGGGCGGTGTAGGCTCCCTTGTTGAAGTCGCGGACGATACGGCGCAGCAGTCGGTTGTCGCTGGTGGGTATGCAGTTGTGGTCGTCCAGGGAGATGCTGACTATGGTGTTGATGAAAATCTTGAACTTGGAAGTGTCGGGAATGAGGTTGGTCAGGGCGGGGTTGAGGGCATGGATGCCTTCCACCAGCACGATGGCGCCCGGGGTGAGCTGGAGCGTCTTGCCGTTGTACTCGCGTATGCCGGTCACGAAATTGTATTCCGGCACGCTGACCGCTTCGCCGCCCAGAAGCTTGATCAGGTCGTTCTGCATGGCTTCGTGGTCCACGGTGTCGAAGTTGTCGAAATCGTAGCTCCCGTCCGGCAGCTTGGGGGTGTCGAGGCGGTTGACGAAATAGTCGTCGGTGGACACGGTCATGGGCTTCAGCCCGCAGGCCATCAGCTGGGTGGAGAGGCGCTTGGTGACGGTGGTCTTGCCGCTGCTGCTGGGGCCGGTGATGAGCACCAGGCGCATGGCTCCGCAACGGTAGCGGCGGTCGATTTCTTCCGCAATCTGCACTATCTTCTTCTCCTGCAGGGCTTCGGCCACCTGGATGAGCTCGCCGGCACGGCCCTTCTCGCAGGCGTGGTTGACGTCGCCGGCGTTGTCGAGGTCCATTATGGCGTTCCAGCGCAGGCTCTCCCTGAACACTTCGAAAGTCTTGGGCTGGGGCTCGAAGAGAGTAAGCTTTTCGGGAGCGTGGCGGTCGGGCACGCGCAGGAGCATGCCGTCCTGGTACTGGGAGAGCTCCCAGACCTTAAGGAAACCGGCGGACGGCACCAGAGCGTCGTAATAATAATCGGGCGTGCCTTCGAGGGTATGGTATCGGATATACAGCTGGCCGCTGGTCTCAAGGAGCTTCACCTTGTCGTCGTAGCCCATGCCGCGGAACAGCTCGATGGCATCTTCGGTGCGCACCTCGACCCGCTTGAACGGGGCGTCTCCCGCCACGATTTCCTTCATGCGGGCGCGAATGGTATCCACGTCTTCGGAAGTGACGGGCGACCCTTTCTGCAGCTCGCAGAAATAGCCCTTGGAGATGGGGCGGCGCATCTTTATCTTGCTGTCGGGGAAGACGTCGCGGGCGGCTTTGCTCAACAGGAAGCACAGCGAACGGCAGTAGGCGCTGCGTCCGGTGTAGGTGCGGTAGTCGAGGAATTCCACGTCGCGGCTGTTGAAGGCGCGGTATTTCAAGCCCTGGGCTACGTTGTTGACTTTCGCGCACAAGATGTCGTAGGGACGGTCGAATTCGAAGCGGGGGAGCATCTCCGCCAGGGTGGTGCCTTCCTGGAATTCAAGGGAGGTACCGGTGTTCTTGCAATATATCTTCAACATATCCACAAAAATAGCAAAAAATGATTAAATTTGCGAAAACAACCACATATATGAGCGAAGTACATTTAATCGACCATCCGATGGTCCAGCACAAGTTGAGCATCATGCGCCAGAAGGAGACAGGGTCGAAAGATTTCCGCCAGCTTCTCAAAGAGATATCACTCCTGATGGGATATGAAATCACCCGCGACCTCCCCCTTGCAGACCTTGAAATAGAGACCCCTATAAGCCGTATGACGGCCAGCCGGGTCATAGGCCGCAAGCTGGCAATAGTGCCCATACTGCGCGCCGGCCTGGGCATGGTGGACGGGCTGCTGGACCTGGTGCCTGTGGCCAAAGTCGGCCATATAGGCCTCTACAGGGATGAAACCACACATAAACCGGTAGTGTACTACTGCAAGCTTCCGGAAGACATCCAGGAGCGCCTGGTCATCGTGACCGACCCCATGCTCGCCACCGGCGGCAGTTCGTGCGACGCCCTCGACATGCTGAAGGAAAGGGGCTGCGGCAACATTAAGCTGATGTGCCTAGTGGCCGCGCCGGAAGGCATAGCCAGGGTGCAGGAAGCCCACCCGGACGTGGACATCTACGTCGCCGCCATCGACGAGCGGCTCAACGAAAACGCCTACATAGTGCCCGGCCTCGGAGATGCCGGCGACAGAATATTCGGAACCAAATAACAAGCCATATGAAAAGGATACTGTACTTCCTGACCATGTTCTGCGGACTCGCTGCCGCCACATCATGTTTCGACGACCCCGTTTCCCTGGACGGAACTGTCTGGGACGTAGTCTATTATGAAGATTTATTTGACGGCTCCGTGGTAGGAGGGGATAATCTGAACGGCACCTTGAAGGCATATAAGGAGGGCGACGGCGTCGTCCTTTACATGACGGTCGATGAATTCGGTTACACGAATGACGCCGTCGAACCTGATGCCTACAGGATTGTCAGGAATACGGGCAGCGAACTCATAATCGACCTGTGGTATTATGAGTATGACGACGTCCGCGTCGGAGACTGCACTTATGAAGAGACGTACAAGGGCAAGAAGATTTACTCTTTCCCCGACCCTGAAAACAGCAATTACTCCTATTATGTCTATTTCAATCCCAGGGGCAAAGCCGTCGACCTGGGAGTAGAATATACGGGTGCCACCGAGTATTACTACTACGATACCACCCGTATCAAGTGCGAAAAACGGTAGTCTCTATCTGATATCCCTGGCGGAGACCTTGCTCATATTGTCGAGGAGGTCTACGTTGGTCTTGAACTCGTCCATGAGCTGAAGCATGAAGTTCATGGCTTCCAGTGAGTTCATCTCGGCGAGGAGTTTGCGCAAAATCCAGATCCTGTTGGCGCTGGCGCGGTCGAGAAGCAGGTCGTCGCGGCGCGTGCCGGAGAGGACTATGTTGACCGACGGGAATATGCGGCGGTTGGAGAGGTTGCGGTCGAGCTGGAGTTCCATGTTGCCGGTACCCTTGAATTCCTCGAAGATCACGTCGTCCATCTTGGAACCGGTCTCGGTCAGGGCCGTGGCCAGTATGGTGAGAGAGCCGCCGCCTTCGATGTTGCGGGCAGCGCCGAAGAAGCGCTTGGGCTTCTGGAGGGCGTTGGCATCCACACCGCCGGTCAGCACCTTTCCTGAGGCGGGCTGGACCGTGTTGTAGGCGCGGGCGAGGCGGGTGATGGAGTCGAGCAGGATGACCACGTCGTGGCCGCATTCCACCAGCCTGCGGGATTTCTCGAGGACCATGTTGGCCACTTTGACGTGGTGCTCGGCGGGCTCGTCGAAAGTGGATGCCACCACTTCGGCCTTGACGCTGCGCTGCATATCAGTGACTTCCTCGGGACGTTCGTCAATCAGGAGCACGATTTCATATACTTCCGGGTGGTTGTCGGCGATGGCGTTGGCTATGCTCTTGAGCAGCATGGTCTTACCGGTCTTGGGCTGGGCCACGATGAGGCCGCGCTGACCCTTGCCGATGGGGGAGAACATGTCCACTATACGGCAGCTCGGGTCGGTGGCGTGGCCGTGGCCGAGCAGGTTGAATTTCTCATCCGGGAAGAGGGGGGTGAGGAAGTCGAAGGGTACGCGGTCGCGGATGAATTCCGGAGTGCGGCCGTTGACATACTTGATCTTCACCAGCGGGAAATATTTGTCGCCTTCGCGCGGGGGGCGGATTTCGCCGGTCACGGTGTCGCCGGGCTTGAGGGCGTTGAACTTTATCTGCTGCTGCGACACATAGATGTCGTCGGGGGAGTTGAGGTAATTGTAGTCGGAGGAGCGCAGGAAGCCATAGCCGTCGGGCATTATTTCGAGTACGCCGGTGGCCTCGACAGTGCCTTCGAATTCGGGCACCTTGGGCTTCTGCGGGAATTGCTGCTGGGGCTGCTTCGGCTGGCCCTGCTGACCTTGCTGCTGGTTCGGCTGGCCCTGCTGCTGATTCTGCTGCTGGCCTTTGTCCTGATGCCCTTTGTGCTGCTTGGGCTGGTTCTGCTGCTGCGCCTGCTGGGGCTTGGGCTGCTCCTGCTCCTTCTTCGGGGCTTCGGCTTCAA
The DNA here is from genome assembly GCA_017617715.1 of Bacteroidales bacterium. Lineage (GTDB taxonomy): Bacteria > Bacteroidota > Bacteroidia > Bacteroidales > UBA932 > Cryptobacteroides. The sequence continues at coordinate 74,713 of JAFZVQ010000003.1, read as the reverse complement.
CTGCGGCCGGTTCGGCTTTTTCCTCTTTCTTGGCAGGCCTGCCGCGCTTTTTCTTGCCGGATTCGGCAGGCGCGGCTTCCTTGCCGGCGGGCTTGGCGGGCTCGGCAGGCTCTGCAGGCTGGGCCGGAGCGTCCTGCTCCTTCTTGCCCTTGCCGGCGGGCTTGGGCTGCCCGACAGGCTTTGCGGGCTCCGCCTGCTTCGCCGGCTCCGCCGCCTTCTCCTTGCGGGGACGGCCGCGCCTGGGCTTTTCGGGCACGGGCTCCTTGGAGACGAGCCTGGCCTCTTCGTCGAGTATCATATAACGAAGGTCGTCGTCAGTATTCTTTTTGCTGAACTTCAAATTCTTTTCCTTGGAAAGGTTTTCGAGCTGCTCGCGATTCATTGCGCTGAGCTCAGAAAGGCTGTGTGTCATATAAATCAGATTGGTGGGGACGGGCGATTGCCGGAATCCGCCGAGTTTTGATGCGCAAAGATAATCATTTTTCTTAAATAATTACCATATTTGCAGTATGAAAAAAGCATTGTTGTTCAGCGCCCGGCTTGTGGCCTCTTTATTCCCTGTATTGCTGATAGTTATATGCGTTTTTTCGGTTTCTCCAATCTTTAATTTCAGCAGGCCGCAACCCTTTTCCGGCCCCGATATCTACAATCCCTACGAAGGCCTGGACACAGCCTCCCGCTGGAAGCGCGCGAATTTCCACACCCACACGCGCGTGGATAATATATTGAATGAGTGCCCGGAGTATCCCTCCGTCGTGCTGGAAGACTACCGGAAGCTCGGCTACGACATCCTGGCTTTTTCGAACCACAACCTGCTGACTCCACATCCCGCGGACAGCTCCCTCCAGATTAATGTCTACGAACACGGCATCAACCTGTTCAAGTTCCACAAGCTCGTCTTCAATCCTGACCGCATGCTGCTCTACGACCATCTGCTGCCTTTCCTGGTGTCCCAGCAGCAGTGGCAGTTCGATTACCTTTCCCGCAACGCCGACTTCATAGTGATGAACCACCCGGACCGCGAGAGGGGCGCATCCACCCGCAGCATGCGGCTGCTCACCGGCTACCGGCTGATAGAAGCGGATTGCGGAGCATCCACCGGGCTCCTGCGTTGGGACGAGGCTCTCAGCGCGGGCCACTATTCCCACTGCCTGATCAACGACGACTGCCACGATTCCGGCGACCACGCCAAGATAGCGCTGCGCTGCTCATGGCTGCAGACCCCGACTGCACGTTACGAAGACATAAAACCGGTGCTGCTGAAAGGTTGCTTCTACTCCATGCGTGTCCCCGATTTCGGCTGCGGCGACTGGGAAGTCAAATACAGGGAGAACGCACGGCTCCCTCAGATCCGGGACATCGGAGTCAGGGGCGACACCACCTTCCTGCGCCTTTCCGCCCCGGCACGCATCGAAGCTTGGGGCCAGGACCACACGCTGCTCGCAAAGACCGAAGGTACGCAGCTCGAATACACCATGAAGCCCAATGACAGCTACGTCCGCTACGCTGCCTTTTTCAGCAACGGCGTCGTCATCTACACCAACGCCTTCGCCCGCTACGATGCAACGGAAACGGAGACCCCCTACAGGGAATCTCCGCATACTGTCAATTATCTGCTGACGGCGCTATTCAACCTCTCCCTTCTCGCCGTCGTCCTGCTGTGCTGCCTCTGGCTGCGCCGGCTGTGGCCGCACAAAAAACCGGAAGCCTGACCTGCGGTAGAGGAACTCCGCATCCGGCACGTCGGCGCGAAGCTGCTCCACTTTTTCCGGAATATCCTTCACCACGAAGTAGCAGGGCTTGTCGACAGGCCCCCTGCTAAGCCATTCGAAATCGTCGCAGCGGTTCTCAGGCTGCCGCAGGGTGTAGAAATACTGGGCGTAGCTCTTGAAATACGCCGGCTGCACGTAGCATTCCTCACCCTGACGCTCTATGTAGAAATCCACGGCGGAAGCCTGGCTGTATTTCTCCACTTCCGGCACGGCGCAAATAATCACCGTCATTGCGAACACCAGGTTGCCGGCGGCAAGGACAATGAAGCTGCCCGGTTTCCGGCGGCGCCTGAAACTGATGCAGAACCAGACGGTCGCGGCAATCAGCAGCAACCCCACGAAGGGCTCGAAACCCTTCCACTCCGAACTCGCCTCCATGCAACTGACGGCGAAAGGGTCGTGGACCATCGGGGCGATTTTGTCCTTGAACCTGTCGAACAGCGTGAGCGCCGTCAGTCCCAGGCCGAAGAACGTCGATGTGCCGATCAGCAGCACGCTTTGCCACACGCGGAATCGTATCTTGCCGTCAATCATGCGGGCGGCAGCCCAGGCGCCAAGGAAGGTGATGGGGAAGTAGCAGAAAGAAGAATAGTGCACAATCTTCGTACGGACTATCGTGAAAAGTATCAGCACCACCCAGAGCGACACCATCATCCAGCTGAAGAGATTGCCGGTCGCAGCCGGCAATGACGCTGAGCCGTCATGCCCGACCTGATCGGGCATCTTCCGGAACGCGGACAGAGCGAAGAAGGAGGCGGGGGTGACGCCGAAGAGCAGGATCACGAAGTGGTAGAGCAGGAAGCCGCCGTGGCCGGCATCCTTGGTCTCGAACAGACGTATCTGGTAGTCGATGAAATCCCGTATCACTTCGCCGTGGCCGGAGGCGGCGAGCGCGATGAACCAGGCGCCGCCGGCAAGGGCCAGGGCGGCGAAATACACGGCCACATCCTTCCACCTGAAGTCCAGGCGGAATTTCCTGGCCGCCAGCCAGAACAAGAAAGTCAGGGCGAAAATCAGGAATGCCACGGGCCCTTTGGTGAGTATGGCGAGTCCGGTGAACAGGCCGCTGAGGGCTGCGTGACGCATCCTGAGCGCTTCGGCCCCAGGGTCGGTGTAGCGGGAGAAGAAGTATATGCCCAGGAAAATGAAGAAGTTGAACCAGGGGTCGATGATGCCCGACTTGAAATAGAAGAAGGGCAGGAATGAAATGGCGTAGAGCCCTGCCCAGAGAATCCCGAAGCGCGTGTCTTCTGTCCTCTTGCCTATGTGGAACAATGCCAGCAGGGTTATGATGCCCATCAGGGCGTTGGGAAAGCGGGCTGCGAATTCGCCTACGCCTAACACTTTCATGCTGAGGGCCTGCATCCAGATGAAGAGCGGCGGCTTCTCCCAGAAGGATTCAAAGTTGATCTGCACGTTGAACCAGTCGCCGGTGAGCACCATCTCGCGTGCGGATTCGGCAAAATTGATTTCGTCCCAGTCGAAAAGTCGCACGCCCCCGAGCCCGGGGATGAACAGCAGGGCGCCCAGCATTATGATGACGGCGTCAATTAATAATGTATTGCGTCTCATTTGCTTCTGAACAACAGCAGTTTCTTGGCGGAGAAGTTCCATAAAAACACCAGGAGAGTCGTCACCGCTTTGGCGATAAGGTAATGGATGCCTGCCTTTTCGGCAATCAGCCACATAAGAAGTTCGGTGAGCCCGAGCCCGCAGATCCCGATAAGGGCGAAGATGGAAATCTCCGCGGCCCTGCTCTTCATGTTCCGGTTGTCGAATACCCAGAGTATGCTGAAAAGGTAGGTGACAAGCAGCCCCACGGCGAAGGCTATTGCCGTCCACAGCAGCAGGCGCTCCTTCCCGAAACACTCGGTCAGCAGGGCGAGCACGCCTGTGTCCACGAGGAAGGCAGTGCATCCCGACACCAAATAGCGAATCAGCTGGATACGGACGTCGGGGGTACGCCCTTTCAGCAGCGTGGCAGGCTGTCCGCTCCGTCTCATCTGGCCGGGAATAGCTTTGAGTGCATCAGGTGCCATTTGCAGAGGCGGTAGACCAGCGACACCCTGAGCACGCCGAAGCCATAGACGGTGCTGCGGCGCAGGTTGATGGAAGACGCGTCGTCGAAATACTTGGTGGGGCAGGTGACTTCTCCTATCTCATAGCCGGCCCAAAAGATCTGGGCGGCCATTTCGTTGTCGAAGATGAAGTCGTCGGAGCAGATGTTGTAGTCCACGGCCCTGAGCACATCGGCGCTGAATGCCCTGTAGCCGGTGTGGTATTCCGACAGCTTCTGGGAAATCAGTACGTTCTGCGTGAAGGTGAGGAAACGGTTGGAGATATATTTTATCAGGGGCATGCCGCCTTTGCGGGCGCCCTTGCCGAGTATCCTGGATCCGAACACCACGGGATACACGCCGTTGGCTATTATGTAGGCCATGGCCTCGATGAGCTTCGGGGTGTACTGGTAGTCGGGGTGGAGCATGATCACAATGTCGGCTCCGAGTTCGAGGGCGCGGTTGTAGCAGGTCTTCTGGTTGCCGCCGTAGCCTCTGTTGGCAGGATGCAAGAGCACTTCGCTGATGCCGAGCTCCCTGGCCTTTTCCACGGTGCCGTCACGGCTGCAGTCGTCCGTGAGTATGACCTCGTCCACTATGTCGCGCGGGATTTCGGAATAAGTCTGCTCGAGGGTCTTTTCGGCGTTGTAGGCCGGCATTACGACTATTATTTTCTTGCCGTGTATCATATTATCTGTTGTCCCAGTAACTGCTGCTCTTCTTGATCTGGAGTATGTCCGCAAGTGCGGAAGCGTTCGCCGCTATCCTGAACTGGTAGGATGCCCAGCTTCCGGTGGGCACCCATGACACGGATATGTTGAAGCAGTGCAGGTCGTATGTGAAACTGAACTGGGTCGTGGTGATCTTCATCGCCTGCAGGTCGAAGCCGGAGCTCACGTTCATGTTCAGGCGTGGCGTCAGTCTCAGGTTGCCGCTGGCCTGGAGGGTCTGGGTGATGTTGCTTTTCGCCTGAAGCACATCTTCCTCAAATTTGTAGGTCTTGTTGAGGCTGAACGAATAGCTGAAGCTGACGGACCAGGGGACGTTGGGATTGGTGTAGTACAGCCAGCCGCCCGGGATGAATTCGCCGGTGACAGGGTGGTAGAAATAACGCTGGTAGTAACTGGCGGCGCCGTTGACGCTGGAGCCGCCCTGTCCCACACGGTTGCTTGGATCCTTGACGCCGTCGTTGCCCTTGATCGTGCCGTCGCCGGATATGGAGTAGGATGCCGACGCCGACACGTTGTTGAGGCGCAGCAGTCCCTGGCCCTGGGTGATGGCGAATTTGTTGATCTTGCGGTTGGACGGGCCTATGGCATAGGGGTCGAAGCCGGCGCTGGCGCTGATGGACACCTTGTCGAAGAGGGACGTGGACATGGACAGGTTGACGTTGCTCATGTTCAGGCTGTCCGCCAGGAAGTTGTAGCCCGTGCTGATGTTCAGCTGGTCTATCAGCTTCACCTTCTTGCTGGCCTTGCCGGTGGTGTCGGCGAAATCGCGCACCTTGGCTTCGAGGTTGTTGCCTATGGAGATGCTGGCGGTGGCGGAGCGGCCTTTGCCGGGCGGGCCGTACACCTGGCCCTGATAGATGTTGTAGTCGTAGGTTTTGGCCTGGCCGTGGACATCGGTGTAGCGGAGGGTGCGGTAGCCGTTCATGCCTTCCTTGCCAAGCTCCGGACTGAAGCTCATCGACACGGAAGGGGATATCACATGGCGTATGGCCTGGATCTTATGCCAGGAGCCGAAGTTGAACAGACCGTAGATACGGGTGGTCATCGCCACGGAGCCGGAATAGTTCTGCGTGACACCGAATGTGTTGAACTGCGTGCTGGGTAGCTCCTCCACCTTGTCGGTGTCGGGATTGTAGGCGTATTCGCGTTTGCGGAACATCCAGTTCATGCCGTAGCTGACAGACGGGTTGATATTGATGTACTTGAACAGCTGGAAGTTGGGCAGGCCGATGCTGAAGCTGTGGGACATGCCGTTCTGGAACTTGTCCAGGAAGCCGTCCTGGCCGAACTCGGACGCCTTGAAGTTGATCTTGTTCTGGAGCGTGGTGTTGTAGCCGAAGGATATCTTCTCGTAGAAGCGTTCCTTGCCCACGCGCACCTTGCGCTTGAAGGGGTAGAAGGTGCTCACGGAGAAGGTCACGTTCGGGAGCGTGAAGGAGTAGGACGAGTCGCGGGAGCTCTGGGAATGCAGGGCGTTCACGCTCAGGTTGAACTTTCCGTTCCAGTTCTTGGAGTAGGAGATGGAGGACGATATCTGGTTCTGCAGGGCTTCGTTGACGGACCTTGAGTTGAAGCGGCTGTTGGAGGGGGACGAGAAGTTCACCGAGGCGCTGAAGGATGTGCCGGGGTGGGCCTTGGAGTCCTGGGTGTGCGACCATCGTACGGCGAAGTTGCTGTATTCCTGGAAGTCCGGAGTGTCGGGCTCGCCGGTCTGGTCGTGGGAGTAGGTGAATCCGAAGCTGCCGTTGAACTTGTATTTCACCATGTAGCGGGAGTTGATGTTGACCGCCCAGGAGCCGAGGGTGTAGTAGTCGCCGGTCATGGACAGGTCGAGGTAGTCGCCGAACACGAAGTACATGCCGGCGTCTTTCATGTAGAAGCCTCGGGCGTTTTCCTCGCCGAAATTCGGCATCAGCAGGCCGGTGGCGCGCTCGGGGCGCTTGGGAATGAACCCGAAGGGGAGTCCGACGAAGGGCAGTTTCACGTCTTCGACCACGAGGTAGGCCGGGCCGAAGACTGTCTTCTGGCTGGGCTCGGTCATCACCTTGGCGGACGTGAGTGCCAGGTAGTAGTGGGGATGGTCCAGCTCGCAGACGGTGTATTTGCCGTCGGTCATGTTGATGCTGCGGTCGGGCATCATCTTCACCTTGCCGCCGTGGAGTATGGCGCTTTCTTCGTTGGTAATTATGTTCTTGATCGAGGATTTCTTGGTGTTGAAGTTGTATTTGACCTCCTCCATGTTGTAGGTTTTGCCGCCCTGGGTCATCACGGGCCTGCCCACCCATTCGCCCTTCAGGGAATCATACACGCCCTTTGCATAGACGGTGCCCGTCTTCATGTTGTACTGCATGTAGGCGGCGGTGAGCTTCATGTCCATGTATTCTACGGAGACGTCGCCGTAGTAATAGATCATCCGCTGGCCGTCGGTGAAGACTTCCACGATGGAGTCTTTGGCCTCGGAGAAGGCGGGCATCTCGAGTGAACTCTTTTCGCGCAGGGCGGCGGAGTCGATCCTGTGGAGGGAATCGGCCACGTGGATGGAATCCCGGCGGGCTATTTCCGCCGAGTCCAGGACCACCTGGCGCACCGTCTTGGGCACGGCATTGCTGAACACCTGACGGGGCCCCCTTCTGCCCACGGTCTGGGCAAAAACGGCGCTTGACGACAGGGCGGCCAGCAGGACCGCGCAAACTATTCGCTTAAGAATGGACAATAAATTAAAATATTTGTTAATTTTGCGAATCCACAAAATTAGTATTTAATTTTGAAACGCACAATTAATTTGTTCCTGGCCGCATTCATTGCGTGCTTTTCAGCCGGCGCTCAGAACTTGAGCCTGTCCACTGTGGTCATTGATCCCGGCCACGGCGGCACCGACCCCGGAGCCGTCAGCCGAGACGGCAAGACATATGAGAAAAACCTTACCCTGGATATAGCCAAGAAGCTTTCCGACAAGATCAAGGCGGATTGTCCGGGGGTGAAAGTGATCCTCACTCGCGACAAGGACAAGACTGTTGCCCTCAATGACCGTGCCGCAATCGCCAACCGGGTGAATGCCGGCCTGTTTATTTCAATCCATATCAATTCCACTGCCAAGAGCAGCCCCAACGGCTATTCGGTCCACGTGCTCGGCCAGTCCTCCAAGAAAGACAGGGACCTGTTTGCATATAATATGGACGTGTGCAAGCGGGAGAACTCCGTGATCCTGCTCGAAGACGACTACACCACTACCTATCAGGGCTTCGACCCCTCGGATCCGGAGTCGTTCATTTTCATGCAGTTGATGCAGAATTCCAATCTGGAGCAGAGCCTGGATTTCGCCCAGATGATTGCCGAAAACCTCAAGGGCGGTCCTATCAGCGCCAACAGGGGCGTCTGGCAGGATCCGTTCCTGGTGCTGTGGAAGACCTCGATGCCCGCGGTGCTCGTGGAACTTGGTTTCATTTCCAATTCCACCGACCTCGACGCCCTGAAAAAGGATGCCGAGAGGGACAAGATAGCCACGCGCCTCTGCAAGGCGTTCAAGAAATATAAAGCCGCCTACGACGGCAGCGTGGCACTCGATGTCGAAGTGGACGCTCCGGCGGAGAAACCGGCGGAGAAGCAGGCAAAGGAGAAGCCGGCGGACAAGCAGGTGCAGGAGAAGCCGGCGGACAAGGAGAAGAAACCTGCCGATACCGGCATACGTTACGGCGTGCAGATTTTCGCGGGAGCAAGTAAGCTTGATCCCAAGGATAAGGCGTTCCTCGGTTATACTCCTGTCATAATCGATAACGGCAAAGTATTTAAGTATATTATCGGTGTCGATCCTTCCCTGGAGAAGGCAAGGGAGAACCATACAAAAATTAAAGAAAAATACCCCGATTCTTTTTTGGTGAAAATCGACGGAGATACTACCTCAAGAGCCAAATAATTTCCACTGTTATTTTGCATTTATATGACGCCGATAGGCGCACAATGCAAATTAATCTTTAAATGGCTTTTTTGGAATATTTCCAAATTGGGAATGCGGTGTATTATATATAATTAGATTTTTTACAGTTTTTCAACTGCTTGATATACAGCCCTTTATAAAAGGCTGGTTTGCGGGAGTTCCCCTATATATTTAGCACGAAAAAAATTAATAAACAATACTAAAGAAATTTTTTTTTAAACTTTTTTTCACCAATTTTGCACTCAAGAACAGCCTCCCCCAAGGCTGTATCTTTTTCTAATGAACGAGAACGACAGACATATCAGCATCTGGAGCCATTTCCTGAGGATAGTGGAGCAGATCGTGGAGCCCCAAAAATTCACGACCTGGTTCAAGCCTGTGCGTCCTGTCTCCATGGTGGATTCCACCCTCACGGTCGAGGTCCCTTCCGACTTTTTCCGCGAGTATCTGGAAGCCACCTATCTCGACGTTATCAAAAAGACCCTGAAGCGGGTCATCGGCGCCGATGCCAAGCTGGTCTATCTTGTCAAGGCCGTCAGCAGCCAGCCCGCCATGGAAGTTCCCGCCGCAGCCGGCATGGCTCCCGTCAACCGTGAGATCAGCGTGAACATCCAGCCTTCCGGCAACCCGAGCCCCTTCGTGTATCCGGGCCTGCGCAAGATACAGATCAATCCCAATCTCAATCCGGTATATTGCTTTGCCAATTTCATAGTGGGCGAGTGCAATAAGATGGGCTACGCCGCCGGCTCCGCCATCTCTTCGGCTCCCGGCAAGAATTCCTTCAATCCCTTGCTCATCTTCGGCGGCCCCGGTCTCGGCAAGACCCACCTCGCCCAGGCCATAGGCATCGCCATCCATGAAAAGTTCCCCGAGCTCATAGTCCTCTATGTCAACGGCCATGAGTTCAAGACCCAGTATATGGACGCGGTCAACGTCCGCAACAAACTGACCGATTTCCTCGGCTACTACAAGAAGATAGACGTGCTTATCGTGGACGATATCCAGGACCTCCAGGGCCCGGGCACCCAGTCCGCGTTCTTCAACATCTTCAACCACCTCCACCAGACCGGCAAGCAGCTGATTTTCACCTCTGACCGCCCGCCCGTGGAGCTGCAGAACTTCGAGGACCGCCTTCTCTCCCGTTTCAAGTGGGGAGTGTCGGTAGAGCTGCTTCATCCCGACTACGGCACCCGCCTCCAGATGCTCAAGTCCCTCTGCCGCCGCGAAGGCGTGAAGATAGGGCAGGATGTGCTGGAGTACCTTGCGTCCCGCATCAAGACCAACTTCCGCGAGCTGGAAGGCGCCTTCCTGTCCGTGATGGCCTATGCCACAGCCATGCACGCCGAGAATTCTGTGGAGCTTGCCGCCAAGGTCACCGAAAAGATCGTCAGCGCCCCAGTCAGGGAAATAAGCATCAGCAGGGTACAGGCCGCGGTCTGCGACTATTTCAACATCAGCACCGAAGACCTCGTGTCCAAGTCCCGCAAGCGCCAGATAGTGCAGGCCCGCCAGATTTCCATGTACCTCTGCCGCAACCTCATAAGCAACTGCTCCCTCTCGACCATAGGCGCCGAGACGGGCGGCAAGGACCACGCCACCGTACTGCATTCATGCAACATCGTGTCCGACCTCATGGCCACGGACCGCATGTTCAAAAAATATGTCACCGACCTGGAGACCAAACTGGCCCCGTCGGAAGAATAACGCTAAAACCATAAACATGAGTCCCGAAAGAGTTCTTGATATCTTCAAGGAAATAACACGCATCCCCCGTGAGTCCGGCCACGAAGGCCCGATAACCGACTGGCTCTGCAAGTGGGCGGCGGACCATGCGCTGCAGTGCAGGCGCGATGAGACCGGCAACGTGCTCATCATACGCGAGGCCGCGCCGGGCAAGGAATCCGTCCCCACGATAGTGCTTCAGGCCCACCAGGACATGGTGTGCGAGAAAAACGCCGGCGTGAAGCACGATTTCCGCAAGGATCCCATTCCCTACGTGATCGAGGACGGCTGGATGATTGCAAAGGACACCACCCTCGGAGCTGACGACGGCATAGGTATCGCCGCCTGCCTGGCGCTGCTTGAGGATTCCGCTCCCACCTGCCGCATCGAGTGCCTCTTCACAATTTCCGAAGAGACGGGCATGGACGGCGCCGAAGCCCTTCAGCCGGGTTTCTTCGAGGGCAAGACCCTGATCAACCTGGATTCCGAAGACGAAGGCCAGCTCTTCATAGGCTGCGCCGGCGGACTCAACACCAATATACGTTTCCGCGTGCGCAGGGAAGCGGCCGACAAAGGCTGCAAGTTCGTGCGCTGCACCATTTCCGGCGGCATAGGCGGCCACAGCGGCGACGACATCAACAAGGAGCGCGCGAACACGGTCCAGCTGATGGCCCGCTTCCTGTATTCCCGCCTGGATTCAGGCCTGCGCCTTGTCAGCATCGACGGCGGCGGCAAGCCCAACGCCATCGCGCGGGAGTGCGAGGCGCTGGTGGCCGTCCCTGACGCCAAGGCTTTCAAGGCCGCGTTCGGGGAATTCGCAGCCGACGTGAAGGAAGAATTCCATGCCACTGATCCGGCCCTGCAGTTTGAGGCCTGCAACGTGGCCGGGCCGGAGCTGCTCCCCGTGAGCGCCCGAGTGAGCCGCCGCATCATCACGGCCCTCTTCACCTGCCCGCACGGAGTGCAGGCCATGAGCCAGGACATTCCGGGCCTGGTGCAGACCTCCACCAACCTTGCCAGCGTCAAGACCCACAAGGACCGCGGCATAGTGGAGATAGTGACCAGCCAGCGCAGCTCGGCCAGGAGCGAGCGCCGGGCCATAGCGGCCAAGGTGCGCGCCAACTTCGAGAGCGCTGGAGCGCAGGTGCGTCACATGTATGAATACCCTGGCTGGAACCCCGACGTGAACTCCCACATCCTCGCCCGCACGGTCGAGGCCTACCGAAGGCTCTTCAACACCGAGCCTGAGGTGAAGGCTATCCATGCCGGCCTGGAGTGCGGCCTGTTCCTGGAGAAGTTCCCCGGACTTGACATGATTTCATTCGGGCCCACGCTCAGGGGCGTCCATGCCCCCGGCGAGCGCCTTGAGCTTGCTTCGATGGACAAGTTTGTCCTGCTGCTCGATGAGCTGGTCCGTAATTTTGAATAACTATGCTTGTATCGCCTTCATTGCTTGCCGCCGATTTTCTCCACCTCGATTCTGAAGTGGAGAAGCTCAACCGCGGCGCCGACTGGATCCACCTGGACGTGATGGACGGCTCTTTCGTGCCCAACATTTCGTTCGGATTCAGCGTCATAGACGCAGTGGCGAAGGTGGCCGCCAAACCCATGGATGCCCATCTGATGGTGGTGCACCCCGAACACTGGTTCGAAAGGCTGGCTGCGGACGGGGTGGAATTTGTCAGTTTCCACCTGGAGGCTGCCGGCAGGCGCACCGCATCCCACATCATGGCCATCCACGACCTTGGCATGAAGGCTGGGGTAGCAATCAATCCGGACATTCCGGTGCGGAGCCTTTTCCCCTACATAGGAAAGGCAGATTTCTTTTTGATAATGAGCGTGTTCGCCGGATTCGGCGGGCAAAAATTCATATATGAGTCACTGGATCGTATTTCAGAACTCAAGGGGGAAGTAGTCGCCCGTGGCGCGGATGCGCTCATTGAAGTCGACGGCGGAGTCGGAACCGGCAATGCCGCGGCGCTGAGGGAAGCCGGAGCGGACGTACTCGTGGCCGGAAGTTCGGTGTTCAACTCACCGGATGCCGTGGCTGCGATGCAGTCTCTCAGGGCAGCCTGAAGTGATTCTTTCCAAATTCTTCTTGCAGTACTGATCTGCCGTCGTTATTGTCCGTCATGGCAAAACGGCGGCGGATTTTTTCTACGAGCAGCTCCAGTTCGGCCTCGGGCTCATAGCGCTCCCCGGTCAGGTTGCTCAGGCTCACCGGATTTGGCAGGTCGGCGGGCCAGTCGGTCTCGTTGAGATTGAAACCTATCCCTATGATACTCAGGCGTATGCGAAGGCCGTCCAGGATGTTTTCTATAAGTGTTCCGCATATCTTCCGCTCGCCTACCCAGATGTCGTTCGGCCACTTGATCCGGGCCTCGATGCCTTTTTCCAGAAGATAGTCCCTGATGCCGAGCGTGGTGGCGCAGGTGATCAGGATCATGTCTTCTGCGAGCAGTTCCGTGGGTTTGAACAACATGCTGAATGTGAGGTTCATCCCCTTGGCTGAATGCCATGTGTGGGCGCCCTGTCCCCGGCCCGCGGTCTGCTCGCGGGCGGCCACCACTGACAAATTGTCGTAGTGCTCCAGGCCCTCCCTGAGAGTTTTATTCGTGGATTCTGCCGTTTCCAGCCATATTATATTGCCGGGGCTTTGTCTTGGTGTCATTTTTGTTGTATATTTGCTCCGCAAAAATATCATTAAAATGGCTCAAAAGCAAGACGATAATAATAAACGTCCCAAGGTCCGTGTGGTCAGGATTAACCTCAGCTGGGTTTTTTACCTCATTCTGGTGATCGGTATCGGTTGGATGCTGTTCAGCAACCGTGGTGTCCAGGCAGAAAAAATCGAATGGGCGCAGGTTGAAAAAATGATACAGGACGGCGACGTCAAGGAAATTAAATACGTTCGCAACGATTACCGGGGCACGGTTTCGCTCCGCTCCGAATCCGTGAGCAAGTATTCTTCGCTCTATCCGGGCGGCGTGCCCCCGAAGAGCTCCCCGCATTTCTTCTTCCTCACTTCGACCAAGTTCGATCCCGAGCTGCAGTTTTCCGCGCTCAATTCAGAACTGCCCGCCGACAGGCAGGTGAAACTGGTCATTGAGAACGACGCCAAGATATGGAGCGGTATCCTGGAGTGGATAGTGCCCATGGTGCTCCTCATCCTGTTCTGGGTGCTCCTGATGCGTGGCATGACCCGCAATATGGGCGGAGGCCCGGGCGGCCCCGGCGGCATGAATCCCTTCAATGTGGGCAAGGCCAGCGGCAAACTCGCCGACAAGGAGAAAGTCAACGTGACCTTCAAGGACGTGGCCGGCCTTTACGGGGCAAAGGAAGAGGTGATGGAAATCGTGGATTTCCTCAAGAATCCCAAGAAATACACCGCCCTGGGTGGCAAGATTCCCAAGGGCGCCCTTCTGGTGGGCCCTCCCGGCACCGGCAAGACCCTCCTCGCCAAAGCTGTGGCAGGCGAAGCCAACGTGCCTTTCTTCAGCATCAGCGGCTCCGACTTCGTGGAGATGTTCGTGGGCGTGGGCGCATCCCGCGTCCGTGACCTGTTCGCACAGGCCAAAGACAAGGCTCCCTGCATAGTGTTCATCGACGAAATCGATGCGGTGGGCCGCGCCAGGGGCAAGAATGTGGGCTTCTCCAGCAACGACGAAAGGGAGAATACGCTCAATCAGCTCCTCACCGAAATGGACGGCTTCGGCACCAACAGCGGCGTCATCGTGCTCGCTGCCACCAACCGCGCCGACATTCTCGACAAGGCCCTGATGCGTGCCGGCCGATTCGACCGCCAGATCAACGTGACCCTCCCGGACCTCAACGAACGCAAGGAGATTTTCCAGGTCCACCTCAAGGGCCTGCACCTTTCTCCCGGCTTCGACCTTGAAGGCATTGCCAAGCACACCCCGGGCTTCTCCGGCGCCGACATAGCCAACGTCTGCAACGAAGCAGCCCTCACGGCTGCCCGTAAAGGCAAGCAGGATATTGACAACCAGGACTTTATGGACGCAGTCGACCGCGTGGTCGGAGGCATCGAACGCAAGAAGACCATAATGTCCCCTGAGGAAAAACGCCTCACGGCCTACCACGAAGCGGGCCATGCCGTGGCCGGCTGGCTCCTGCCGGGCTGCGATCCGGTGCTCAAGGTGTCCATCATTCCGCGCGGCCAGGCCCTCGGCCTCACCTGGAGCCTGCCGGACGAGAAGGTGATGATGTCCAAGTCGGACCTGATGGATGAGATGTGCTGCCTTATGGGCGGACGCATTGCCGAAGAGATGGTCAACAACGGTGTGCCCTGCACCGGTGCCCTCAATGACTTCGAACGCATGACCAAGATGGCCTACTCCATGGTGGCATACTTCGGCATGAGTCCCAAGGTGGGCAACATATCGTTCTATGATTCCACCGGCGGTTCCGGTTATGAACTGACCAAGCCTTACAGCGAGAAGACGGCGGAACTCATAGACGAAGAGGTGCGCAGGATGGTGGAAGAGATCACCGAACGCACCAGGAAGATACTCAAGGACAATTGGGCCGGTCTTGAGAAACTGGCCGGTCTCTTGATAGAGAAGGAAGTTATTATGTCCGACGACATCGAAGCCATATTCGGTCCCAAGGCCGGCAAGCATGGGGAAGAAAGGCTGAAAGGCACAAAGGCGGACAGTCCCGAAATAAAGGAAGACGATGAATAATTTTCTTGTAAGGACCCTGTCCAGTATTGTGTTCCTGGTAGTGATGGTCGCAGGCATGCTTTTTCATCCTGCGGCCTTCGGCGTCTTGTTCCTTGTGGTGCTTTATATGGCGATGAAGGAGTTTCTCCACATCACGATGGGCCACAGGAGGCTGCTTCAGCAGCGCCTGGCCATGTTGGCAGGAGCAGTGGCATATATCATCTCCGTGGGCGTCTGCTTTTATGGCCTCGGAATCAAATGGCTCTTCGTGGCCCTTCCGCTGGTGCTCCTGATTCCTGTGTCGGAATTATTCGCATCCTCCCATGAAGGAGTCGAAGACCTTTCATATGCCATCCTTTCGATTGTGTATATCGCATTCCCCCTGTGCCTTACTCCTTTTATCGTGTCCGCGGGCGGAGATTTCAGGGGATACGTACTGCTGAACTTCTTCATTATTATCTGGTGCGCAGACGTGGGCTCATACAGTATCGGCACCCTGTTCGGCCAGAAGCCGACTTCCCGCAAACTGGCCCCTTCCATCTCCCCGAAGAAATCGTGGTGGGGTTTCTGGGGCGGAATAGTGCTGGGAGTTGCCGGCGCCTGGGTCCTGCATCTTGTGGGCTGGCTTGAGTATCCGCTTGTCCACTGCCTTGTCCTTGGTGTCATTATCCCCGTAGCCGGAGTCTGCGGCGACCTGTTCGAGTCGCTGTGGAAGCGCCGCTACGGATTCAAGGATTCAGGCAACTGCATTCCCGGCCACGGCGGCATGCTGGACCGCTTCGACAGTTCGCTGTTCGCAATTCCCGTCGCATTCGCTTACCTGACTCTTTCCGGACTATTATGAGACTTGACAAGAATACCTACGGCACCGTGCTTCTGGTGTATGCGATAAGCGCAGTCCTTATTTTTGCGCTTCACTATTTTGTGCGTATCTGGTGGATCGCCTGGCCCCTTACGCTGGGAATCCTGTGGGTTTGCGTGTGGCAGACATGCTTCCACATGGTGCCCACCCGCACGTCCGCCGGTTCCGACACCCTGGTAAGCGCTGTTGCCGACGGAAAGATTGTCACCATCGAGACCGCCTACGAGAAGCTGTTCCTGAAACGCGACTGCACCATGATTTCCATCTATATGGATTTCTGGGATGTCCACGCCAATTTCTGGCCCGTCACCGGCACCGTGGATTACACCGAATATTATCCGGGGGAGCATTTCCTGGCATTCAAGCCCAAGGCGTCCGAGGAAAACGAGCACACATGCACATGCATCCGCACCCCGGAAGGGAAGGAAGTATTCTTCAAGCAGCTGGCCGGAGGCTTTGCCCGTCGCATTGTCTGCTATGCCAAAGAGGGCATGGAAGTCAAGGCCGGGGAGCAGTGCGGCATCATTAAATTCGGTTCACGTATAGACATCTACCTCCCGCTTGACGCAGAGGTGTGCGTGAAAGTCGGCGACACCGTCCGCGCATGCGAAACGGTGGTCGCCAAACTCTGAGAGACTACCTGTGCGCCGGCCTCAGCAGGTCAAGCACGGTCTTGACCGGGTTGAAGGTCTCAATGGGCACTTCCACGAAGAGCGTATTCCAGTCTGACATGGCGCCGTTCCAGAGCCCCGGAAGTTCAAGGGCGAGGAGCTGGCGGCCTTCGTAGCTTTTGCTGCTCACGAAACCGGTCTCGGGATCGACGTAATCGGGCAGGTTGAATTTTTCACCCTTGTAGTCGCGAAGGCAGCAGACGAGGTCTACCGGGTTGAAGTGGGTTGCGCCCTTGAGCGCCGCCATGGCTTCGGGGCTGTCGGGGTTGATCTGGGCGCCCTCGAGTATCTGCAGGGAAGTGCTGCCGTCCGCGGCGCGCACGATGAAGGGACCGCCGCCCGGCTCTCCCTCGTTCTTCACCATGCCGCACACGCGTATGGGGCGGTTGAGCTTGGCCCGCAACTGCTCGGCCCTGTCGCGGCAGTCCTTTGCCGGGGGCATCTCGATGCAGAGTTCAGAGCGCAGGAAATCCTCGATTTCGTTGCAGAGCTCCTGGCATTCGGGGGTCGCATACGGATCGTCCTGGTTCATGTTGTTGGCCGGGATATATAGGAAATCGGCCAGGTTCTTGCGGACCTCGGTGAGCTGGTCGAAGGTGTAGAGGTAGTCGAAAATCTTGTCACGGAGCTCCAGGGCCCTGCCCATCAGCACTTTCTTCCATTTATAGGTGACCGGCTGCATGCGCTCCACGCACACGTTGTCGATATTCTTGATGGACACCAGTTCCTCATCGACCTCGTTGAGATTGTATATCAGCGCTCCATGGCCGGCGGGACGGAAAAGGGGAGTGCCGTCGGCCTTGAGGAAAGGCTTGCCCTCCGGGGTGGCGGCCACGGTGTCGGTGGCCTTGTCCTGATAGGTGAAGCTGACGTCGTAGCGTACTCCGTAGCGGGCTTCGAACTTGTCTTTTATTTCGGCCACTGCGGCTTCGAAGAGCTCCCTGTGTTCGGGAGAAATGGTGACTATGAGCTTCACGGTGCCGTCGGCATTCCGCATATATGCCTGTCCTTCAACGAAATGCTCGGCAATGGCCGTGCGGACTTCTTCGGGATAGCGGTGGAATTTCAGCACGCCCTTGGGCTTCTTGCCGTAGCCCAGGCCGTCCTCGAAAAGGAGCTTGCGGGCTGTTTCCTTCGGGTCGTAAGGGGCCTTGCCGAAAACCTCGGGATCATAGAAGGCGAAGTTTTCCAGCTCCGCCGCCAGCTTGCGCACGGCGTCGTTCTCGGATTCGGCTCCGGCGAACACGTCCTTGAACATGCGTGAGGCGGCGCCTGATGCGGGCACGAATTTGCAGCGTCCGTCCACTTCGGAGTTGTCGAAATAGGCCTCCGCGCGGGCTGCCTCTTCTTCGGTGAGTACTTCAATGCCGCGGCCCGGAGTGGCGGGGGCGGCGATGTCGAGCCAGGGAAATCCCTTTTTGATGCGCTCGAGTTCGGCGTTGATCTTGGCGTTATCCATATTGGTCAGTCTATAAAAAATTCTCTTCTGTAGCGATAGTTCTCCCTCAAGCTTTCGAAGGCTCCCGGATCCAGGCGGAACATGAAGTCATCGGTGAACACGGGGTAGTTGTATTGCAGCGCAGATGCTATCTGTCCTTCGGAAAGGCCCCGCAGGTCCAGCTTCACCGCATCCTTGAGCTCGCCTTCCGGATTAGGGAAGAAATCATAGAGCTCCTTGATGCTGAAGTAGCGCGCCACTGCCCGGACGGCCATCGCAGTGCCGAGCAGCTTGCCCTGGTAGGAGTAGCCTGCGATGTGGGGCGTGGCGATATCCACCATTTCCAGGAGCTCGCGGTCCACGTTGGGCTCCCGGCACCATGTGTCGATTATAACGGAACCGAGCTTGGGTATCGCCTCCTTCAGGTCGGCTTCCACCACTATCTCGCCCCTGGCTGCGTTGATGAATATGGCCCCGAGCTTCATTTTGGAGAAGAATGCGGCGTCCGCCATGCCACGGGTGGTATTGTTCAGGGGCACGTGCATGGTCACGACGTCGGAATTGCGCAGCAGGAAGTCCAGGTCGCAGAACTGGGCCGGGCCCTCGGCTTCCGCGCGGGGCGGGTCGCAAAGGAGTGTCTTGAAACCGAGAATGCGGAGCGTGGAAGCCACGCGGCTGCCCACGTTGCCCACACCGATGATGCCGACCGTGCATCCGGTCAGGCGTATCCGTTTGCGGGAGGCTATGCCGTAGAGGGAGGAGAGCACGTAGTTCATCACGCCTCCGGCGTTGCATCCCGCGGCGTTGTGGACATAGATGCCGTGCTGCTTGCAGTAGTCCAGGTCGATGTGGTCCACGCCTATGGTGGCGGTGGATATAAGTTTCACGGCGCTGCCGTCCAGCAGGGAAGAGCCGCAGCGGGTGCGGGTGCGAATCACGAGGGCGTCGGCGTCCTTGACGTCTTCTGCGCAGATGGCCGTGCCGTCTTTGTATCGGATGTCGCCGTAGGGCTCGAACACACCCTCGATGAAGGGTATCGCTTTGTCGATAAGTATATTCATCGCAATACTATGTCTTTGACCCAGGAAACGTTGCGGTCTTCTGGCTCGAAAAGGTCATCCATGGCCAGCCTGTCGTTGAGCATCTCAAGCAGCGCGGGCTTTTGCGCTTCCAGCCTCGACCTGACCACCGACGACTTGGTGGTGATGTAGAGGGTGCCGCTGCGCAGATAGCGTTTCAGGGTGTATGCGCCGGCTCCGGACACCTCGTCCCAGGCCTTGAACACCAGATGGGTGTTGAGTCCGGTGGTCATTCTCGCTTCATGGATGAACTCCCGGATTGCCGCCGACAGGGGCTGTGCCGTCTTCCTCGCTATCCTATAAGTCGCCATCTATCTTCGTGAATGTGCCGGCGGACGCCTTGAAATAGGCCCTGTCGGAGGTTATCTTGTCGACCAGCGCCTCGGTGCGGGTCTTGTTGGTGTCGGATATGAAAATCTGGCCGAAATCATTGCCAGCCACCATCTGGAGAAGGTTGCCGACGCGGTCCAGGTCGAGTTTGTCGAACAGGTCGTCCAGGAGAAGCACCGGGGGAGTGCCGCAGGCTTTTTTCATAATTTCGTACTGCGCGAACTTCAGGGCCACGAGGAAAGATTTCTGCTGCCCCTGGGAGCCGCAGCGCCTGATGGGGAAGCCCTCCATAGTGAAGAGGAAATCGTCCCGCTGGATGCCGGAGACGGTGTAGCGGAGGGCGAGGTCACGGGTGCGGTGCCGGGCCATCAGCTCTTCGAAACCGGAACCGGACAAGTCGCTGCGGTAGTCTATCCCCACGGTCTCCTTCCCGCCAGAAATGGCTTCATAGTAACGGCTCACCACCGGGAGCATCTCTTCGGCGAAGCGGGCGCGGCTGTCGTGGACCGCCTTGGCGGGGGCCGCCATGCCGTGGTCGAATGTTTCGAGCAGTTCCAGGTCCGGGGCTTCGTCTTTCAGGAGGCGGTTGCGCTGCGTAAGCAATCGGTTATACTGCTGCACGTCAGCGAGATACTGCCTGTCAAGCTGGGAGATGAATGCATTGAAGAAGCGGCGGCGCTCGTCTCCGGACTCGCTGACGAGCTCGATGTCGGAGGGCGACACCATCACGACCGGAAGGGTGCCGATGTGCTCGGAAATGCGGGGCACCGGCTTGTCGTCGCGGCGTATTTTCTTTTCAGCGCCGTCCGTGACCTGTATGGAAAACCTGCAGTCCGGGCCTTCTTCCATGCCGTAGAGCCCGCTGATCGCAAAGGACTTGCAGCCGTGGCGGAAATTGTACTTTTCGGCGGGCTGCGTGCCGCTCTTGGTCATGGCCAGATAGTGGACGGCATCCAGAAGGTTGGTCTTGCCCTCGCCGTTGCCTCCCCAGATACAGTTGATGTTGGGGGAAAAAGCAAGTTCCTGCAAGCTTATATTGCGGAAATCCTGAACGACTAGTTTCTTCAATACGGGCATACTGCAAAATTAGGTTTTTTTAATTGAATTTACTACCTTTGTGGGCTAATTTATCAGGAAAAACAAAAATTATAGTATAATGGCAAACACTAAAGTAAACGACAAGGAAGCCCTCCGTCAGGAGAACCTTCAGGAGACTGTCTCCAAGACCGACCAGTTCTACAACGAAAACAAGAAGACCATCTGGACCGTCGTCTGCATCATCGCAGTCGTGGCTCTGGCCGTTTTTGCCTACGTGAAGTTGATATACCAGCCCAAGTGCGCAGAGGCTGCCGGGCAGGCGTTCCCCGCTGAGCAGAGCTTCGCAGCCGGCGAGTATGAGCTCGCCCTCAACGGCGACGGCAATGTCCTCGGCCTCGCCGACGTCATCGACCAGTACGGCTCCAAGGCCGGCGCCGCCGTGTACATGGAAGCCGGCGTCTGCGCCCTGCAGACCGGCGACTATGAGAAGGCCCTCGGTTATCTTAAGAAATACAAAGGCAAGGAGCCCATCCTCGCAGCCCGTGCAATCGCCTGCCAGGGCGATGCCTACGTCGGACTCGAGCAGTATTCCGAGGCAGCTGCCGCTTATATGAAGGCAGCCGCCAAGGCCGACAACACCTTCGCCGCCCAGTATCTCCTGAAAGCCGGCCTCTCATACGAGCAGCTCGGCGAGAAAGACAAGGCCATCGCCGCCTACAAGACCATCAAGGACAAGTATCCCCAGTCCATCGAAGGCTACGACATCGACAAATATATCACTCGCGCAGAAGTCAAGTAATTATGGGAAGAGCTTTTGAATTCCGCAAGGAAAGGAAGTTGAAGAGGTGGGGACACATGGCCCGCACCTTCACCAAGCTGGGCAAGGAAATCACCATCGCCGTCAAGCAGGGCGGTCCCGACGTGACCGGCAACCCCCGTCTCCGCGCCCTCATGGCCGAGGCCCGTTCCGAGCAGATGCCCAAGGAGAACATCGAGCGCGCCATCAAGAAGGCCACTGAAAGCAAGCAGGGAGATTTCAAGGAAATAATCTACGAAGGCTTCGGGCCTTTCGGCATCGCCTACCTCGTGGAGGCCGCCACTGACAACAACACCCGCACCGTCGCCAACGTCCGCAGCTATTTCAACAAGTGCGGCGGCTCCCTCGGCACCAGCGGCAGCGTGTCCTTCATGTTCGACCGCAAGTGCACCTTCCGTGTCAAGGAGAAGGACGGCGTCGACCTTGAGGAGCTCGAGCTCGAGCTTATCGACTACGGCGTCGAGGAGCTCTTCGAGCAGGTCGAAGTGGACAAGGACGACAACGAGACCAAGGTGATCGTGCTCTACGGAGATCCGACTTCCTACGGTTCTATACAGAAGTATATTGAAGAGAACGGTTATGAGCTGATTTCCGGTGGCTTCGAGCAGATTCCCAACGTGGACCTCAAGGACGTCACCCCCGATCAGCGCGCCACCCTCGACAAGCTCACCGGCCTCCTCGAGGACGACGAAGACGTGACCAACGTCTACACGACCATGAAGCCTGAAGAGTAGATCCTTATTACTCTAATATCCGGCGGTGCGCTTTGCGGCGCGCCGCTTTTTCGTTTTCGGAAATCGCCTCAGCCTCCGACGGGTCGGTGCAGCCTTCGAGGAAGCGCTCCCAGATGTAGTCCACGGCCTGCTGCGAGGGGTGGACAAGGTCGTCGGCATAGAAACGGTAGTCGCGAAGCTCGTCGTTGAGTATCTCGAAAGCGGGGAAGTAGGCGGCTTCCCGGCAGGCGTCGGCGGCAAGCAGCAGGCGGGCCTTGCTCACGGCGTTGGAATGGGCCCCGTCGCCAAGGTGCCGGATAGGCGAGACGGTGAGCATGAAACTCTTTTCGGGGTGGGCGGAAATGATGGACTGCAGCAGGGAGGAGGATTCTTCCGCTGTGAGCATACTGCGCGTGAACTCGCCTGCAGGGCGTTTCAGGCAGTTGGATACGGGCTTGCCGCCGTGGCACCAGATGAAAGACGTGCCCAATGTCAGGATAACCCGGTTGCAATCCTTCCAGAAGGCGCGCGCCTCCTGAAGCCTGGCGTTGGCGTGCTCCAGGAAGGCTTCCCCGCTTTCCCTCGCAAAGGAAGTGTGGTGCTCGAAGGAGCATATCCTGCCCGCCCCGGCGCCCATCTCCACGCAGTCGGCCGGCCCGAAAAGGGTGTCGGCGTCCAGGCGGGCGACGGCACTGGAGAGCGATGCGGGATTATACAGCGTCCCGAACGGATTCACGCACACCCGGAATCCTGCGGCTTCCATTTTCGCGCCTATTGAATCTGCGAAGCAACTCCCGAGCAGCATGATACGGTCGCCCAGGAGGAAAGGCTTTTCGAGCCTTGGGAAAACTACTTTGGTCCAGAGTTTCATTTCTTCTGCAAAAATACTATTTTTGTCGTGATATGAAAAAAATAGCCGCCGCATTATTCCTGCTTTCCTGCTCCTTGCTTGCCGGGGCCCAGAAGCTGGACTGGAACGTGAATTTCGACTACCTGTTCCGGAACTACGAGTATGACCGTTCGCATAATGTCTACGATGATTCATATACCCTCCATGCCGCCCGCCTGACGCCGGAAATCGGCCTTCTGATGAAGCAGAACAGCAGCGTGTTCCACCGGCTGAGGGTGGGCGTGGACGTGCTTAAGGACATGGGTGAGGGCAAGCAGAACCTTGATCTTTTCCAGGAAATCATATTCTACTACAACGTGGAGGCACTGCTCGGTAACGGCGGCCGTTTCGAGGCCATTGCAGGATGCTTCCCCAACACCTTCCCCGAAGGCGACGAGGTGGGTCCGTATTTCGACGACGACTACATTTTCTACAACAACAACCTCGAAGGCATGTTCTTCAAATACAGGAACAAGCATATCTTCGCGGAGCTTGGCCTCGACTGGCCCGGAATGCTCGGCGACAAGGATAATCCCTACCGGCGGGAGCGCTTCCGGGTCGTGAGCGCCGGATCATGGAATTTCGCCGGAGATTTCAGTTTCTGCTGGACGGGATCGTTCTACCACTACGCCTGCTCGCCTATATGCCCCAATGTGATTGACAACCACATGCTTAACCCCTGGCTCGAGTGGGAGCCTTTCTCCTTCCTGGACGAGCTGAGGCTGGATCTGGGAGGCATTTTCACATATCAGTGCGACCGTCAGACCGGCAATCCGCCCGTGTTTCCCATGGGCCTCTATTCCAGGCAGATATTCGGCAAATGGGGTTTCGCCCTCGACAATTATTTCTACTACGGCGACGACCTGATGCCCTTCTATTCCGGTTCCATCAACGGCGTGCCATACGACGAACTATATGTGGGCGACAGGGGCTTCCACACCCTTTTCGACCGTCCCAGCTGGGTGGACTATTTCCGCGTCAAGTATGAGCCGTCGTTCCGGGCCCTGCCCTGGATGAAGTTGTCCGTAGTGCTCTCATTCCACTTTGGAGAGCCGTCCGCAGTGCTCGACACGCCCGTTTTCCGCGGCTGGCAGCAGGGTGTTGAATTACGTGTGAACCTGGATGCCCTCAGGCCGCATCCGACGGCGAAAAAGCCGAGGAAGGGATACTATTCACCATACGACGCATTTTCATTATGAACATAAAGATATTACTGGCATCCCTGCTCCTGGTGCCCGCATCTCTCTCTGCCGGCGGCCCCGGCGAGCTCCACATAATCACCACAGGCGATGTCCATGGCTCCTATTTCGACCGTCCCTATGTGGGAAGCAAGGTGAAGACGAGCCTTATGTCCGTAAAGTATTACGTTGACAGCCTGCGCGCGGCAGTCGGCCCGGAAAACGTCGTGCTGATTGATGCAGGAGACGTGCTCCAGGGCGACAATGCGTCCTATTATTATAACTACGTGGCCACCTCAGAGCCTCATGTCTGGCCCCGTATGGCGGCATATATGGGTTACGACGTCTGCGTCATAGGCAACCACGACATCGAGACCGGGCATCCCGTCTATGACCGTGTGCGCAGGGAACTTGAAGGCGGCCACGGCATACCCTGGCTGGCGGGAAACGCCATGAAGGACGACGGCACTCCCTGCTACCCTGAATACGCCCTCCTGCGCAAAGGGGGCCGAAAGGTGCTGGTGCTCGGTTTCAACAATGCCAACATTTCAGGCTGGCTGTCTCCCGAGCTCTGGTCGGGGGCGACGTATGTCTCGCTGGTGCCCCTTGTGCAGCGGCGGGTGGATGCTCTGCGTAAGCGTTTACGCCCCGACGCCGTGGTCGTGGCTATCCATTCCGGCACTGGAGATGGCGACGGTAAATCCCTTGAAAGCCAAGGACTTGATATATTCAACAAATTGAAAGGAGTGGATCTGCTCGTGACCGCCCATGACCATCGTCCGGCCGCTATTGAAAAACCCGCTTGCTGCCTTGTGAACGGCGGCGCCCGGGCCGGATATGTCGGCCATGCCGTGCTGTCTTTCGGGCGGTGCGGGAAAGTGAAATCCCGCCACGCCGAAGTGGTGCGCCTCGACAAGTTCAAAGTGGACAAGGAGATGTCCGGCAAGTTCGACCCCGAGTTCCAGGCGGTAAAGGCTTTCACGCTGCGCCCGGTAGGCGAGCTTGAGGCGCCCCTGCGCATGCGCGAAGCCTACACCGGGATGTGCGGCTACATAGACCTGCTGCATACCGTACAGCTCGGAGCTTCCGGCGCCAATATCTCCATTGCGGCACCCCTTACCTTCAATGGGTACGTACCCGCCGGAAGGCTGGTGTTCAACGATATGTTCACCATCTATCCCTATGAAAACCAGCTGTTTGTGCTGAAACTGAAAGGGCGCGAAATTCTGAATCTGCTGGAGTATTCCTATGACCACTGGATATGCACTCCGGGCGAACATGTGCTGAATATTGCCAACGCTCCGGATCCCAGGACGGGAGCCAAAAGGTGGTCCTTCGTGCACCGCAGCTACAATTTCGATTCGGCGGCCGGCATCAACTACACCGTGGATGTGACCAGGCCCGCCGGCTCGCGCGTGTCCATAGAATCCCTTGCTGACGGCTCGGCTTTCAACATGGAGGGAGAGTACACCGTGGCCATGACTTCATACCGCGCCAACGGGGGAGGCTCCCTGCTCACTGAAGGTGCTGGGATTCCGCAGGATGAGCTTTCTTCAAGGGTCGTCGCCCGTTACCCTGAAATACGGAATCTCATTTATGATTTCATTCAGGAACATGGCACGGTGGGCCCCGGCCTGACAGGCTGCCGTTCGGTCCTCGGAGCCTGGCGTTTCGTCCCTGAGTCTGTCGTGGATCCATTGATGAAACAGGATATGGAGCTAGTTTTTTAACCTCCATTCCGCAGGAGTGCAGCCTGCTGTTTCCTTGAACTGCTTCCTGAAATTGCTCTTGTCGCTTATGCCGACCTGCTCTCCTATGAGGCTGGTCGGCGTGTCGCGGTGTTCAAGCAGGAGTCTTTTGGCCTCTTCAATTCTGGTCTTTTTCCTCCACTGAAGGAAATTCATGCCCCATAAGGCCCATGAGTAAACGCCCAGTTCTTCTCGGGAGATTCCAAGGGAGTCCGCGACTTCTTTCATCGTGAGGTTTTCCGCCCATTTTTTGTCGATAACCCACTGGCTTATCCTTGCCGAGATCTGGTCGCTGACCGGGCTGATTGTTTTAGTGTTGGGCGCACAGGCAATCTTACGCAAGAAAAATGCGCTTATTTTGCCCATGAGTTGCCAGTAAATAGTGTTTTTTTTCATAAATTTGGCGATTAAAAATTTGATTTATGTTTGAAAATCTTTCCGACAGACTGGAACGATCCTTCAAGATACTGAAGGGCGAAGGTAAGATAAGCGAGATTAATATAGCGGAAACCCTCAAGGAAATCCGCAGGGCATTGCTGGATGCCGACGTGAGCTACAAGGTGGCGAAGGAATTCTGCGACCGGGTGAAGCAGAAAGCCATAGGTTCCAACGTGTTAACGGCGGTCAAGCCCCAGCAGATGATGGTCAAGATCGTCCATGACGAACTGGCCGATTTCATGGGCTCGGAGCATGCCGAAATCAATATCAAAGGCAGTCCGGCAGTGGTGCTGGTGGCCGGCCTCAACGGCTCCGGCAAGACCACTTTTTCCGGAAAGCTGGCCCTGCACCTCAAGAGCAAGAAAGGCCGTAAGGTGCTGCTTGCCGCATGCGACACTTTCCGCCCGGCCGCCATCGAGCAGCTCAAGACCCTGGGCGAGCAGGTAGGCGTGCCTGTGTACAGCGAAGAAGGGGAGAAGGATCCGGTGAAGGTGGCCCGTGACGCCGTGGCCCGGGCCCGGACTGAAGGCTGCAACGTGGTGGTCGTGGATACCGCAGGCCGCCTTGTCGTGGACAAGGAGCTGATGGATGAAATCTCCCTGCTCCATTCCGCCCTGAATCCCGACGAGACCCTCTTCGTGGTGGATGCCATGACCGGCCAGGATGCGGTGGAGAGCGCCAAGGCGTTCAACGAAGCTATCGACTACGACGGCGTGGTCCTGACCAAGATGGACGGCGACACCCGTGGAGGCGCCGCACTTTCCATCAAGGCCGTGACGGGCAAGCCCATCAAGTTCGTCAGCACGGGCGAGAAGATGGAGGCTCTGGATATCTTCTATCCGGCCCGTGTGGCCGACCGTATACTCGGCATGGGCGACGTCGTGTCCCTGGTGGAAAAGGCCCAGGAGCAGTTCGATGAGAAACAGGCTAGAGAGCTGCATAAGAAGATAGCGCGTAACCAGTTTACTATTAATGATTTCTATGAGCAGCTGAAGCAGGTCCAGAAGATGGGTAACGTGAAGGATCTCGCGGGTATGCTCCCGGGAATGGACAAGGCCCTCAAAGATGTGGATATCCCGGACGATGCGTTCAAGCCCACCGAAGCCATTATCCAGTCCATGACGCCATACGAAAAGGAGCATCCGGAGTGCCTCAACGGCTCCCGGCGGCAGCGTATTGCCAAAGGCTCCGGCACATCGCTGGCCGATGTGAACAAACTGATAAAACAGTTCGAACAGACCAGGAAAATGATGAAGATGGCAATGGACGGATCGCTCCGTCAGAGATTAAAAGGTTTCCGTTAGGAAATCTTTTTTTTTTTCTGTATATTTGTCAATTACAAAAATATACGGAAATGGGTTTATTCAATCGCAGCATGAAGGTTTCCGCGTCCGGTATTTTCCGGGGCCGCACCGAGTGGCACTGCCACGTCCTTCCCGGAGTGGACGACGGTTTTCAGGAGATGGAAGATTCACTGGCCGCCCTGGCAATGTATGAGGAGATAGGCGTGAGGGAAGTCTGGCTGACTCCCCACATCATGGAAGACATTCCCAACCGTACTGCCGCGTTGAAGCAGCGCTTCACTGAGCTGACAATGGCCTATAAGGGCTCCCTGATCCTCCACCTCGCTTCCGAAAATATGCTGGACGGCCTTTTCGACGAGCGCCTCGAGGCTGGAGACCTGCTTCCCCTGTCGGACAAGCGCCTCCTGGTCGAGACCTCGTACTTCAGTCCTCCCTTCGATATGGACAACACCCTGAACACCATCAAGTCAAAGGGCTTTTTCCCCGTGCTTGCCCACCCGGAGAGGTACATGTACATGGACAAGAAGCGTTATGAGCAACTCAAGGGTATGGATATTGAGTTCCAGCTCAACATCCCCTCGCTGACGGGCGCCTATGGCCCTGAAGCCAAAGTCAGGGCCGAGCATCTGCTTGAAGCGGGTATGTACAACTGCAGCGGGACCGACCTCCACAGGCTCTCGTCGCTGGAGCACCTTCTCAAAGCGGACATCAAGAAAACTATCCTGCACCAGATTCCTTAGTCCGTGGCAGGCTTTTTTTGTATAATAAATCAACACGATATGCGTAAAAAACTACTGTTCCTGCTGATCGCCTTCCTCACCCTGGGGGCTCAGCAAGCTTTTGCCCAGATGTCTGACGAGCAGATCATCACCTACATCACCGAAGGAATTGCCGCAGGCAAGACCGAGCGCCAGATAGGCACCGAACTGATGGCCAAAGGTGTGACCACTTCCCAGCTCCAGCGTCTTCTCAAGGCCTACAAGAGCGGCAACCTCAACATGGCCGACACCAATGTCCTGCCGTCCAACAAGCTCGGCACCACGACAAAGGAGCGTAAGAACGTCGCGGAAAATGAGGAGGAATCATCTTCCGCTACAAATGTCTCCGACGGTTCACTCAACCGTAAGGTGAAGAAAATCACAGCGGAAGCCGACGGGGAAGAGATTGAGGACACTCCCGAGGAAGATGTCAATCCCCTGATTGACGAAGAAGGCGAAAAGATTATCTACGGCCATAAGATGTTTTCGGCCAAGAACCTTTCGTTTGAGCCCAATCTCAACATGCCCACCCCCGAGGATTATGTGCTCGGCCCGGGCGATGAGGTGATTATCGACATCTGGGGCCTGAATGAAGCCAACATTACCCAGAAGATTTCCCCGGAAGGCCGTATCAACATTTCCCAGGTCGGCCCTATCCAGCTGTCCGGGCTCACGGTCAAGCAGGCCAACGGCAAAGTGAAGACCGCCCTCTCGAAGGCATATTCGTCCCTTAAGAGCGGGGCGTCGAAAATGAGCCTGGTGCTCGGCAACCTCCGTTCCATACAGGTCAACGTGCTCGGGGAAGTCGAGACCCCCGGCACCTACAGGGTTTCTTCCTTCACCAATCTGTTCAATGCCCTGTACCGCGCCGGCGGCGTGACCCCGGTCGGCTCCCTGCGAAACGTGAAGGTGGTCCGTGGCGGCGAGACTTTCGCCGATGTGGATATCTACGAATACCTTTTCAACGGCAGGATGGATGTGAACGTGCCTCTGCGCGAGGGCGACGTGATCATCGTTCCCGCATATTCTGCGCTCGTGAGCGTGACCGGCGCCATCAAGCGCCCCATGTACTACGAGATGAAGGAAGGGGAGCCGGTGGGTGCCCTGATCAAATACGCAGGCGGTTTTTCCGGCAATGCCTATAAGGAGGAAGTCGGAGTGGAACGCAACGACGGACGCACCAACAGCATGTACACCGTGTCGTCTGATAAGTTCGACACTTTCGCCCTTTCCGACGGCGACGCCGTGCTGGTGAGCGGCAGCGAAGTGGAGGTGTTCTCGAACCGTGTGGAGGTCAAGGGTGCCGTATATCGTCCCGGCAAATTTGAGATAGGCGGCGACATCAAGACCGTAGGCCAGCTGGTGGCCCATGCGGGCGGAGTGCTTGAGGATGCTTTCCTGAACCGTGCCCAGATAGTCCGTGAGAAGCCGGACCGCTCCATCGAACTGCTGCCCGTGCCCCTCAAGGGCGTGCTGGAAGGCACCGCGGACGATATCCTCCTGCAGCGGGGCGATGTGCTCATAGTTTCAAATATCAATGAGATAGAGCCCAAGGGCGACATAGTCGTGACCGGTTATGTGGCCAACCCGGGCAAGTACCAGTATGCCGACAACACGACCGTTGAAGATATCATCCTGATTGCCGGTGGCCTTGTGGAGGGCGCATCTTCCGCCAAGGTGGATATTGCCCGCCGTATCGACATCTCCTCCAGCACCGCAGCCAGCGACACCCTTGCCCAGGTCTTCTCCGTATCAATCAAGGACGGCCTTATTGACGAGGGCGACGGAGGCTTCGTGCTCCGCCCCAACGACGTTGTGTCGGTGCGCCGCAGTCCTACCTACATCGAGCAGCGCAACGTCACCGTCACCGGTGAGGTGACCTTCCCCGGCCAGTATTCCCTGGTAGCCAACAATGAGCGCGTGTCCGACCTGATGAAGCGTGCCGGCGGCGCCACCCCCAACGGCAATGTCCACGGCGCCATGCTCAAGCGCAAGATCAACCAGTATGAGCGGAATGTGCGTAATGCAATGGCCCGAATCGTGACCCAGACCGTCTCCGGAAAGGATACCCTGGATGTCAACAAGCTCAAGGTCTCTGAAATCTACACCGTCGGTCTTGAACTGGACAAGGCCCTTGAGCATCCCGGATCCGACTACGATATCGTGCTCCGCGACGGCGACGAACTCATCATCCCGGAGGTGGCTTCCACCGTGCGTGTGCAGGGTGAGGTTCTCTATCCCAACACGGTGCACTACATTTCCGGTAAGCCTATCCGCTACTACGTCCGCCAGTCCGGCGGCTACAGCACGAAGGCCCGTCGCGCCAAGACTTATGTCATCTACATGAACGGCACCGTGGCAGTGGGCTCAGGCGCAAGACTTGAACCCGGTTGCGAAATCGTGGTTCCGGGGCGCTCCGACAAGGATAAGCTGACCACAGGTGAGTGGCTGGGTATCGGTACGTCTGCAGCATCCATCACCACTATGGTCGCTACACTTGTGAGCCTCTTCAGGAATTAATTAACGAGCGGAATTATGACAAACGAAAACGAATATGAAGAAATCCCCTACGGATCGGCTTCACGAAGTATCGATGTCCGGGGCCTGCTGCTGAAAATTACCGGCAGTTGGAAAACCATAATCCTCTGGATGCTTGTGGCAGGTGCGATAGGAGTCTTTATCGGCTTCTGCTCACCGAAGGTCTACAAGGTGACCTCCAAGCTATCTCCCGAGTTATCGTATCGTTCCACCAATGGTAACCTCAGTTCGCTGGCCAGTCTTGCCGGGGTCAATCTGAACAGCCTGTCAGGCAACACGGATGCGTTCCGCCCGGACCTTTATCCGGAAATAATCGAGTCGGTGCCCTTCATCGTGGATCTGTTCGAAATGCCAGTGACGCTGGTTGAAAAGAAGGATACGATAGCCACGACCTACTACGACTATTTGCTTAACCATCAGAAAAAAGCCTGGTGGACCACGGTGATGGGCTGGCCGTTCGACCTGCTCAATTGGGTGAAGGGCCTGTTCAAGCCGGACGATGAGGCAGACGAAGATCCCCAGCACCCCGTTGTGGACAAGTATCATCTGACCAAACACCAGTATGGCGTCTACAAGTTGGTGAAGAAGCACATCTCGACCACGGTGGACCGTAAAAACTATATGCTCACCATAGAGGTCGAAGACCAGGACAAGGTCGTGGCCGCCGATGTGTCGCAGCTCATTATTGAAAACCTGAAACAGTACATCACCGAGTACAGGACTGAAAAGGCCAGGAAAGACGAAGAGTATTATCAGGAAATCTACGATGAAGCAAGGGATGAGTACATCGCCAAGCAGAAAGAGTATGCAAGGTATTACGATGCCAATCTGGGTACTGTCAGCCGTATTTCACAGGTGAAGCAGCAACAACTCCAGAACGAGGTGAACCTTCTGTTCCAGATTTTCTCCACTGCTTCCCAGCAGCTTCAGCTCGCCAAGGCCAAGGTCCAGCAGGAGACACCTGTCCTTGCCTGCCTTCAGCCGCCCACCGTGCCTTTGAAAGGTACGCCCAGCAAACTCAACCTTCTTGTCACATACATGTTCTTCGGCTTTATCCTTTCCCTTGTCTGGATAGTCTGGTTGAAGGATTGGATCAAAGGGTTCAGGAAGAAGGATTAAGCGATGGCAGGAGCGGACAGTGTAAGGGTGGCCAGGAACACGGGGTATCTATTCCTGAGGATGATACTCGTGCTCGTGGTGGGGCTTTACACCTCCCGCGTGGTTTTGAGGGCCCTTGGCTTCACTGATTTCGGCATCTACAATGTGGTCGGAAGCGTAGTGGTCTTCTTCGGTTTTCTCAGGCTGGCCCTGACAAATGCCACATATCGCTACATTGTCTATGCTCTTGGCGAAGGCGACTCGGACAAGCTTGGAAAGACCTATTCGATGGCAATCAACTGCCATGTGGTTCTTGCCGCTGCGCTCCTGATCATACTTGAAGCCATAGGGATTCCGGTGGTCCGACACGGCCTGAACATTCCTCCGGAAAGGATTCAGGCCGCGATGTGGGCTTATCAGTTTTCTATCCTTACCTTCGCATTCAGCATCCTGCAGACTCCGTTCAATTCCAATGTGATTGCCCACGAGAAGATGGATTTCTACGCATTGGTCAGCATCGTAGAGGTTCTGCTTAAACTTGGGCTTGCATTCATAGTCGCAAGCACAGGATTCGACAGGCTTATTATGTATGCGATGTTGCTGACGGTATCGGCCGTGGTCGTTTTCCTGTTCTATGTCATTTATTGCAAGATAAAGTTCAGGGACTGCAGATTCGAATTCTTCTGGAACGGCAAACTGGTCAAGGAATTCGCTTCCTATTCTGGCTGGAGCCTGCTGGTCAATGCGGCCGACGTGTCCATCACCCAGCTGATAAGCATTTTTTTCAATCTCTTCCTCGGAGTAATCGCAAATGCTGCCCTTGGTATCGCCAATCAGGTTATCGGCCAGCTGAATTCCTTCATGGGCACGTTCACCCAGGCCTTCGATCCGCAAATCATCAAGTCATATGCCTCCGGACGCCGCGACTATTTCATGAGCCTGATTTATTCCACGTCCAAGATTACATTCCTGCTGATGCTCTTTATCTGCCTGCCGCTTGTGGCGAACATCGATTTTGTGCTAAGGATATGGCTTGGCGAGTATCCGCCGGATGCCCCTGTGTTCATCAAGGCGATAATTGTCTATGTGCTCATTGATTCTTTCCAGTCACCCCTGTGGCAGGCAGTGCATGCTACAGGCAGACTGAAAGTCCATCAGATACTTATGTTCTGCGTGAAGATACTGGCCATTCCGGCCATGTATCTGGCACTGAAACTGGGCGCCGACGGTGCCACGACGCTTCTTATATGGGCGTCCGTCAATCTGTTGTCGGCAATAGTCAGGACGGTCTATATGAAGACGCTTATCGGTCTGGATTTGATGAAGTACCTGAAGGATGTCGTGTTTATCATAGTTCTGGTCGCTGCTGTCGCCGTGCCCGCAGTGTTGTGGCTCAGCAATTATATGGGCTCCAACCTGAAGAGCTTCCTCATATCTTCCACTGCCGCGGTAATTGTCGTAGGCGGTCTGAGCTACTTTGTGGCTCTCAACCGTAAGGAACGTGAAGTACTTAAGTCCATGCCGGTAGTCGGCCGTGTCTTAAATGCGCTTTCGAGATGAATATAGATTTCGCATATATAATTGTGATCCTGGCTCTTTTTGCCCTGACGCTGCTTAACGCAAGGGACAGGAAGAACAACAACTATTTCTTCGCGGCTGTTGTCATCGCATTTGTGTTCACTGCGTTGCGGGCTCCGGTCGTCGGCGCGGACACCTACAACTATGTCCGTTTCTTTACGGGCGAAAGCATCTATTATTCGTCTGACAGACGTGAGTTCGAACCATTGTTCACGGCGTACAATGCCATCTTGAAGGTTTTGCTTTTCAAGAGCGGGGTCCTCTATATGATAGTGAACTCTTTCTTGTCGCTGCTGCCGGTTTATGTGCTGGTGAAGCACAATGCATACAGCAAGACGCTTGCCGTGTTCTGGTTCTTCCTGACCACTTCCGGGATGCTGTATTTTGTCGTTCTTCGCCAGATGCTGAGCCTTGCAATGATTCTGGGAGGTGTCATTTACATACAGCGTGACCGTCCTTATAAAATGGCCGTGTTCATTCTGTTGGGCGTATTAGCGTATTTCATGCACACATCGGCGATTTATGTTATGCCGGTGTATCTCTTGTGCTATTTCATTCCGATGAAGCACAGGTGGGTGCCGATTGTGTTGATTGCGGTCAGTGTGGTGTCCGGTCTGATACTGAAGAACCTGGACATAATGAAGATGCTGTCGGCATACGAAGCCATGGGGTTTGGGGCCACGGAGCGTCTGGACGTATATCTGGATGAGGAGCTTGTGGACACTTCCGAATTCAGCCTTCTGGGTATCTTAAAGAAATCTATCATCGGCGTTTTCGTTTATTTGTGGATGCCGGAGAAAAAACTGAATCATTGGTTCAGCAAGATCTTTCTGGTGGGGACGGTGCTTTCCAATTTCTTCTTCGAGATGCAGTTGATAGACCGCATCGTGTTGCCTTTCGACTTGTTCGGTATTATCTGCGTGACCTGGGCTTTCGGCCCCCGGCTCCACAAAGCTGAATACAAACGCCGCTTGGTATCGTATGTTGTGGCCGGCTTGATGTGCTTCTACATGATGTTCGGTTACGTGCGCAGCAATATCGACTGGGATCCTACGAATGAAATGCGTATGCATCCGTACTATTTCTTCTTCCAGGATTATCATGATCATCCGTCAATAAAGTATAATTTCGACTGATGAAGGTTCTGCACATTAATATGTACCGTCGGGCGGGTGGCGCATCCATTGCTGCATCCCGCCACAGCGAGGCGATGCGCATGGCCGGAGTGTCGTCGGATATGCTGACCCTGGATGACTTGCTTGCCGGAAGGCCGCTGCGTAAGTTGATTTACAAGATAGACCGTTGGCTCCGTTTCAAGGTCAACGGGCTCTATGGCGTTTTCGGCTCTTTCGGTTTTATGTGGTCCGGATTCCGCCTGGACCGTCATCCCAAGGTTTTGGCGGCCGACGTAATCTATCTTCACTGGGTAGATGACGGTCTTCTCAGCGTGAAAGGTATGGAGCGTCTGTTGAGACTGGGCAAACCTGTATACTGGTTTATGCATGACATGCTTCCTGTAACAGGTGGCTGCCATTACTCCATGGATTGCCGGAAGTACTGTGATTCCTGCTCCGGCTGCCCTTTAATCAAACGCCACTTCCTTCCGGATATCGTGGCTTGTTCTTTCACTCAGAAGCTTGGCAGTTGGCGCAAGTATCCGAATCTGTCGTTCCTGGCTCCGAGCCGCTGGCTTGCGGACTGCGCGTCGGCAAGTGCAATCGGCGCCGGCCACATGGTCGCAGTTTGCCCCAATCTGATAGACACTAATAAATTCAAGCCGGGAGACAAGGCTGCTGCAAAAGCCTGCTATTTTGGGGCGGACAGCAGAAAAGTGGTGCTGTTTGGCGCCGAAGCCGTCAGCAATCCATATAAAGGCTGGGAGTATATGCTCAGGTGCCTTACCAATCTTGATCCGTCTGAATATGTATGCCTGGTACTTGGGCAGAACGATCGCGTCATCAAAGAAACGGTTCTGGACACCGTGTTTACCGGCCGGCTGGATTCGGAAGATGATATAATACGCGTGTATCTTGCGGCGGATGTGTTTGTGACCCCGACCCTGGCCGACAATTTCCCGAATGTGCTCTTGGAGGCAATGGCCTGCGGTTTGCCTTGCGTGGGATTCGATTCGGGAGGCGTAAGGGATTTGATACTCCATAAAACCACCGGATATCTGTCCGCCCGTTGCGATGCCCTTGACCTTAAGGCCGGTGTGGAATGGGTGACAGGAGACGCGGCCAGATATGCGGCCCTGAGCTCAGCCGCACGTGAGTACGTGTCAGGGCACTTTTCTTATGAGAATTGCAGTTCAGTACATAAAGAATTGAATCTATGATAGTTGTAAGTGCTTGTGCCGGACTGGCGAATCAAATGTTCCAGTATGCCTTCTACTTGTCTTTGAAAGAAAAGTATCCTGAGGCTCTCTGGGACCAGTCCAATTTTGTGCCCCGGTCTGCCATGACCTGCGAAACTGTCAGAATCCAGGATGTGTTTCCGAATGTCAAGCCTGACATCATGCCCCCGGGACACTTCCGTATGGCATATTGGAGAAGGCGCTGGAGTATCGTGAAAAAAGTCAGCGGCTTTTTCACTGGGAATTGGTATCTTCTTGAAAGGGATTTCCTTTTTCATCCGGACGAATTCGAGAGAACGCGCCGTAATTGCATATATGTAGGTGCCTGGCAATGCGAAAAGTATTTTTTGCCGGTTGCCGGCAAAGTCCGTCATGCTTTCTCATTCCCTGAGTTGGAATCGGAAAGGAATATAGCGATGGCCGGTAAGATGAAGGCCGAGAATTCTGTTGCAATACATGTAAGGAAAGGCAAGGATTATGTGAATGAGGAACTGTTCAAGGGCACATGTCCTGTTGAATACTACAAGAACGCCATCGAGTACCTGAGGAGCAAGGTGGATAATCCTGTTTTCTATCTGTTTACCGACAATCCTGCGTGGGTGAAAGATAATCTGCTAGGTCTGGACTATACCCTCGTGGACTGGAATCCGGTGAAAGGCCCTCAGAATTATGTTGACATGCAGCTGATGTCGTGTGCCAAGCATAATATAATATCCAACAGTTCATACAGTTGGTGGGGGGCTTGGCTGAACCCAAACCCGTCAAAAATTGTCGTGGCTCCCGAACCCTGGTTCAATCCGGCAATGCCCCACTATAATCCAAACCAGATAGTCCCGGATAGCTGGGTCAAGTTATGAAAAGGTTTATATATAGCATAATCAGCTTGTTCTACCGTCCTTTTTTCAAACAGATGAAGGGACAGATCCGCAGGCCGTCTGAATTACGGGGCGCCAAATACATCTCCGTCGGAAAAGGTACAGTGATATGGCCGGGGGTCATACTCACGGCATGGGACAGGTATGGCGATTCCAGTTTTACACCGGCAATTGAGATAGGAGAAAACAGCAACATAGGTGAACACAGCCAGATTACATCCTGCAACTGTATAAAGATAGGCAATAACGTGCTTACGGGACGCTATGTGTTTATTTCCGACAACAGTCACGGAGATACGTCCGGCCTGGAACTGGATAAGGCGCCGCTGGAAAGGCATTTGTGTTCCAAAGGCCCTGTGACCATCGGAGACAATGTCTGGATAGGAGAGAGAGCCTGCATACTTTCGGGCGTGACGATAGGAGACGGAGCTATTATCGGAGCCGGCGCCGTGGTCACCAAAGATGTCCCTCCGTATTGTGTGGCGGCAGGAGTCCCGGCGGCCGTTGTAAAAAGAATGAAATGACTATGACAGATTCGTTGAAAGCAAGGGAAGAGGTTGAATGGCTTAACTTCTGGTACGACGACGCTGATAAGGAGTCGCAGCGCCGGGTGCTGTTTCTGGGCGATTCGACACTCCGTGAGGTCCGTAGCACGGCAAAGGCCCGGCTTGGCTGTCCCGTGGACTTCTTCGGCAGTTCGTTTGCCCTCCGTGACGTCATGTTCTGGAAACAGTTGGATACTTTTTTCGATTCTCCTTATGCCAGGTATGATATTATCGTCATCCAGACTGGCAACCACAGCCGGATAAGCGCTGACGGCGGAAAGTGGCAACCCTCCGACCATGAAGAGTATCGTGTAATGTTCAGAAAGCTGTTGCAGATGCTACACGCTTATTCTGACAAGTTCCTGGTTTTGCCTGCTTTTCTGATTGTCAAGCCGCCAAAGCGTCTGGGCAGAGTCTGTCGTTTGCTAAGGTTGCGTGACGTTTTTGACGAGAACGAAAATGCCATTATCAAGCGCAGGAACGTTATAATGCATGAAGTGGCCGATGAGGCCGGTGCGCCGTTTTTTGACCTGACAGAAGTCATGCTGCGCTCGAAATTTGTCCACAAGGACCACATACATTATGAGAATGCTGCTAAAGCTTATATTACTGACCTGATTCTGCCGTGCATAAAATGAAAAAATGCATATTTACAATTTGTGCGAAGAACTATATAGGACTTGCACAGATACTGGAGAGCTCCGTACGCAAGTATGAAGATGATGTGGATTTCTTCATTGTGGTAGCGGATGAGTTCGATTCGGCAGTTCCAGTGGAACGTCCGCAGAGCGCGCTGGTTGCCAGGGAGATTCTTTCAATAGATGACGCACAATGGAGGAATATGGCGTTCAAGTACAACCTGACGGAGTTCTGTACGTCGATCAAGCCGTTCTGTGTCGAGTATTTCTTCAACAACGGTTACGATGCCGTGTGCTATCTCGACCCAGACACATATCTGTTCAGCGGTTTTTCATATGTATGGGACAATCTGGAAAAGTATCTGGTCTTGACGGCTCCCCATGTGACCATCCCCCAGTATCCATACAAAGGTGACCTCCCGGACAGGAGTTTCCTGTTCAACGGTATAAGCAATCTGGGTTTCGGCGCGTTCCGGAAGTCGGCCAAAGTATTGAATGTGATTAAATGGTGGCAGGACAGGCTCAAGGACCAGTGCTTCGGAGAAATGCTGTGGGCTCAGTGCACCGACCAGAAGTGGACTGATTTCTTCCCTGCCTTTTTCGATAGCGGCGAGCTTAAGTTCTCCAATAATCTGGGATTGAACCTCGCGCCATGGAATTATTTCGAAAGGAAGGTGTCCTTCGAGGACGGAGTATGGTATGTGGAAAGCAGGGACGGTCTGTCGGACAGGAAGGACAAGCTTGTGTTCTGCCATTTCGCAGGCTATAACTACAAGGAATTCGCCTCCAGCGGCAAGGTGGACAATGCTGCCCGGATGAGGATAAGCAACCTTGCTGTATACCCCGATATAGAACCTCTGGTCGCTATATATGCGGGATCAATTCATTCCGGGCGTGAAGGCTTTGAGAAATACCTCTCGCAGGATTATTCTTATGGCCATTTTGACAACGGCGCAGCCATCGACAAACTGCACCGCCGGCTCTACAACGGGATGGCGTCTTATTACGCTTTCTCCGGAGATCCTTTTTCCACTGCGCCCTGCAGCCTGTACTGCAGGTTCAAGAAAAAGGGTATGATTTCACGCAGCAAATCAATCGATTCGGTCAATGAGACCAATATGGGCTCTTTCCCGAAGAAACTGAAGGTTTTATATGCCCTCCTGCGGGTGCTTTACCGGCTGGTGGGATATAGGAATTATGTGCTCCTGCTTCAGTTCGCGAGGCGTATTTCGCTATACGACATGAATACTTTCCTTCTGGGCAAGGAGTATGAGAATTATAAATTGAGATGATATGATTGTTGGGATCAGCGGATATGTAGGTAACCGGCTCACCGGAATCGGACGGGTGCTTGTGAATGTGGTCAGGGAACTGGCGGTCCAGAATCCCGGCGATGTGTATTACATATTCAAGAACGATGATTACGACGGCTTCGGCCAGCTTGACGGACTGGACAATGTGCGGCTGGTCAACATCGGCGTGAGCAAGGAGTCGGGGATGAAGAACCTGCTGTGGCATCAGTGGGGTTTCCAGAAAATGTTGAAAAGGTATTCCTGTGACCTTGCCTATATTCCGAATTTTTCCCTGCTCCTGTGGAAAGTCGTGCCTACGGTCGTGACCATCCACGACTTGATCGAGTTCAATGTCCCAGGCAAGTTCGGAAAGATGAGGATGTTCTACCGCAAGAATATCTGCGATCCTTTGATGGCCCGCCGCAGCGACGCTGTCCTGACGGTTTCCGAATCTTCAAAACGCGACATCATCAAGTATCTCAAGGCTCCCCAGTCAAAGATAACGGTCACTCCAAATGCTTCGGACGATTCCGTGTTCAGGAGATTCCCTGCGGAAGAATGTGCCGGGGCTGCCGCCCGCTACGGCCTTGGCCTCAAGGATTTTTTCCTGTTTGTGGGGACGATAGACTATCCGGGCAAGAATATCAAGGCCGTGATCGAAACCTACGCAGGCCTGAGGAAGGATGGTCTGTATGCCGACAAGAAACTGGCGATAATCGGGAAAAAAGGCTACAATGCAGAAGTCATCATGTCCATAGTGGAGTCGTGCGGTTTCAAGGAAGACATAGTATTCCTTGGTTATGTGCCGGACGAAGATCTCGGAAAGCTTTGCGGCGCGGCGCTTATGATGATTTATGTTTCACACTATGAAGGGTTTGGCCTGCCGGTCCTGGAGGCCATGTCCTGTGGCACACCGGCCATTTGCTCCAACACTTCCAGCCTTCCTGAAATCGCCGGAGATATCGATATGTGTGTGCCGCCGGAAGATATCGAGGCAATAAAGCGCAAGGTCGTGGAGTTTGCCGACCCCCTCGGATATGATGCATTATGCGAAAAAGTGTACAAGCGCTCCAGGGAATTCTCCTGGGCCGCTTCTGCAAAGATCT
Organism: Bacteroidales bacterium; assembly: GCA_017617715.1. Classification (GTDB taxonomy): domain Bacteria; phylum Bacteroidota; class Bacteroidia; order Bacteroidales; family UBA932; genus Cryptobacteroides. The sequence goes on along the minus strand of JAFZVQ010000003.1, from coordinate 34,529 downwards.
ATCATGACATTTTTCAATCACTGCTATGAGAATTCTTAAGGTCTTACTGTGCATGTGTCTGCTTATTACTCCTCTTGCCGCCTGCGCGGCAAAGCTGACCACCGTGCGGCTGGAAGATTATGGCGAAGTGATGACGCCGGAAGCAGCAGGGGAGACACTGGTGAAGGCGCTGAACGATATTTCCGGGAAGAGGCTGCTTCTGCCCCCGACGCTGATCCGTCTGACACATGATTTTACGGTCAAGGACTGCAGTAATTTCGAGATAGTAGGGAATCCGTTCGGCGGCCGCATTGAGTGCAGGATATTCATGATCCTGGACTGTCAGGACTTCGTGGTGGACGGGTTGTCGTTCTATGGCACGAAGGAGCAGTTCGCGAGTTTCTACGTTATCGGAAACTGCCATGATTTTGAAATTTGCAGGTGCAGCTGCGATTCCGAAAAAGACGAAGACGGCAACAATACTTTTTATGGTATCCATATATGTGGCCGTGCAGACGACCCGAACACTTCGTTTGCGAACTCACCCAGGAATTTCAAAGTCCACGACAATATTGTCCGCAATACGCGCTACGACGGCATACTTGCCCACGGCCATTGCTCGGATTTCGTGATAGAGAATAATACTGTTATAGCGCCTCAGTGTATAGGGATTGAGGTTGAGGGCCGTTTCGGAGACGTGAACACGACCACGGTCCATCCTTGCCGCCGGGGCATAGTGCGGGATAACTTCATTTCCGATTGCGGCGACTGGGGCATATTGCTCATGTGGTCCGACAACATAACAGTCACCCGGAATGAGAGCCGCAATGCTTTCGGCACATTCCTGTCGATTGGTTGTACCAATTTGAAAGTCACCCGCAACATTCTCGAAGGCACACATAAAGGATTCGAAGTCTCCCAGGAGTTCTTCTCCATTCAAAAGGGTATCAATAAGGGGATAAAGATCCGCAACAACGAGATTTCCTGTGCCGCAAGGGAGGCAGGCCGCGGGGCGGTTGATATCAGGCACAGCGACAACGTGGATTTCCGCAACAATACTGTAAAACTGATCTATAAGCCACAGAGCAGTGCTGTTTCAGTGTGCTCTTCCGTGGATGTGACAATGGTCGACAATGTTTTCCAGACAGTCGGGGAGGAGCTCCCTGAGACTATTTCATTTGCTGATGTGATTGATCCCGAGACCGGAAGCGACGTGCAGGAGCTTTCCGTCAAAGGCATCAGGATAACCAGGAACAGATTTACCGGACAGAGGGAGAAGGTCAAAATGCAACCCGGACTGTCCGGCGAGAATATAACGCTTAGAAACACTTTTAACTGATATGAAAAAGGCTCTTATCACCGGTATTACCGGGCAGGACGGCAGTTACCTGTCCGAATTCCTGCTTGCCAAGGGTTACGATGTCCACGGCATAATCCGTCGCAGTTCCGTGGATTTCCGCGAACGTATTGCCCATCTTGAAGGGAAACCGCATTTCCATCTCCATTATGCCGACCTCGGGGATTCCATGTCCATCGTGAAGGTGGTTGCAAGTGTGCGCCCTGATGAAATCTATAATCTTGCCGCACAAAGCCATGTCCAGGTGAGTTTCGATTCCCCGGAATTCACTGCGGACGTTGATGCGGTAGGCGTGCTCCGCATACTTGAAGCAGTGCGCGCATGCGGCCTGGAATCGACCTGCCGCATCTACCAGGCATCGACATCGGAGCTTTACGGCAAGGTGGAGGAGGTGCCCCAGAACGAGAACACGCCATTCCATCCCTACAGCCCCTATGCAGTCGCCAAGCTCTATGGCTACTGGATTGTCAAGGAGTACAGGGAGGCATACAATATGTTCTGCTGCAGTGGTATTCTGTTCAACCATGAGAGTGAGCGCCGCGGCGAAACTTTCGTCACCCGTAAGATTACCCTTGCCGCAGCACGCATAAGGCAAGGCCACCAGGATAAACTGTATCTTGGCAATCTCAGCTCCCTCAGGGACTGGGGATACGCCAGGGATTATGTGGAATGTATGTGGCTCATCCTTCAGCAGGACGCCCCTGACGATTTCGTCATTGCGACCGGCGTCCAGCACAGCGTGCGCGAGTTCTGTTACCACGCCTTCAAGGAAGTCGGAATCGAACTGGAATTCAGGGGCGAAGGAGCTGATGAAAAGGGTATCTGTGTGGCAGGCCCCGAAGGGTTCGTGGGTAAAACCCTTGTTGAGGTGAGCCCTGATTTCTACAGGCCCACGGACGTGGTCAATCTATGGGGCGATCCGACGAAAGCCAAGGCTATCCTCGGCTGGAATCCCTCCAAGACCAGTTTCGAACAGTTGGTGAAACTGATGGTGGAACACGATATGGCCAAGGTGGCTGCGGAAGGCGCGGCTGCCAAGGTCCGTACAAATCTTGCCGAATATCTCGAAAAAGGAATAGTGAAATGATGGAAAAGCATTCCAAAATTTACGTGGCCGGACATAGGGGCATGGTGGGAAGCGCCATCGTGCGCGAGCTGCAGCGCCAGGGCTACGATAATATCATTACCCGCACCCATAAAGAACTCGATCTCTGCCGCCAGGAGGCTGTGGAAGCATTCTTCGCCGGGGAAAAGCCTGAATACGTCTTTCTGGCTGCAGCCAAAGTCGGCGGTATCGTGGCGAACCAGAATGCCCTTGCCGATTTCATGTACGACAACATGATCCTGGAGATGAATGTCATCCATGCCGCATGGAAGAACGGATGCAAGAAACTTGAGTTCCTGGGTTCCAGCTGTATCTACCCCCGTCTTGCTCCCCAGCCCATGCCGGAAAGCTGCTTGCTCACAGGCGCGCTGGAAAAGACCAACGAGGCCTATGCCCTTGCGAAAATCAGCGGCCTTAAGTATTGCGAGTTCCTCAACCGCCAGTATGGCACCGACTACATCTCTGTCATGCCGACCAATCTCTACGGCCCCAACGACAATTACCATCCTGAGCACTCGCATGTGCTTCCTGCTCTCATCCGCCGATTCCATGAGGCCAAGGAGAGCGGTGCGGAAAGCGTCACCTGCTGGGGTGACGGCAGCCCCCTGCGCGAGTTCTTGTATGTCGACGACCTCGCCAACCTTTGCGTGTTCCTGATGAATAATTACTCGGGCAACGAGACCGTCAATGCCGGGACCGGTAAGGAGCTGACTATCAAGGCCCTCACGGAACTGGTGGCAAAGGTGGTTGGCTATAAGGGCCGTATCGAGTGGGATACCACCCGCCCCAACGGTACCCCCCGCAAGCTCCTGGACGTCAGCAAGGCTACGGCCCTGGGCTGGACATACAAGACCGAGCTTGAAGACGGAATCCGCCTTGCATACGAAGATTTCCTGCATAACCCAGTAAGAGCAGAAAGATAATGCCCATTAAGAAACTCAACGGCACGGTGATCGTGACCTACCGCTGCAATGCGAGGTGCACGATGTGCAACCGATACAAGGCTCCGTCGCGTCCGGAGGATGAGATAAGCGTGGAGACCATAAAGAAGCTTCCGAAGATGTATTTCACCAACATCACGGGAGGGGAGCCCTTCATACGCGAAGACCTCAAGGATATCGTGCGGGAGCTGTTCAAGCTCTCGGACCGCATCGTGATAAGCACCAACGGCTATTTCACCGAGAGGATAATCGACCTCTGCAAGGAGTTTCCGCAGATAGGCATACGCATCAGCATCGAGGGCCTGGAGCAGACCAACAACGAGATCCGCGGCCTTGAAAACGGCTTCCAGCGCGGCTACCAGACGCTTAAGAAGCTCCGGGAGATGGGCATGAAAGACGTGGGCTTCGGAATGACTGTGCAGGACAAGAACGCTCCTGACCTGGTGCCGCTCTACAAGATCAGCGAGGAAATGGGCATGGAGTTCGCCACCGCAAGCCTCCACAACAGTTTCTACTTCGTGGAAGCGAAAAACATAATCCACGACCGGCCTATGGTGGCGCAGAACTTCGAGGACCTCGTCAACGAGCTGCTGAAGTCGAACAGCCCCAAGAAATGGTTCCGCGCCTATTTCAACCACGGCCTGATCAACTACATCTACGGCCAGCCGCGCCTGCTGCCCTGCGACATGAGCTTCGACACCTTCTTCATCGACCCCTACGGCGACGTGATGCCCTGCAACGGCACCAAAGACAAACTCGTCATGGGCAACCTCAACCGCCAGGGCTGGGACGAGCTGTGGAATTCCCCGGAGGCTGAGAAGGTGCGCACCGCCGTGCGTCACTGCGACCGCCAGTGCTGGATGATAGGATCTGTGAGCCCGGCGATGCATAAATACATATGGAACCCGGCATGGTGGGTGCTTCGCCACAAGCTGCGCCCGGGCAAGAAATACTCCATGTATGAGATTCCGGCCGTGCGCGACTATCGCGACGGGAAAGTCACCAAGGAACAGCTCGACGCACTGTCCACCTGCGACATGTCGGCCGTGGCAAATGATGGGTTGAAGAAATGAAAGTAGTGGTCACCGGCACCCGGGGCATCCCGAATGTGATGGGCGGAGTGGAAACCCATTGCGAAGAACTGTGCCCGAGGCTCGCAGCTCTTGGAGCCGACATCACCGTGGTGCGGCGGGCGAGCTACGTATCGGATGGCCTTACCGAATGGAAGGGCGTGAAACTCAAGGATATACCCACGCCAAAGAAGAAAGCCTTCGAGGCCATAATCCATACTTTCCGCGCCATCAATTTCGCCGCCCGCGAGCATGCCGATATCGTGCACATTAATGCCATAGGGCCGGCCATACTTGCCCCGTATGCCAAGCTGCGCGGCTTGAAGGTGGTGTTCACCCACCATGGCCCCGACTACGACCGCGATAAATGGGGTCGTGCGGCAAAGATGATGCTGCGTTTCGGCGAGCGCATGGGATGCAGGTACGCCGACCAGGTGATAGTGATTTCCGACGTGATACGCAACATAGTCAAAGACAAATACGGCCGCACCAGGGGCGTCAACCTCATTTACAACGGTGTCCCGGCCCCGGACTTCTGCGACTATCCGGAGTATTTCGCCGAGCTCGGCATAGAGCCGGGGAAGTATATCCTGGGGATGTGCCGGTTCGTGCCGGAAAAGAGGCTCCACGACCTTGTGGGGGCCTGCAAGGGCCTCGGCGGCTACAAGCTTGTGCTGGCCGGCGACACCGATTTCGAAGACGACTACTCCCGCAGGCTCAAGACCGATGCAAAGGCGTCCGGCGCCGTGCTGACCGGGTTCATACGCGGCCGCAAGCTGCATTCCCTCCTGAGCCACGCCGCCTGCTACGTGCTGCCGTCTTCCCACGAAGGGCTCCCAATTGCCCTGCTGGAGGCGATGAGCTACCGCCGCAAGGTGGTCGTGAGCGACATCCCCGCCAACCTGGAGGTCGGCCTTGACGAGAGTAACTATTTCCATTGCGCCGACGTGCAGGACCTGCAGGCAAAGCTTGAAGCAATGCTTTCTTCGCCCGGCGAAGCTGAATACGATATGACCAAATACGACTGGGACCGCATAGCCCGTCAAGTTTACGAAGTCTATGAACACTAAAACATTCTACACCAAGGAGTTTTTCTATTACAGCGTGCCTGTGATGCTGGTGGATCTCGCCATCCACATCGGCATCTTCGAGTGGATGCTGAGCTGGTTCACCTTCACCGCAGCTGAAGATTACGTGCTCTCGCGGCCGCGCTCGCTGTATTTCCTCATTGTCGGTTTCATCATCGCGATGGTGCTTGTGCCTGTCCGGCTCCACGACAGGGGCTATAACTGGAAGGCTCAGATACTGAGGGTGTTCTATCAGTGTGTGCTGACTCTTGGCGTGCTGGCGGCCTCCGTGAACATACTGTTCTACAGCTTCGCAGGCCATTTCTACCTGTATCAGGGCATTTTCGCCGTGGTGGCCATCAGTATCTGGCACCTTTTGTTCCGCGCCGCCATCCTGGCCGCACGGAAGAGGGGACGCAACAAGGTCCACGTGGTCATAGTGGGGGAGAACGAGAATGCGGCGAAGCTTGCCGACATACTGCAGAACAACGCTGAATTCGCCGACTATAAGCTGGTGGCTTCTTTCGGGGAAGACCTTCCGGCCATAAAGGACTACCTCGAACACAACAAAGTCCACCAGGTCTATTGCAGCCTGAACCCGGCCCTGAAGAGCGCCACCGTGAACGAGATAATCTCCGAATGCGAGAACCTCTTCATAGACTTCTACTATGTGCCGAACATGGACGGCTATCTCCACCGGTCCATGTCTTTCAGCGAGCTGGGCCCGTTGACCGTGGTCAAGCTCCGCGACGAGCCGCTCTCCAATCCGGTGAACGCTTTCATCAAGCGTTCCTTCGATATTATAGCCAGCCTGCTGTTCCTCGTCATCGTGTACCCCTTCGTCTGGTGCTTCGTGGCCATCGGCACCACCCTTTCTTCCCCCGGCCCCATCCTGTTCAGGCAGAAGCGCACGGGCTACAAGGGACGTCCGTTCACCATGTACAAGTTCCGTTCGATGAAGGTCAACGCCGACGCAGACAAGCTTCAGGCCACGGCCGACGATCCCCGCAAGACAAAGTTCGGCGACTTCCTGCGCCGCACCTCCATCGACGAACTGCCCCAGTTCATCAACGTGCTGAAAGGGGACATGTCCATAATCGGCCCCCGTCCGCACATGGAACTCCACACTGAGATGTACACTAAGCTGGTGGACGAATATCTGGTGCGCCACATGGTGAAGCCCGGCCTCACGGGATGGGCGCAGGTCAACGGATGCCGGGGCGAGACCAAGACCACCGAGGCCATGGCGGACCGCGTGCGCTACGATATTTGGTATATCGAGCACTGGTCCTTCGGCCTCGACGTGAAGATTATACTCAAGACAATCGCACAGATACTGGGCGGTGACAAGCAAGCATATTGAAATGAACAACGCTTTTTTCGATCTCGTGCAGATGGCCGTGGGCCGCAGGGACTCCCTTTCGGAGCCCCCTGCATCCCGTGAAGAGTGGGAGGATCTGCTGAAAGTCACAGGCAAGCACAATCTCCTGGGCGTGACTTTCCCCGTAATCGATGTGCTCCACGACACCTTGGAGATACCCCTTAGCGTGTATTCACGCTGGGCGATGATGGCGGAAAAGATAGCCAAAAGAAACGAGGCACAGATGAAAATGTGCCGTTCCCTGTACGACAAATTCCTGTCGGACGGCTTCCGCAGCTGCCTGCTGAAAGGGCAGGGAGCCGCCCTGCGTTATCCTGATCCGACGCTTCGCCAGTGCGGCGACATCGATATATGGCTCGAAGGGGACAGGCAGGCGATAGTTGATTATATCCGCTCCCTGTGCCCCGTCAAGAAAATCGTGTACCATCATCTGGACGCCGACCTCATACCCAAGATGGGTGTGGAAGTGCATTTCACTCCTTCCTGGATGAACGCACCCGGAGCCAACAGGCGCCTGCAGCGCTGGTTCTCGGCAAATGCCGGCGAGCAGTTTTCGGGTTTCAACCCCCGGCTCGGCTTCTGCGTCCCCACGACCCGCTTCGATGCCGTGTACATGCTTATCCACATCTACCGCCATGTGCTGGAGGAAGGAGTCGGCTTGCGCCAGCTGCTGGACTATTACTATGTGCTTGGGCAACTTACGGACGCTGACAGGGAAAAGGTGCGGGAGGACCTGAAGTTTCTGAAAATGCAGGGCTTCGCCGCATCCGTGATGTGGGTGCTCGGGGAAGTGTTCCAGCTGGACAGCCGGAACATGCTTGTCGCTCCGGATGCCAGTGAAGGCTCGTTCCTTCTGGAAGAGATACTGCGCTCGGGCAATTTCGGCCGCTACGATCCGCGCAACGCCCACGCAAAGGGCGAGGGACTGGTAGCCCACGGGAAACGCAAATTCGGCCGCGGGCTGCGATATTTCATGCATTATCCGTCGGAAGTGTTCTGGATGCCATTCCACATGATATGGCTCTATTTCTGGCGCCGCAAGCATAATTATTTATACAAAGGCAGATGATTATCAGGAGCAAAGCCCCGCTGCGCCTGGGTCTGGCGGGCGGAGGAAGCGATGTTTCGCCGTACAGCGACCTCTATGGCGGCCTGGTACTCAATGCCACCATCAACCTCTACGCCTACTGCACCATCGAAGAGACGCAGGACGGACAGATTACCATCAACTCCTACGACGCCGGCTGCAACCGTTCGTATCCGCTCGGACCGGAACTGCCGCTGGACGGCGAAGCGGAGCTGATAAAGGGAGTCTATAACCGCGTCGTGCGTGACTTCGGCATCACCCCCGGGCCTTTCCGTATCACCACCTACAACGACGCCCCGGCCGGTTCCGGACTCGGCACGTCCAGCACCATGGTGGTGTGCATACTGAAGGCGTTCGTGGAGTGGTGCTCCCTGCCCATGGGCGACTATGAGATAGCACGCCTTGCCTACGAAATCGAGCGCAAGGATCTCGGTCTCTCCGGTGGAAAGCAGGATCAGTATGCAGCCGCCTTCGGTGGCTTCAATTTCATTGAGTTCCTGCCGGACGACAGCGTCATCGTGAATCCCCTGAAAGTCAAGCGCTGGATAAGCGACGAGCTGGAGGCCAGCCTGCTGCTGTATTATACCGGCAAATCGCGCAGCAGCGCCCGTATCATAGATGAGGAGCGCAAGAATACTTCCACCGGAAAAACGGAGACCATAGAGGCGATGCACCGCATAAAGCAGAGCGCAATCGACATGAAGGCCGCGCTGCTGAAAGGCGACATGCATGAATTCGCTTCCATCATGGGAAGCAGCTGGGAGCACAAGAAGAAGCTGGCCAGGGGCATTACCAACGACAACATCCAGCATGCCATGGACGTGGCGTTCGCCGCCGGAGCGAAAGCCGGCAAAGTGAGCGGCGCCGGCGGGGGAGGCTTCATAATCTTCTTCGTGGAGCCGGCCCTGAAAAAACAGGTGGAAGAGGCGCTGGCGGCGCTGGAAGGCTATATCCTGCCGTTCCTCTTCACCGACGGCGGCGCACACGGCTGGAAAATATACGACACGGAAACACAGTAATGAAAGCAATACTTGACACCTTGATTGAGCGTTACCCGGCTCTCGCAACCTGCCGGGACAGTATTTGGTCTGCGGCACAGGCCCTTGTGGACAGTTATGCTGCCGGCGGCAAGCTGCTCATTGCCGGAAACGGCGGTAGCGCTGCCGATGCAGAACATATAGTCGGCGAGATGATGAAGTCCTTCGTGCTTCGGAAGAAGCTCCCGGAAGGCTACGGCGACGCCCTCGTGGCGGCAGACCCGGATATGGGCGCATTCCTGCGGGACAATCTCCACGGGGCTCTCCCCGCTATCGCCCTCGACGGACATGTGGCCCTGACGACTGCCTGTATGAACGATTTCGATCCCCAGCTCGGCTTCGCCCAGCAGGTTAACGGCTATGGCTGTCCGGGCGACGTGTTCCTTGCCATAAGCACCTCCGGCAACAGCAGGAACGTCCTTTATGCCGCCGTCGCCGCCAGGGCACGCGGGCTCAAGGTAATAGGTCTCACGGGCGAGCGCCCCTCAAAACTGGATGCCCTTTGCGATATCTGCATCAAGGTCCCGGCCGTCGAGACTTTCAAGGTGCAGGAGTTCCACCTGCCCGTCTATCACTGCCTTTGCCTTATGGTAGAGCATCATTTTTATAAGGACTGATGGAAGTAGTCATTCTTGCAGGGGGCCTGGGGACGAGGTTGCGGAGCGTGTTGGACGGCATGCCTAAGTGCATGGCGCCGGTGGCAGGGAAGCCTTTCCTCTGGTATCTGCTTGAAAACCTGCGGAGATTCGATGTGGAGCGGGTAATCCTGAGCGTGGGCTACCTCCGTGAGCTCATTGAGGAATGGATTGCCGCATATGCGGCCGAGTATCCCTTTGAATTCTGTTTCGCCGTTGAAGGGCAGCCGCTGGGCACCGGCGGAGGGATAAGGCTTGCCGCCTCTATGGCACGTGGGCCTGAAGTCGTGGTGCTCAACGGAGATACATGGTTCGACGTCGACCTGGAGCGCCTGTTTGAATTCCGCAGAAGCAGCGCAAAACCGATTGCGGTGGCTCTCAAGCCTATGCGTGATTTCGACCGCTATGGCACTGTGGAGATGGCCCCGGATGGCACGATAAGCGCTTTCCATGAGAAACGCCCGTGCGCTGACGGCCTCATCAACGGAGGCGTCTATGCCATTGACTGCGCGTCCGGTATATTCGACGGCCTGTCCGGCAGCTTCTCCTTCGAGACCGGCGTCCTTGAGCCCCAGTGCGCCGCCGGGCGGCTCTGCGGCCTGGTGCAGCACGGCTATTTCATCGATATAGGCATACCGGAAGACTACGCCCGTGCCGGTGCCGCTCCGGAGCTCCTGCGGCATCCTGACACGCTCTCCGGAATCGTGCGCGCCCTCGAAGGCGTGGACACCCTTCTGCTCGACCGCGACGGCGTGATCAACCGCCTTCGCCCCGGCGACTATGTGAAAAGCATTTCCGAATTCGAATGGATTCCGGGAGCGAGGGAAGCGCTGGCTGAGGCGGCTTCCAAATTCAGCGGCATCTACATAGTCACCAACCAGCGCGGCGTGGGCAGGGGGGTGATGACTCATGAGGCCCTCGATAGCGTTCACGCCTGGATGCTGCAGGAAATCGTTGCTGCGGGCGGCCGAGTCGACGGTATCTACGTCTGCACTGCCGTAGAGGAAGACAATCCGTGCCGTAAGCCCAATCGCGGCCTTTTCGACGAACTGCTTGCCGGCCACCCGGAAATCATGCCCTCGCGCACAGTCATGATCGGCGATTCCGAATCTGACGCACTCTTTGCCCGTAACTGTGGAATTGATTTCTTTTTCGCAAAATAATTGTTATATTTGTTCCGATGCTGGAAGATATTAAATCGAACATTGAGAAGCTGATTTCCCTCTACGAGACGGAAAAGCAGCGCGCAGACGCCCTGCAGGCCGAACTGGACCGCAGCAAGGCGGATATCGCCGCCTACAAGGAAAAGGTCACGGACCTCGACGGCCAGATAGACAACCTCAAACTCCAGTATGCCTTCTCCGGCACAGGCGACCCGGCCCTTGCCAAGGAGCGCATCACCAAACTCATACGCGAGATCGACCGTTGCATCAAACTACTTGAGAAATAGCGATGGCACAGAATATCAAACTCAAAATAGCTGGAATTGAATACCCCATGGTCGCCACCTCCCCGGAGATGGAAGAGACCATGCGCACCGCCGCGGATGAAATCAACCGCAAGTTCAGTTCCTACGACGCCAAATACCCCGACAAGACCACCATCGACAAGCTGATCATAGTCACGCTCAACGAGACGGTCAACCGCATTGCCTGCCAGAAGAAGATGCAGCAGCTCGGTGCCGAGGCCAAGGCCCTCCAGGACGATGTGGAGGCCTATCTGGCAAAATTGAAATAGCATAAGCCGTCAGGCCCAAGAGGAGAAAACATCAAGTTTTTCACTTACCGGGTCACTCGGACCGCGGAAGGCAGGCCCGCCCCGCAGCGGGATTCCCGAACCGGACCGGAGCCCAAATCTTTCGAGCCAGACAATTTTCTGACTGTTCGGCTGACGGCTTTTTTTAAATTAATAACGGGATGGAACCAGATCAGTTCCATCCCGTTATTGGTAGTTTAGAGGGCTCAGGGCCTTACTTGGAGAAGGTCACGGAGGCGAACTTGCCTATGCGGTTGGTGCCGCCGTGGCTTGCGCCGTTGAGCATCTTGCTGCGGTCGTTGGTAATGGTGTCGTTCACGCGGGCACGTACATATAGCGTACCGTCAACGATTCCTGCAGGAAGGTCGAAGGTGATGTCTATGTCGTTGGGCTCGTTTGCGGCAGCATAATCGGGGGAGATTATGAAAGTGTATGTCACTTCATAAGGGGTCTCGCCATCCTTGTTGATTACCATACTGGTCTTCTTGGTGTTGACCGCCGTCCAGTTGACGGCGTCGTCGGAATACTCGATCACGAACACCTTGGGACCCGCCGCGGACGAACTCATTGTGAACTTGACGTTGCATTTGCCGGCCGGATGCTTGGGCGCGGGCAATTCGAACTGCCAGTAATCGTCCAGATACACGCTGTAGGACAGGAAACGATAAACCTTCTGGGACCACGTTTCGTCCGTGGTAAAGGTGCAGGCCTTGCTGGCATCTGTGCCGGAGATGCGGATCACGCTGAGCTTGGCCACCTTGTCGTCGGCCAGCAGCCAGGAACCTGTCGTATTGTTCAGCGAGTAATCGGTTCCGGATTCGTAAGTCGCCTCGGGATCGAATGACCAGGTGGCTCCGAAAGAATCCGCGCCACCTCCACCGCCGCTGCCGCTTCCTCCGGCGGGCGCGACCTTGATGTTGTCCAGGTACCAGCGGTTCTGGCCTCGGGCAGGATTCTCAATATACGGATCGTAATTGGTAGGACGTATCTTGATGCGGGTTGCACTGTCTATGCCCTTGAGCTTGACGGACGCGTGTTGCCAAACAATAGCACTCTCGCCATCTACCTGGCTCTGCGTGGATTCGAGAGGCACGCTGAGGGCGCTTCCGCTTTCCTCGCAGGTGCCGTTACCGACTATCTCTACGGTGATGGTCATAATGTCGGGCTTGAATGCGCCCGTAACCTGCCAGCACCAGTCGAACTCCAGAGTGGCGTCCGAGCTGCCTTCGATAGCCGTCATGGCCGGGAGGGTAAGGCCGGAGTTCCAATCGCTCTTGCCGAATTTGAGATAGTTCTTCTGGAGGTAAAGGACCTTTCCGGGGGGCGCGTTGTCGGGAGTTACCTCAGTCCACTCCAGGCCCTGCTTGCCCTCGAAGTAGCCGTAACCGCGGGCCATGAATTCAGCAACGAAGCCTTCGCAGGAGGCGGTTGTAAATACGTTGGGAGCAGTGGTTGAAGGATTGTTGGTGGCTATTGCATCACCTGCATTGGATGCTGTAGTCCAAGGCTCCAGCCACTCGAAGTCGTCCTCGAAATAGAGGAGCTGGTCCACGCCGTTGTCCTTGCATTCGGTGGTAATGATGCCGTACATTTTGGCGCCGAGTACGCCGCAGATATAGCCCTTTAGAGTAACCTTGTGGCCTCCAAGGCTGGAAATGCTGAGGCTGGATGGGCAGTCTACCTGCTTTACGGAGTAGTCCGCTTCGCCTGCGCTGAATACCAGATTGCCGCCGGCTACTATGCCGGAAACGGTCACGAAATCCATAGTCTCACCCTTATAACCGGAGACTGTCTCATTGAATTTAACGGCTTCAGGATAGGTGTAAGTGCCGGATGAAGCAACTTTCACCTCGTCTGTCTGGACAATGGCGGGAAGTCCGTTCAGGCGGCCCTTAAGGCCCTTCAGGGAGACCTTGTCGCCAACATTGACTTCGTTGGAAGACTTGGCGTAAATGGTTGCGGTGCCGTCGTTCACCACGAAACCTGCGGATGTCACGGCTGCAACGGAGGCATCGTCGAGCACGAATGACTTGCCGTCGGCAAGCGCCGCCACCTTTTCGAGGGACAGATGCTCGGCGCTGCGGTAGGCGTCGCCTTCCTGGTTGACGAGGATGATAAGGCGGCTGGCAAGGGTATTGCCGGAGAAGATGAGCGTGTCCTTGCGGGGCTCAAGCATGCCGCCGGCATCCATGTTTTCCTGGGCGGTCACGGTCACGGTCACGACTCCGTTGCCCGTGTCGGGATCGACGCTGATCCAGGACGGGGCTTTGGTGTGCCAGGGGCCGTCGGAATAAACGGTGACAGTCTGGGCAGCCGGATTCTTGGCGGCGAAAGACATGATAGTCTGGTCGCCGAGCACGGCCTTCGCGACAGTCTCCTTGGGCTCTTTGTCGCAGGATGCAAGCAAGAGGGCGAAAACGGCCGCGATGGCTGATACTTTCAATATTTTGCTTATTGTGTTCATATTCTACTTCCAGTTAGGGTTCTGCACGAGAGCGGGGTTCAGAAGAATCTCGTTCTCGGGAATGGGATAGAAGTAATGCTTGGTCTCATCGAAGGAATGAGGGATGGTGTGGAGAGCGTCGCGTACGCCTGCAGTGGCAAGTTGCCCGGTGTTGGGGTCCACCAGATAGAAGACCTCGTCGTTGGAGGACTGTTCGCCGGCGGCGGGGTCATAGATCATGAACTTGGTGCCGGATGCGTTGGAGGAGCCGACATAGAAGGTGTACTTGCTGTCGTCGCCGAAAACATAGCTGCCGGGGCCGGGGATGTACATTCCGTAGAAAGGCTGGTTGAGGCAGTAGCCCGCTTTCCAGCGCATCAGGTCGAAGTACCTGCCGTAACCCTCCTGGAAGAGCTCTATCGCCCTTTCACGGCGGATTTCGAGGATGACGCCCTTGTTGGAGCCGGTCACGTTGGGGTAGCCGGTCTCAGCGGACATCAGGTACGGGTCGGGGTTGGCGTTGGCTGCCGCCATGTCGAGGTGAGGCATGCCCACGCGGTCGCGGATCTTGTTGACCGAGATGTCCAGGTCGCCCTGGGTGAGGGTCCCCAGTTCCGCCAGGGCTTCGGCATAGATAAGCAGGGCTTCCGCATAACGGAATACAGGCATGTCATTGTCGGAGTTGTCGGTGGAATAAGGCTTCAGGTCGTAGGGCTGGATGTACTTGATGGTCTGGTAGCCGGTCTGGCAGAAGGCGAACTCGGGGCCGTCCTTGCTGGTGCCGGGCTTCTTCCATGAGTAACCGGGAGTGCGGATGGTCTGGGCGAGACGGGGATCACGGTCGGCAACTTCCTCGGCGAAAGGCATCACGTTCCAGCCTGGCTTGTCGGTGAAGCGTGTGCCGTCTTTCATAAGGTACATGTCCACGAGTTTCTTGGTCATGCCGTAGCGGGCGGAGGTCTGGTTGGTGATGTCGCGTCCGCAGTCGTGCTTGATCTTGAGGTCGCGGTCGTAGTTGATGGCCAGGATTATCTCGTCGGGGTTGGCGTTGGTGGAATTGAACAGGGTCAGGTAGTCGCTGCCGGGCTTGCCGGTGGAGTAGAGCTTGTAGGCTCCGGTATCCATCAGCTTCTTGGCTGCGTCCGCCGCCAGGTCGAGATAGTATTTGTAGTCGTGGCTGCTGCCGTCGGCTGCGGTGTAGGAGGTCTCGAACGGTGCGGGAGAGGAGTGGTACTTCCTGAACGTACCTTCGAACAGGCAGAACTGCGCCTTCACCATCATGGCCGTGTATTTGTTGACACGGTATGAGGTCTGGGGGGCGGCAGCCTTGCCGGGAAGGTCCTTTATCGCAACGTCGATATCCTCGATCATGTGGTTCAGGATGGTCTCGCGGCTGTCGCGGGGATTGTAGAGCTCCTCGTCGGCGGAGCCGAGTTCCTTGTCGTACCACGGCACGTCGCCGAATTTACGTACCATGTTGGCATAGAAGTAAGCCCTCCAGAACTTCACCAGTGCGGTGTATTCTTTCACCGCATTATCGTCCTTGCAATTGTGGATATTGGCGAGCAGGGTGTTCATCTTGCGGAGGTCGCCCCATGCACCGGTGCCGCTGCCCCAGCCGCCGCCCGTGGCGGGCACTGTGCGGTCGTTGCCGCCGCGGATGAGTTCGGAAGGATTCATCTTCACGAAAAGGTCGCTCTCCCTTGCGAAGGGCTCCTTGTCCAGAAGATTGTTATAGAAAGAGTTCGAGAAGAGCTGGAGGTCTTCAGCGGACGTGAAATATGATTCAGGCGTAATCTTGGACTCGGGAACCAGTGTGAGGACGTCTTCGAGGTTGCAGGAGACGAACGTCAGGCTTGCGATTGCCAGTGTTATAATGCACTTTTTCATAACATTCATTTTTTAGAAAGTGATATCAACGCCGAGCATGAATGTCTTCTGCCAAGGGTAGGCGGTGTTGTTCAGGTCGTCGACAGGGTCGCCGCCGCGGTTGAAGCAACTCTCCGGATCAAGATGGTCGGTGACCTTGGTGATAGGAGACCAGTAGTAGAGGTTCTCGCCTGAGAAATAGACCCGCAGGCCTTCGAGTCCGATATGGGAAATGAGAGTCTTGGGGAGATCGTAGCCCACTGTCAGGTTCTTGAAGCGCAGGTAGCGGATGTTCTGGATGTAGCGGTCGTTCACGCGGCCGAGCTCACCGCCGCCGTTGGATGCGACGTTGGAACGGGGCCTCGGGAAGTAAGCGTCGGGGTTGTCTTCGGACCAGCAGTTGTCAAGGAAGTTCTTCGCGAGGAAGGTGGGATAACCGAGGGAGTAGGGACCCCAGAAGTCGAAGTTGTAGCGGGCGGGATACCAGTAATGGTTGCCGGTGCCTTCGAAGAACACGCTCACGTCGAAACCGGCGATTGAGAAACCGGTCTGGAAGCCGTAGTGCAGGCGGGGCAGGGAGTTGCCGAGGTAGATCTTGTCGCCGTGATCGGCAAGGGTGTTGGCGCCTATGCCTATCACTCCGTCAGGCTCGTTGGAAATGACGTTGCCGTTTTCGTCGTAGGTCACCTTGCCGCCGAGGTCGGCGTACTTGAGGTCGCCGGCTTTCCATCCGCCGTTGAGGTTGGCGTTGCAGTAGGACTGGTCCACTCTGCTGGTGTATTCCCTTGCTTCTTCGTCCGAAGCGAACAGGCCTTCTACGTGGAAGCCCCAGATTTCGCCGAGTTCCATGCCCTCGTAGTAGTTGGAGAGGAGCTTGGTGTCGTTGTTGAACTTGGTGATGTTGGAGCGGAATTCGCTGAGGGTGCCCTTTGCGAAGTATTCGAAATTCTGGCTGCCGATCTTAAAGGAATCCCTCCAACTGAGGGAGAGTTCGTATCCCTTGGTGCGGAGGTCGGCGGCGTTCATCTTGGGAGTGGATGCACCGTAGACGGAAGGGATGTCCATACCGTCGGTGAGCATGCCCACGGTGTCGCGGATGTAGGCTTCCGCCGTGAATTCCAGCTTGTTGCCCCACATCGCAAGGTCGAGGCCGATGTTGGTCTGCTTGGAGGTCTCCCAGGTCTTGTCGGAAGCCACGGGAGCATCGAGGTTGGTGTAGCGGGCCATCACGTTGTCGCCGAAGTTAAAGGCGCTGAAAGTCTTGAAGTTGATCAGGCGGATATAGGAATAATTGTCAACGTTCTGGTTGCCCAGGGTGCCGTAGGAAGCACGGAGCTTGAGGTTGTTGACAACGTGCTTGACAGGGGAGAAGAAAGGCTCTTCGCTGATACGCCAGCCCACTGACGCTGATGGGAAGAATCCCCATTTGTGGCCGGTGGCAAAGCGGGACGAACCGTCGTAACGGGCGGAAGTCTCGAAGAGGTAGCGGCCCTTGTAGTCGTAGTTGATACGGCCGAAGAAGCCGGCGGTCCTCCATGCTGTCTGGCCGCCGTTGGTCTCGGCGGGACGCTTGTCCGTGGAGATGAGGTCGAGGTCGGAGAGCTCGGTGGTGATGAGGTCGTAACCCTTGGACCATACATCCTTGTAGTGGTAGTCGTCGTAGTTGAAACCGGCCATTGCCTTGAAGTTGTGGGCGCTTGCCCATGTGTGCTCGTAGGTGCCGTAGACATTCCAGGTCTGGCGTATGTTCTCCGAGTTCTTCTCGGTCATGTAGTTGTCGAAGGCGCCGCCGTTGTTGTAGACCACGACCTCGCCGGGATACTGTGAGTATTCGATGAGGTTACGCCTGTGGGTGTCGTGGTTGATGTAGGTGCGGTAGCTGTAGTTGGCCTTCAGGGTGAGACCCGTGAACGGGGTGATGGTGAGTTCCGTGGTGTTGGCGAAGTCTGTCCTCTTTTCGATGTTGAGGTTGGTGCTCGAATATGCCCACTGGCGTCCGTTGTTGACGCGGTAGCCGAGGGCGTCCACGAAGTAGAGCCAGGTGCCGTCCGGGTTCTGTGCAGGGAAGCAGGCAGGAGCATGGCGGTCGCCGTAGGCGAAGGAGTCCTGGATGTCCGCGAGGCCGGGGAAGTCATAAGTGCCGACGAAGAAGTTGGTGTTGTTGCTGATGCGCGCATACTTGTTGATGCGGGCGTCGAGCTTCGCCCTGAGGTTGTATTTCTCATACACGTCGGGGCGGGCTTTCACCATACCTTCCTGGCGGTCGTACTGGCCGGAGAGGTAGTACTTGACGGCCTTGTTGCCTCCGCTCACGCTCACGCTGTGGTTGGTGGTGGGGTGCACGTCGTTGTACATGGTGTGCCACCAGTCGTGGTTGGCGTAGTACTTATACTTGCCGTCCTTGATGACCACCCAGGGACGCTCTTCATTCTCGACCTTGTCGTTGACGCGGGCGAGGAGCTCACGCATGTCCTCTGCGGTGTAGTTGACGTAGTTGGATCCCTTGCTCTCGTACCAGAACTTGTTGATGGTGTAGACGGACCAGTAACCGGTGGTCTCCCAGTCGGTGGAGGTGGTTGGCATTTCCACACCGTAGCGGCCGCTGTAGCGTACGGTGGCCTTGTTGTTCTTCTCGGAACCGCTCTTGGTGGTTACGAGGATCACGCCGTAGGCGGCACGTGCGCCGTAGACGGCTGCTGAGGATGCGTCCTTGATCACGGAGATGGATTCGACGTCCTGGGGGTTGATGCGGTTGATGCTTCCCTCGATGCCGTCGATGAGCACCAGGGGATCACCGCCGTTGATGGAAGTGTAGCCTCGGATGTTCAGGCTGCCGGTGGCGCCGGGGTTGCCGGCCGAAGTGCTGATGTTCAGGCCGGGAACGGAACCCTGGAGCATCGTGGTCAGGTTGTGGGCGCTGCGGTTCTCGAGCTGCTTGCTCTCGACTGCCGTGATTGCGCCGGTCAGGTTGACCTTCTTCTGGACGCCGTAGCCGACGACCACAGTCTCTTCAATGGACATCGCGTCGTCTTCGAGGGTGACGTTGACGACGCCCTGGCCGGCAGGCACGTTCACGCTGCTGGTCTGATAACCGAGACTGGAGAAGACCAGGACCACGTCCGAGGACGGTACTCTCAGGGAGTAAGTTCCGTCCGCACCGGTCACGGTCCCGTTCGTGGTCCCCTGGACGACTACTCCGACTCCGGGCAGCGGCTGCTCCGAGGAGTCGAGCACCTTTCCTGAGACCGTGCGGTTCTGTGCGTGCAGGCCGAGGGCCGGCAGCAACAGCAGAGCCGCGAGGGTGAGAATTTTCGGTAATCTCATGATAGTTTGTGGTTAACGGATTGTGTTAGAATTATATAATGGTGAATTATTTGTTGCGGTAATCGGCCACGGAAAGAGCCTTCGGGCGCGTCATTGTCTCGGTGTAGGTCTTGCCGTTGCGGTCGGTGACGGTGACAGTGACGGTGGAAGTGGCGCTTGAGGCGGTGGCCTTGAAGAAATGGGGCCAGGAGCCGGTCAGGAAACTGGGGGTGGAGCTGGCCGAGGAACTCTTGCAGCGGGGACCGGACAGGGCCACTATGTGGAGCGGGTCGTAGGCCGCCACATGCTGCACGCCAAGCTCTTTCCCGTTTTCCGTGATCTTGACCGTCCAGTCCGGGTCGTAGTCCCAGACGTTCACCAGGATGGTGTTGGCCGGGTAGGCCGACATGGCGGTGGAGTACTTTGTGAAGTCCTTGTGATTACCTCCCAGGTCGGGGGTGATGTATTCCTTGACCTTGTTGATGTCGTAGGCGCGGAACTGGTAGTCGATGTCGTGGCCGCCGGCCTGGAAGCTCTGGGTGAAGTGGGTGCCGTCGAATCGCCATATGCCGAAGCCGCCCGGGGCGCCGTCCTGCGAGAGGTGGATGCCGCTCGTCAGGTGACCGGACCACCACCATGAGCCGCAGATCGCGCCGCTGTTATGCTCGGAGAAGTTGGCCGAGTGCTTGCGGTTGAAGATGTTGTGGGTGTGGCCGCTGAGGAAATGCACCTTGTGGGTGGACACTGCGCTGAGGAATTCTGTCATGTTGGCTTCCCCTGCGGAGTCGGCTCCGTTCAGGTAGGTGTTGCTCCAGGCTGTGCCGTTGGGATACGATACCGGGGCGTGGGAGGTGATGAACACCGGGGTGGACTTGTCCACGTATGAGAGGTCCTTGGCAAGCCAGGCCATCTGCTCGGCGGTGTAATTCTTCTTGTATTCGCTGCGGAGATCGGAACCCGTGCCGACGTTGTTGTAGTCGATGTTGTCCAGCACTATGAAATGGATCTTGCCCAGGTTGAAGGAGTAGAATGTCGGGGCGATGTCGCGGGTGTACCTGAAGGCCTTGTTGTAGTCTCCCACGGAGTTCATGTCGTTGTCGTGGTTGCCCATGGTGTGGAAGAAGGGGGTGCTCAGGTTGCCGTTCATGGTCTCGAGGTACTGGGGGAACTGGTAGGTGTTGCTGTACCAGTAGACGTCCCATGTCATGTCTCCGAGGGTCATTATGTAGCAGGGGCCGGTGGAGTCGGAGATGGCCTTGTTTAGGGTCGCCGCCAGTTTGTTGAACTGGGCTATGTCTTCGTTGCGCTTGGCGAGGTGAAAGTCGCCGCAGACGAAGAGGTTGAACTTGTCGTTGTCTGTTTTGATAAGTTCGAAGTCCTTGCGTTCGGGGGTGTTGGCCGGCATGGAAAGGGTTTCGTGAAACTTAGGAAGTACGCCCTGGCAGGGGACCATGTAGCCGCCGGGGATGATTACGAAGACATATTTCCACTTCTTCTGGGAGGCAATCTGGTAAATGCCCTTGTTGTCGGTCTTTACGATGAATTCGCCGTCGGACACCAGCGCTCCGGGCACGGGCTTGCCGTCGCAATGCACTATGCCATAGATGGTTGTGCCGGGCTGTGGATCCACGGATAGGGACATGAGAAGGGTGAGGGCCATAGTGCCGACATAATTGTTGATCCCGGCCCTGCGCACGTAGACCTTATAAGTACCGCTTGTGATTTCATCGGTCAGCTGGAATTTCAACATGTCGCCGTCTTCAATGGAAATGATAGGGCAGGCATAGTCGGTCCCGGAGCCTGAGCGGAGGACTATCTCATCGCTCTCCTTGATGTGGGTGGTGCCGCGGAGTTCAATGCTCACGGGGCTGCCCTCCTCAATTTCCAGGCTCGAGGGGAGTAAAACATTGGTAATGATGATCTTTTCGCCTTCGTCGGGGTCATTCTTGCCATTGTTGCATGATGCGAGCAGAAGGCCGGCGAGGGCCAGAAGGAAGATAAACAGCAGATTGCGGGTTTTCATCAGTTTCCTGTGTTACTATTAATTGACTAAAATACTATTAATTGAAGAAAAAAACAATAAAAGTGAGCAAAAAAGAAATTTTAACTTTTGCTCTTGCGGTTTTCGAGGAAAAAACGTTAAATTTGTAAGATTAAATATATATATATGATTTTGTACTATATCCTAGCAGCCATCGCCGGTGCAGTCATCGCCCTGGCAATTTATATAGCGGTCAGCCGTGCGGCCGCAAAAGGACGCGCAGCAGCGATTATCGAAAAGGCCGAGCTTGAGGGCGAAAACATCAAGCAGCAGAAGATCCTGCAGGCCAAGGAAAAGTTCCTCCAGCTCAAGAGCGAGCACGACCAGAAGGTCAGCCAGCGCAACAACGAGCTCCGCGAACGCGAAAACAACATCAAGTCCCGCGAGGGCCAGCTCAACCAGCAGGCCAACGAACTGAGCAAGCAGAAGCACGACCTCGACTCCCAGCGAGGACAGGTCAACGCCCAGAAGGCCATGCTCGAAACCAAGATGGAGGAGGCGGAGCAGCTTCGCTCACAGGCCAACCGCCAGCTTGAGACCATTGCCGGCATGAGCGCCCAGGAGGCCAAGAACATGCTGATCGAGAACATGAAAGCCGAGGCCCGCACCGAGGCCCAGGCCTACATCAACGAAGCTATGGACGAGGCCCGCCTGAATGCAGCCAAGGAAGCCAAGCGTATAGTTATCAACACTATACAGCGCACCGCGACCGAAACTGCCATAGAGAATGCCGTGACCACTTTCCCCATCGACAACGACGAGGTGAAAGGTCGCATAATCGGCAGGGAAGGCCGCAACATCCGCGCTCTCGAAGCAGCCACCGGAGTTGAAATAGTCGTGGACGACACCCCCGACGCCATCCTGATCAGCGCCTTCGATCCCGTGCGCCGCGAGGTCGCCCGTCTGTCCCTGCACCAGCTGGTTATTGACGGCCGCATCCACCCCGCCCGTATCGAGGAGGTCGTGGCCAAGGTGAGCAAGCAGCTGGAGGAGGAAATCCTCGAGACCGGCAAACGTACCTGCATCGATCTCGGCATCCATGGCCTCAACATCGAGCTGGTGCGCATGATTGGCCGAATGAAGTACCGCAGTTCTTATGGCCAGAACTTGCTCCAGCACTCCCGTGAAGTTGCAAACATCTGTGCTATAATGGCTTCCGAGCTTGGCCTGAATCCCAAGACCGCCAAGCGCGCCGGCCTTCTCCACGATATCGGCAAGGTGTCCGAAGAGGAGCCCGAACTGCCGCACGCCCTTCTCGGTGCCAAGCTCGCCGAGCAGTACAAGGAGCGTCCCGAGATATGCAACTGTATCGGTGCGCACCATGAAGAAATGGAGATGACCACCATCTACGCTCCTCTGGTGCTCGTGGGCGACGCCATCTCCGGCGCCCGTCCCGGTGCCCGCCGCGAGGTGATCGAGTCCTACATCAAGCGCCTGAAGGGTATGGAAGACCTTGCAGCATCCTATCCTGGTGTGACGAAATCCTACGCCATCCAGGCCGGCCGCGAGCTCCGCGTCATAGTCGGCGCAGACGAAGTCAGCGACGAGCAGGCCGCCCGCCTCTCCACGGACATCGCCCAGCGTATCCAGGACGAGATGACCTACCCCGGCCAGGTGAAAATCACCGTGATCCGCGAAACCCGCAGCGTCGCCATCGCCAAATAGCTCCGGCGCTCAAGAATCCGACGTTAATCGGGAACAAGACCCTCCGTCTTGTTCCCGATTACTGTATCTAGGCTGCTCCGGGAACAAATCTCGTTTCCTTGTTCCCGAATTCTTCATTTGTGGCGTTTCTGGAACAAAGTCGCCTTCTTTGTTCCCCTAGAGATGTTTTTTCATGAGGGCAGTTATTATTTCCCTATTTTTTTTCTAAATTGCGGGAAACTATATTGACACTTTGACTATGAACAACTTTTATGAATTAGAGCAGCGCTGTTCTGACTGCTTTGCCTCAGCCTCAAATTGGTGGCATCTTTGGACTCCTGAATCGTTTGAGATTATCTTCCAAAATGATGATGACTACAAAGCCGCAATGTTTATCATTGGCTTCGTGGTCGTCTCACTTCCATCAGTGCAACTAGTAACCTTCCAGAAATGAGCAATCACTTGCATTTCACTCTGACAGGTAGCGAGTATACTATTAAGGAATGCTTTAATCAGATCCATTACTATTTGTCAAGATACTTCGATAAAACTGGAAGAAGGGGTATTTTGAAAAAGCTCGAGTGTAAATACCGGGCCATTATGACCCTCCCGGAAGCCCGTAATGTCGTAGTCTACAACAACAGGAATGGTTTTATCGTGCATCCTGAGTTTAGTCCTTTCTCCTATCCATGGGGCGCCAACAGTTTTTACTTCTCCCCAATGGCAATGAAGTACTACGAAAAATGCAAACGCCCCTTTACAGTACGGGAACGCAGGAGCATTTTGCATTCACATCTGGCTGATGTGGTGGACAACGTAATGGCCCTTGACGGTTTTGCCGCGCCGCCGTCTTTCTGCGCGCTGGCACTCGGTGAAGGTTTGTTCCGAGATGCATCACACTATTTTAACATGATTTCCAGAAGTATAGAGGGCCAGAAAGATATCGCGAAGACGATTGGCGAGAGCATTTTCTATACTGATGATGAACTATATCGCATCATTTCAGCTTCCTGCAAGGAAAGGTTCGGCCAATCATCACCGAGCCTAATACCGGGAGAAGCAAAAATCGAGATGGCTAAAGTGTTGCGTTTCGATTACAACGCGTCGGATAAACAAATATGCAGAATGCTGAGAATCAGCCCTTCTGTACTAGCCCAGACTATAATACCCAAAAAGAAATGAAGATTCACCTGATAATAATCCTGAGACCGTCATCGGCGGTCCTCAGGATTTTTTTCATCAGGGGCTTGTCCAGGGCCACGCAGCCGCCTGTCCATGCCTTTGCGCCTTTGCAGTGGATGAAGATGGCTGAGCCAAGCGGCCACACGCATTCTTTATTGAAGTCGGTCTCGATGCCATAATCGTATTCGGGCGTGAGTTCCCACATGTATTCTCCGCTGATGTCGATAGGGTTACCATTACCCCAGCCGCTCATTTGCAGTATTCGGTTGTAGCAAGGACCTTCTTCGTCGCAGGCTATCGTGCCGGGGCGCACCTGTATCCAGGGGAGCGCCGTGCCGGGGTTAGGAAGTATGCCGAAAGCCCTCAGTGGCCGCAGCGTGCCGACAGGTGTCTTCGCATCACCCTCCTTTGCTTTCCCTATCCCGTTCTTCCCCACGAACGCATCCCCTTTTCCCCTGATTCTCCATCCTTTAGCTCCCTTCACATAATACACCACCCTGGCATTGGATCCCCCAACCCATACCACCAGCAGCAACTGCCTGACATCAGCATCGGTAATGTTCTGCATATTCTTATTACATTATTTTCTTATGAATAGTATCGCCATCAGCGGGAGGGCGATGATTGCCATGGTGGCGCTGATGGGAAGATAGATACCGAAGTTGACGTACTTGACCACCAGGAAGGTAATCAGAAGGAGCGCCACTCCCATTGCGGAAGAGATGGCGTAATGGATACGGATATCCTCTTTCTTGCAGAGGATGCGGCTGAGGTTGGGCACGCCAAGGGATATGAAACCGATAGGTCCGCATATGCTGACGGCGCTGGTGACGAGAAACATTATTGCCAGAAGGCTGAGCGCCTTGTGAGGCTTGCTGAGTTCGATTTCGCCCCGGAAATGGCTGGTCAGCCGGCGGCTGTCCAGCAATGCGGCGGCGAGCCCTGCGGCAAAGAGACACAGCGAGAAGACGATATCGCCGGCAGTCACCCCCTCCATGTTGAAATTGGCGGCACCCCATAGATAATACTGCTTCAGCAAGTCACCGTTGGGCGCGTTAGTGACAACGATGGTGCCCAGAGAGCCTATGAAAGTGCCGAACAGGATGCCGAATGTGATCAGGCTCTGGGTGCTGACCTTGAGCGTCACGAAGAAGCACACGATCGTGCATATTAGAGTGCAGACGAAACTGCCCACGGTCAACGAGCACCAGCCGGACATCGTGGCGGCTGCGGCGCCCAGGCATGCGGCGCTGCCAAGCCCCAGTGAATACACATCGCCCAGCTGGTTCCGCCAAAGGTACTGCATCTGGATGCCACCGACAGGCAGGGCGATACCGGATATCAAGACATATAGCAGGCTCAACAACATTGAATTGTAGAGGTTGCGGTGCGGAGGGCTAGCCGAGGAAGACCTTTTGTTTGAGAAGGGAGGCCTTCAGGTCGGCGTAGTCGAGGGAGGCGGGGGAGGCGCCGTGCTGCAGGCAGAGGGCGGCGGCGGTGCCGGCGGCCTGGCCGATGGCCATTGCCGGAGGCATCACGCGAATGGCTCCGGCCGCCGGGGAGTCTGCGGAGATACAGCGCCCCGCCAGCAGCAGCCCTTCCACGTCTTTCGGCAAGAGGCAGCGGTAGGGGACTCCGTACATATTCTTATTGATCGGCATGTAGAGTCCGCCGGCGGGACCACCCATGGCCCCGTGGACGTCGATGGAATTGGCGGAGAGCAGGATGTTGTCGTCGGGAATCACCCCGTCAATCAGATCCTGCACGGGCAGCACGAAATCTCCCTGTACGTGGCGGGATTCCCTTATACCCATGGTCGAGCCCGTGCCCATGAGGGTGGCGACTTCGCAGCCCGGGACATATTTACGGAAGAAGTGCATGAGCTCTTCCACCTGCCTGCGCCCTTCCACTTCGGCGTCTGTGAGGCTTTCGCAATTGGTGGCATCTACTCCGTGGATGCGGGTGCAGTTCACTACCCACTGATCCTTTTCGACTGAACGCCAGATGTTTACGGACTTACGCGCGAGATCCCATTCGCCGGCGGCTTCAGCCTCGGCCACCCTCCAGTGAAGGCAGCGGTAGCTAACACCGTTGACCCTGCGGAACTCGGGCAGGTGCGGCACGACGTCGTCGATGAGCCTGTAGGTGTCGACATTGTTGATGCGGAAGAATAGCGATGCCGGCTGGACGCGGTTGTTCTCCGGATCCCCGAAAACGCACGGCGCGCCTGCGCGGAAGGCGACGGTGCCGTCGCCGGTGGCGTCAATGACCATTCTTGCCCGGGCTGCCTCAACACCGGAAGGCGTCAGCAGCAGCGCGCCGCATATCTTGCGGCCTTTCATAATGGGACTGAGGAAATTGGCGTGGAAGAGCACCTTCACGCCGGCTTCGGCGCATAAGCGGTCATATACCTTTTTCAGGATCTCGGGATCGAAAGGGGTGCAGTGGTCGTGCCCCTCGCTGATCCAGGCTGTGAATTCTGTGCCCTGGCGTATCTTGGACGGGTGGATTGCGCCGCCTTCTGCAACGAGCCTGTCCACTATCTCTTCAAAGAGCCCCCTGATTATCATGTTTTCCCCTGAAGCGTCGTAACATGTCATGAACGGCCCCACAAGCCCTTTGGTGCCCATGCCGCCAAGACAATTGCCGTTGTCGACCAGCAGCACTTTCAGGCCTTCACGGGCGGCGGCAACGGCCGCACAGACTCCGGACGGGCCGCCTCCGACAACCAGCAGGTCTGCGCTGTAGGAATCGCGCACATCACCAATCTTCCAGCCGGATTCGGCGGGAGCGCAGGATTTCAGTGCAGGCAGGGCGGCGCCGGCTGCTGCTGCAAGCCCCATGGTGCCGAGGAATTTTCTTCTGTCCATAGCAAGAGCATTTGAATTGTCTTGCTAAGTTAAGAAAAATATTGAGAATTATTTCACGCTGGTTTTGGGAATGTCGCTCCAGAGGGTGGTGTAGTGGGGCGACTGGTGCTCGCGGGACATCTTGATGCGGCCATCTCCCTGGATGCCGAAAAGAATTGACTGTGAACCGAATGCGCGCTTTATACCGTCGATGGAAGACGACAGGCGGGCGTCTTTCTCTTCCGCCTTTTCGTCTGCGAAGAGCGACCGCACGTGGTCTTCTTCCTGGATCAGTTTCGTGATCACAACCCCGGCTTTCTTGTAGGCGAATCCGGCACGGAACAGCCCGCGCGTGGCGGCCACTGCTGCGCTCACTATGGCGCGGTGGTCGGACGTGGCGTCCTGAAACACGGAGACGCGCGAGCCGAAAGTCTGCGGGGCGCTCTCCTTGAACCGGTTGGTGAAGGCGAATGCCGCCATTTCCAAAGCCAGCGAATGCTGCTCGCGCAGTTTCCGCACTGCGCTTTCGGCAAAGTTCGCCACCTGCTCGCACAGGAGCTCGCAGTCGGAAATCTCCTTGGCGAAACTGCGCGACACGCAGATGGTCTGCCGGGGCTCCAAAAGGTCCTCAAACTGGATGGCCGGGGTGCCTTGCAATTCGAGCCATGTCCTGTACCCCGGCAGGGCAAAGAGTTTGCGTATGGAGGTTTCCGGCAGGCGAACATAGTCCCACGCTGTCCGTACCTGCATGCTTTCAAGCTTCCTGGCCGAGCGCCTGCCTATTCCCCACACGTCTTCCACGGGGAAACTACGGAGCACCTTTTCTATGTCCACGGGGCGATGCATGTAGCAGCCGCCGCGCAGTTTGGGGTACTGTTTGCATAGCTTGGACGCTATTTTGGCAAGGGTTTTTGTCGGGGCGATTCCCACCGATACCGGGATTGCGGTGAGGCGGCGGCAGTCCCGGGAAATCTGCTTTGCGAAGGCGTCAGGGTCGGGAATATGCATGCCGCGGAGGTCCAGGAACGATTCGTCGATGGAATACTGTTCCACGGACGGCGCATAGCCGCGCAGCACTTCCTGGACGCGGCGTGACATGTCGCCGTACAGCGCGAAATTGGAGCTGAACACGGCGACGTGGTGCTTTTCCACGATGTCGCGTATCTGAAACAGGGGAGCGCCCATCTTTATGCCGAGGGCTTTGGCTTCGTTGGACCGGGCCACCGCGCATCCGTCGTTATTGGAAAGCACGATGACAGGCTTCCCGTTGAGTTCCGGACGGAAGACCCTTTCGCAGGAAGCGAAAAAGTTGTTGCAGTCGGCAAGGGCGAACATCTACGCCTTCTTTATGATATATGTGACAACGCCCCAGATCAGGAAGTCGTCTTCCGGACCCACGGGGATGGGCTTGTAGCGGGTGTTGTTGTCGTTGCAGGGCACGAGGAGGGCGCCTCCGGGCCTGATGCGTACTTTTTTTACGGTGTATTCTCCGTCGATGTAGCAGACCGCCTTGCAGCCGTCGTATGGGTCGACTGCGCGGTCCACTATGATAATGTCGCCTTCGTCCATGTCTGCATCGACCATGGATACGCCGTCGATACGGAAGAAAAAGGTCGAGGCGGAGTGTCTGACAAGCAGCTTGACCAGGTCGAGCTTTTCGCGCACACCTTCCGCAGGAGAAGGGAAGCCGGCCTTCACCGACCCCAGCATCTCCGACTCAAACTGCTCGTCTATTCTGTTAGGTTCCATTAGAAGAAGAAAAAGCAGAAGGCGGCCCATTCTTTTTTGACGCCGCTGGCATGGCCGATGGTGCGGTAGCTGCCGTCCTGGACGGTGCCGTCGGACTTGATGTGGCCGATAGTGCGGTAGCTGCCGTCCTGGACGGTGCCGTCGGACTTGACGTGGCCGATAGTGCGGTAGCTGCCGTCCTGGATGGTGCCGTCGGACTTGATGTGGCCGATAGTGCGGTAACTGCCGTCCTGGACGGTGCCGTCAGACTTGATGTGACCGATGGTGCGGTAGCTGCCGTCCTGGATGGTGCCGTCGGACTTGACGTAACCGACTGTGGCGTAGTTGGATCCGGTGAGCCTCTGGGCGAAGGCGTCAGTGCCTGCGAGCAGGGCTGCGGTTGCAACGAAAATGAACAAAAGATGTTTCATAATAAGGTCTATTTCTGAGTCTTTACTTGTCTATCACGTGTATGTCGCGCTGCGGGAACGGGATGGTGATGCCGTTCTTGTTGAGCGTGTCGTAGATTATTTCCCTGGCCTTGTCGACGTAGGCTATGCGCTCTGACACCAGTACGGACTGCTTGACGGCAAGGTTCACGGAGCTGTCGCCGAAGCCCTCGAACACCACGTAGATGCCCCTCTTCGGATCCACCACTTCGCGCCCGTAGGCATCTTTGGTGCGAAGCTCCTGCATGGCGTCCACAAGCACCTGCCGCACTTTTTCCACTTCAGTGCCGTAGCTCACGCCAACTATTATCTTGATGAACTCGTAGGAATTGTTGTGGGTCAGGTTGCTGAAGTTCTTGGCGAAGAGAGTTGCGTTAAGGAACGACATTTCGGCGTTTTCGAGAGTCTCTATCTGGGTGCTCTGGTAGCTGATATTAGTCACTTTGCCGCGGACCCCGTCGCATTCTATCCAGTCTCCCACACGGACGCGCCCGGACATCAGCTGTATGCCGTATATGAAATTGTTGATGACGTCCTTGAGTGCGATACCGATACCGGCGGAGAGACCTCCAGCGATAATCGTCAGGGATGCGGTAGGAATCTTCAGCGTCAGTATCACCACAACGATGTAGGTGAACCACACTATAATGTTGATAAGGCTCTTGCCGAGGGAGAAATTGATCTCGTCCTTGCGTACTGTCTTGCGGCCGGTGCGTTTAAGCTGGCTTGAGTAACGGAAACTCAGGAAGAGCGAATACGCTGCATAGTTGATATACCGGAAAATGAAGAACACCCAGGTAAGCACCACTATGCTCTTGAAAGACATGCGGAATGCAGGGGCGCCGTCGGCGTTGGTCAGGTTGATGAAATTGCTGTTGTAGAGAGAGTCGAAGATGTCGTTGAAGTCGAATATGCCCAGAGCCAGCTTTATGCTGAAAGGAATCGAAAGCAGGGCGAAGAGCGGCATCACGACGGTCTTGATGAAATCATAGGCCCATGTGGCGCCGAACGTGAGGTTGTCCCTTTCCGCCGCGCTCACGAAAGTGAGCCTCTTCTTGTAATCATCGACTATTTCTTTGAGTTTCGTGACCCTGAACTGCTCAAGGAGGTGGAAGATGGTGATGAGCGTGAGGATGGTGGCGATCTGGAAGAACCACCAGACCATTATGATAAGGGCGACGAAGATGTAGCCCACAAAACTGGTTATGGTGGCGGCGCCCAGAACGATCATGGTGAGCCATCCCAGCGTCCTGTCCACGCTGCTTGTGCGGGCGCCGTATTTCAGGCACACGGTCAACTGCCATATGAGGAATATGAGCAGCAGGGGCGTGAACACTATATTCATCATGGAGTTGGGCATGAACACTATACGCAGCCCGATCACCACGAGAGCCGTGGTCATAAGCGGCATATATTGCTTGATGCCGCTGCGTAGGTCTTCCGGCTTGAGCCTTATGAGAAGGGCTGCTATGGTGGCGCCGAGGAGCCACAGGTAGGTGCCCATCAGCGAGGCGGCAGACGACATGAAATTGTCTTCGCCGCCCGGCAGGGAATACAACAATATACCGTTGATAATAACGGCTATAAGTGCGATTAAACTGAAATGCTGCTCCTTTGATACGGACTGTTTCAAACCCTTGAACAAGCGTACAGCCAGTTTGAAAAGCAGGGCGATTATAAGGATGAGAAGCAGCAGGCAGAGCACTTCCAGTATTAGGAATACTACGAGCAGGGGCCCGCGGGAAGGGCTGCTGAACGTGATGCTGTCGCGATCAAGGTGTTCAAGGGTGGCGAAATTATATTTTTCGTGGATTTCCCTGGCTGCGTATGCCCATTGGAACTTGAAGCCCTTGAGTATGGTGGAATATGGAGACTGCCCCTGGACAAAAATGCGGTCCTGAAGCTGCTGGTAGCGCTCCATCGCATAGTCATTGGATTCTTTGAGGCGGAGATAGGACTGCTGGTAATGGGTGCTGTCGGCTATGACGCGGCTCTTGTTGCTTGCGCACATCTTGAGCAGTTCGGCGGCATAAAAAACGCAGGAGTCCCTGTCGGCTTCCTCTTCTTCAGAGAGGAAAAATGGCCTCTCCTTGTTCAGGGTGTCGGCCGCCATCCGTTCTTCAATGGCCTTGCGAAGGCGCTCCAGGTCCTTGCGGGAGCGGATGGGAGGGTATTTCGCACTGATCCTGTCGATGTTCTCGTTGTGGTAGGCGAGGCTGTCGGGAATCATCCTGATCTTGCCCAGCTGCGGCGGAATGCGGCGCAACGACTCCAGAAGCCTGGCGTAGCGCTCGATGTCCCAGTCCAGGCGCGTGACCATGCGGTCGTAGGGGAGACGGTTGGATGTGAAGTCGTTATACTCACTTGTCACGGTGCCGAGGGCGTACGTGAGGTCGAACGTATAGTCCTGCTTCTGGGAATAAAGGAGCAGGGCGAGTTCGTTGGACTTCCTGGTCGTGGCTATCATCTGCCGGCGCTGGGCCTTGTATTGATCGGAGAACCTTTTGTCTGCGGCGATGCGCTTCTGGTAGTCCTTACGGAGTTCCGTCCTGAGTGAATGGAGGGTTTGCCCAAGCTCATGCTCGTTGAGTGCGGCGCTTGCCGGGAGTGCAAGAAGCAGGACCGGCAGGATTAGGGCTATGCGTCTGAGTGTCTTAACCATATGGCAAATATATTGAAAAAAGCTGAATTATTCATATATTTGTGATGCCACTATTCTGATATTCTATGTATAGACGCCTGACGTTTGTATTTTTGTTTTCACTGCTGTTCCTGGGTGCCTGCTCAGGAGGAGGAGTCCCTTCTGCCGTCCTTGAATCGGAGGAGGATATCGCCGGACTGAAAGTAGGTGTGGTGACGGGCTCCTGTTACGACATGGATCTTTCCCTGCGAGATGACATAACCCTCTGCCGCTTCAACAACGATATAGACCAGGCCCATGCGATTTCGAGCCGGCTTGTGGATGTGGGTGTAAACGACGAGTGTGTTTTCAGCCCCCGGATGCTGGACGAACTGAGCTTGAAAATGGCCGTCAAGGGGAGTGCCGAGTATCCGGCCGCGTTCGGATTCCGCAAGACCGATGCCGGGCTCCAGGCTGAATTCAACGCTTTTTTGTCCGAGGCCATGGCGTCCGGCACTATCGATAGCCTGTGTGTGGTCTGGCTTGAGAACGGCGGTATTTATCCTGATCCTTTGAAAGTGTATCCAAATAAAGGTTCAGGTAAGCCCATATATGTCGGGACGGCCGGGGCAATCGCTCCGATTTCCTTCCGTATCCGTGATGACTGGTTCGGCCTGGAGAGCGAGATAATGTATTTGTTCGGTGAGTACACCGACCGACCCCTGGTCTTCAAGTCGTTTGCTCCGGCTTCCGTGATGATGAGTCTTGAGACGGGAGATATCGACATAATGATGGGGTGCGTGTTTGTGACGGAAGAGAGGATGCAGCGGTTCCTGTTCAGCGCTCCCTACCATTATTATCATTCCGCCTATTTTGTGCGGGATGACGCGTCGCAGCACGCTTCCGTTCCTTTCTGGCAGAAACTGCGGAAAGACATCCATCAGAATTTGATTGAGGAGCAGCGCTGGCGTTTCATAACCGACGGCTTGCTGGAGACCGTGAAGATTACCATTCTGTCGATTTTGCTGGGCTCCATTCTGGGCATAGGCTTGTGTTTCATGTCCGGAAGCAGGCGCAAGTGGGTTAAGAAAGCAGCCTCCCTTTATGGCGCATTCATGAGGGGCGTCCCCATGCTGGTGCTGCTGCTGATCATGTTCTATGTGGTTTTCGGCCACTCGTCCCTGGGTGCTTCCTTCGTCGCAGTGGTTGCATTCGGCCTCAATTTCGCTTCCAGCGCCGGAGGCGTGTATCGCACTGCACTTGATTCCGTGCCCCGCGGCCAGACTGAAGCGGGCCTTGCACTCGGCTTCACAAAGTTCCAGACATTCGGTGGCATTGTCCTCCCTCAGGCTGTCAAGAAGGGCCTGCCGCTCTTCACGGGGCAGTGCGTGGCGCTGCTGAAGGGCACCTCCATAGTCGGTTATATAGCCGTCCATGACCTCACGCGAGCCAGCGACCTTATCCGGAGCCGCACTTTCGATGCGTTCCTTCCGTTGCTGGTCGTGACCATACTTTATTTCCTGCTGGCCTGGTTGCTTGGCCTGCTGCTGAATCTCATTTTTAACCGTTCACGTAAGATATGAATATCTCCGTAAGGCATCTTAGCAAGACTTACCACAATCCGGACGGCACGGTTTTCCAGGTGCTGAAGGATGTCAACTGCGATATCAGCCAGGGTGAGGTGATCAGTATCATTGGCCCTTCCGGGACCGGAAAAAGCACCTTTTTGCGAATCTTGAACGGTCTTGAGACCCCTTCCGGTGGGGAAATAATCGTGGACGGCGAGAATATCCTGGCGAAAAACTACCCGTTCCACAAGTTGCGCAAGAGGATGGGAATGGTGTTCCAGAACTTCAACCTGTTCTCCGACATGACCGTTCTGGAAAACATCATCTATGCTCCCTGCAAGCTGCTGCACCTGGATCCGGAGACGGCTCGTCAGGAGGGCATGGCCTTGCTGCGTATGGTGCGGCTGGCAGAGAAAGCTTCCGCCATGCCAGATACTTTGTCAGGCGGCCAGAAGCAGCGTGTGGCAATAGCCCGCTGCCTTGCCATGAAGCCGGAGGTGGTGCTTTTCGACGAACCCACTTCCGCCCTGGATCCGACAATGGTAGGGGAGGTGCTCAGCGTCATCCGCCAGCTTGCCGGCGACACCGGTATGACCATGCTCATAGTGACGCACGAGATGAAGTTCGCTCGCGACGTCAGCTCCCGCATTTTCTTTATGAATGAGGGGTTGATTTACGAAGACGGCAGCCCGGAACAGATATTCGAGCGCCCCGTCCACAGCGCCACCAAAGCCTTCGTGCAGTGCATCCAAAAGCTGGTTTTCGACATCGACAGCCCCGACTTCGACCTCTATGGCATGCAGTCAGACATGGCCGCTTTCTGCAATAAATACAATGTTTCCGACAAGCGTGAAGCCCTGACCCATATCACGGAAGAGATGACCCGGGTGATCCTCAAGGATTATCTGCCGCTCCACGTGGTCTTAAGTTATAATGCCCATGCCGAAGAGACCACGGTGGCTTTCATGATGTCCGGCCTCAATTCCTCTCCGCTCGAGAGGGAAGACGTTGACGAAATAGCCTTTATGATGGTTCGCGCAATGGCCAAGGAAATCATAGAAGAACCCACGACAAAGGGCTTCAGGATAAAGGCTGTCGTGTAGATATTGCAAATTCAAATATTTGTCGTATCTTTGCATTCCACTTCCGGTGCGTTGGCCGAGTGGCTAGGCGCAGGTCTGCAAAACCTGTCACAGTGGTTCGATTCCGCTACGCACCTCAAAAAAAGAGAGCCTCGAAGGCTCTCTATTTTTTTTGAGGTGCTTCGCACTACTTTCGTTTATTTTAGGAATCCGGGGAATTCGTGAATATTTTGCTTAAACGTAAGTGCTTGATAATCAGTAGAGAAGAATAAATATTAAAAATTTTTCAAAATTTTTTGTAAAAATATTTTGCGAATTCAAATAAAGTTTTTAACTT
>JAFZVQ010000038.1 GCA_017617715.1 Bacteroidales bacterium | reverse complement strand
CTTGAAGCCCGATGGCTGTTTGCCATATACGGGCCTTTTCAACCTGCTGAGGTTCACCCTGCCTGATATATTTCTCAAACTCACTCATGTCACAAATTTAGCAAAAATCCAGCAGAAAGACAACGGCCGATTCCAAGCAAAAGGATTATTTTTGAAACGGCAAAATCAGTGAAGGATAGGCTTCTACGGCATCCCGGAAAGTGAGGCCGGCATTCTCCCGCAACCAGTTCTGGAACTCGACCTTGAAACGGAAACCTTTGCCCAGGTACTGCTCAAAGAAGGCCCGAAGGTCCTGGGAGCAAACGATATTGGGGGCGATGGCCTCGTCCAGGGAGGTGGGGACTTGCCGGTTAACCGCACTTCGTTTTGCCTTTGACTTGGAAGCCATCAGTTCCGGCACCGTTGCCTTGATGATATCCACAAGGTAATCACGGTCGTCCACATTCGTGATATAGAAATGATCCCGGGCACTGGGATATGGCGGCCGGAGCACGACTTCTTCCAGGACAGCCTCCCCGGCATCCGTCATCTTGATATACAGATTGTTGTCGCAAATCAAGCCGAACAGGACACCGTTGCAGTAAATGCAATAGTCTCCCATCATCTTCTTCACGGCAATCTCACCGGCGCCGGAGCACTGGTCTACGATATATTGAACGAAATCTGCGTTAGAAGCCATGTTCGAGATTATAATCCCAGCTGCGAGAGGAAGTGATTGAAAATGTCCGGTTTGCAGGCAAGGGGGAACAGAAGGCCGTAGACTGCGCCCCAGAAGTGGGCGGTGTGGCCGATGTTGTCCATGTTGCGTTTGGCCATGTACCAGCAGTACAGCAGGTAGAGCGGAGCGAATATGTATCCGGGCACTGGAATGGGAATCATGAATATGAAGATTCCCATCTTCGGCTCGAACAGGATTGAAGCGAACAGGATCGCCGACACTGCGCCGGAGGCACCCACGGCACTGTAGGTCACATCGTCACGGTATTTGAACATATCGCCGACGGTCGATACGGCAATGGCGCTCACATACAGGACAGCGAAAAGCAGCGGTCCCGGGGAAGCCCCGAAAGCGGCCGAAAAATACTGCTCCACTACCGGACCGAAGAAGAACAGTGTCAGCATATTGAAAATCAGGTGCCCCCATCCCGCATGGACGGCACCGTAACTCAGCATCCGGTACCACTGCCGGCGATGCCATACCTGATATGCGTTGAACAACAGGGAGTTGATGTCCAGACGGCCGGTAAAGCACAGGATGCTGACAATGGCTGAGACCAGTATGATAATAATCGTTACCATACTTGCGGCTTAACACTCTGCATGCCCTGGTATTCCGGGAAGCTACAGTCTCTTGAGTATCTCCTCTGTCTGGGCCTCGTAACCGGGCTTGCGGAGAAGGGCGAACATGTTCTTCTTGTAGGCTTCGACACCGGGCTGGTTGAAGGGATTGACTCCCAGCAGGTAGGCGCTGATGCCGCAGGCAGCCTCGAAGAAATAGAAGAGTTCGCCTATGCAGAACTCATCCACGCACTCGATACCGATCTCAATCTGGGGCACTCCGCCGTCGATATGGGCGAGCTTGGTGCCGAGGGCGGCCATGGCGTTGCAGTGCTCCACGCTCTGGCCGGCGAGGTAGTTGAGGCAGTCGAGGTTCTGTTCGTCACTCCCGATTATGATGCTGCGCTTCGACTTCTCCACGCTGACCACGGTCTCGAACATGCAGCGGTCGCCGTCCTGGATGAACTGGCCGATGGAATGCAGGTCGGTGGTGAAGTTGGCGGAGGCGGGATAGATGCCCTTGCCGTCCTTGCCCTCGGACTCGCCGAAGAGCTGCTTCCACCACTCTCCGAAGAAGGTCAGACGGGGATTGTAGGTCACGAGCACCTCAACCTTCTTGCCGAGTTCGAAATACTGCAGGTTACGCATTGCGGCGTACTGCACGGCAGGATTCTCCGCGCTGCGCACACTCACCTGCTTCTTTGCCGCGGCGGCTCCGCGGAGCATAGCGCGCACGTCGTAACCGGCCACGCAGATGGGCAGCAGGCCCACCGGGGAAAGCACTGAGAAACGGCCACCCACATTGTCGGGGACCACGAAGGTGCGGTAGCCTTCCTGGGTGGAGAGCGTCTTGAGCGCCCCGCGGACGGCGTCGGTCACTGCCACGATGCGGGCAGCGGCCTCTTTCTTGCCGTAACGCTTCTCGATGTGCTCCTTGACCACGCGGAAAGCCACGGCAGGCTCCGTGGTGGTGCCTGACTTGGAAATCACGATGCAGGCCACGCTACTCTCGGCCGCAAGGTCCATAAGCTCAGCGAGATACTCTTCGGAAAGGTTGTTGCCGGCAAAAACCACGCGGGGCTTTGCGGCGTCGCGGACAAACTGGTGGTTCAGGGCTTCGAGAGCCGTCCTGGCACCGAGGTAGGAACCACCGATGCCAATCACCACCACGAGGTTCACGCCGCGGGCCTTCCAATCGTCGCGCACAGCCTCGCAGGCCTGGATAAGGGACTCGGGAGTGCCGTCGGGGAGCTGCTTCCAGCCAAGGAAGTCGTTGCCGGCGCCGGTCTCCTTGTCGAGCACGTCGTAGGCCGCAAGGGCCTTTTCCACATATTTCTGATACTCGGCCTCCTTCACGAAGGAATCACAGCCGTTCAAGTTGACTTTGACCATGGGATCTATTTTTTTTTAAATTCGTTGCTGCCTAAGATTTCACGGACGAGCAGAGGCTCGTTGGTGGTGATGGCGTCCACCCCGATTTCGATCATCCTGCTGATTTCCTCAGCCTTGTTGACCGTCCACACGTTGACGGACATACCGATGTCGTGGGCGTTCTTTACCCATTCGGGATGGGCGATGAACATCTTCCTGTGGTAGTCCACGCCGTTGATTTTGAGTGCGGCGTAGATGGCGGGATCCTCGTTCAGGATCGGATCGGAAGACAGGAACTGGTTGATGAACTGAGGGAGCTCCTTTGCCACCCTCTCGCACATATACTTGCTGAATGTGATGAAAAGCACCCTTGTGGGATCGAAAAGATCATGTGCCTTCAGAGCCTTGACGGTCAGGTCCAGAAGCTTGTCTTCACGCTCCTGGGAAGGCTGTTTCTTCAACTCTATGACAAGTATGGTGGTCTTGCACTTGGCCGCCTGGACAAGATATTCGTCGAAGGTGGGGCGCTTCTCGCCGTTGGGCAGGAGGTCTTCCGCGAAGTCGGCATATTTATGAGTGCTGATTGCCTTGCCCTTGATGGTAGGGTCGTGGTTGACCATGATGATGTCGTCGGCCGTGACGTGGACATCGCACTCACTTCCCCAGAGGCCTGCGTCCTGGGCGGCTTTCAACGAGGCGATGGAGTTCTCGCTGAAACCGGCCTGCTCGCAATTCCAGAATCCCCGGTGGGCCACTATGGCAACCTTGCCGCCCTGGTCGATGACCGGGAAGCCCTTGGGGCTGTAGGACAGTTTTTTACTTGGGGAACATGCCGCGGCAACCAGGAGCATGGCGGCCAATGCGGAAATTCTGAGATAATGATTCATCGTATTAGCTTTTAGTCCTGCAAAAATACCAAAAAAGAATTATATTTGCGAAAGACTATTATGAAAAAGTATATTCTTGCACTCGATCAGGGGACCAGCAGTTCCCGTGCCATTATCTTTGATCACGACGGCACCCCTATTGCCGTCAGCCAGAAGGAATTCACCCAGTATTTCCCGCGTCCCGGCTGGGTGGAACACGACCCGGAAGAAATCTGGGACAGCGAGTCCGGAGTGATGAAGGACGTAATCGCGAAACTCGGCATCGCCACCTCCGAAATCGCGGCCATAGGCATCACCAACCAGCGTGAGACCACCATCGTGTGGGACGCAGAGACCGGCAAGCCCGTCCACAACGCCATAGTATGGCAGGACCGCCGCACCTCCGAATACTGCGACTCCCTCAAAGCCCTCGGGCTCACGGACAAGATACGCGACAAGACCGGTCTTCTCATCGACGCCTATTTCAGCGGCACCAAGATACGCTGGATACTGGAAAACGTCACCGGCGCCCGCGACCTTGCAAGGGCCGGCCGCCTCCGCTTCGGCACCGTGGACAGCTGGCTCATCTGGAAGCTCACCGACGGCCGCGTCCACTGCACCGACGTGTCCAACGCTTCCCGCACGATGCTGTTCAACATCCACACCCTCCGCTGGGACGAAGAGCTCCTCGACCTGCTGGGAATCCCGGAGTCGATGATGCCCCAGGTGCGTTCCTCCAGCGAAGTCTACGGCAGCTGCGAGATGCTTGGCGGCGTGCCGGTGGCGGGAGCCGCAGGCGACCAGCAGGCGGCCCTGTTCGGCCAGATGTGCACGGAGCCCGGCGACGTGAAAAACACCTACGGCACCGGCTGCTTCCTGCTGATGAACAGCGGTTCCAAAGCCATCACGTCCCAGAACAAGCTCCTGACCACCATAGCCTGGAAAATCGGCGACCGCGTGGACTACGCCCTCGAAGGCAGCGTGTTCGTGGCCGGATCCATAGTGCAGTGGCTGCGCGACGGCCTCGGCCTGATAAAGCAGTCCTCCGACATCGAAGAGCTGGCCTCACGGGTGCCTGACAACGGCGGCGTCTATCTCGTGCCCGCCCTGACCGGCCTCGGCGCCCCCTACTGGGACCCGTATGCCAAGGGCACCGTGACCGGCATCACCAGGGGCACCACCGCTGCACATATCGCACGCGCCGCCCTTGAAGGCATTGCCTTCGAGACCATGGACGTGGTCGACGCCATGCGTCGCGACGCCGGCGTGGCCCTCCGTTCGCTCAAAGTGGACGGCGGTGCTTCCCGCAACAACCTGATGATGCAGTTCCAGGCCGACATCCTCGGCACGGACGTAGTGCGGCCCGTGGTCACGGAGACCACCGCCCTCGGCGCCTCCTACCTCGCCGGCCTCGCAGTCGGATTCTGGGGCTCGCTGGAAGAGCTCCGCGCCCAGTGGAAAGCCGAACGCACTTTCCGCCCCGAAGCTTCGCAGGAGAGCGTTTCCGCCGCCGTAAGCGGCTGGCAGGAGGCCATTTCAAGAACTCTAACCAAATAATTATATGGAACTTTTGACTAAGTGTCTTTTCGAACTGATCGGCACCTTTGTGCTGATTCTCCTCGGCGACGGAGTAGTCGCCTGCACCACCCTCGGTAAATCCAAAGGCTTCGGCGGCGGCTGGGCCGTCATCACCCTCGGCTGGGGTTTTGCCGTCATGTGCGGAGTATTCATCGCAGGACCATATTCCGGCGCGCACCTTAATCCTGCCGTCACTCTCGGCCTTGCAGCTGCCGGCAGTTTCGAATGGGCTGAAGTGCTGCCGTACATTGCAGCGCAAATGATCGGCGGCTTCCTGGGCGCCCTCGCCGTGTACTTATTCTATAAGGACCATTTCGATGCCACCGAAGATGCCGACACCAAGCTCGGCGTTTTCTGCACCATGCCTGCCATCCGCAACGTCTGGCGCAATTTCTTCTGCGAAGCCCTCGCCACCTGGCTGCTTGTCTTCGTGATCCTGATGTTCGCCACCTCCGGCAACACCCCGACCCTCGGCATGGGTTCGCTCGGAGCATTCCCCGTGACCTGCCTGATCATGGCCATCGGCATGTCGCTCGGCGGCGCCACCGGCTATGCCATCAACCCCGCCCGAGACCTTGCGCCGCGTCTTGCACACGCTATCCTGCCGATACGCGGCAAGCGCAGCAGCGGCTGGTCCTACAGCTGGGTGCCCGTGGCAGGCCCGCTCGTGGGCTGCCTTCTCGCAGCACTCTGCTTCGTGGCTATCAATTAGCCACTCTACAACAGCGATATCGCCAGATAGAGGAAATGGGCGATGATGCCGGCGCAGAGACCGGCAATGGCATGGGCGCCAAGGGCTTTTGAGATGGCCTTGCGGTAGCCCAGGGTGTCGAGCATGGCCGTGTGGGTGGAGAGGAAACCGCTCCAGCACATGCCTATTGCAGTGAACACCGCTATGGCGTTACCGTCCAGGATGCCTTCAGCGTTGAATGTGGGAAGCAGGCCGAGAGAAGCGCCAACAGCCCCGAGCGCCGTCATCGGGAAGGCGATGAGCCGCATGTCGGTGAAGCCGAACAGCCATTCGAACACCCAGTGCACCTTCCCGGCAAGCCAGGGAAGGATGGGCACGCCCTGGTTGGCGGCGCCCGTGTAGCCCTCCGGTCCGGCGCTGAAGGTGATCAGTATCACCATCGTGGTGATTATCAGCACTCCCGGAATAATCGCGAGGCCGAGGTCCACACCGTTCTTTCCGCCGTCGAGCACGGCGTTCAGGAAACGCATGAACACGCTGTCCTTCTTTTCTTCCTCCACCTTCTCCTCGATGACGGTGCGTGTGCCTTTCTCGGCCACGGGAGCCTCGAGCTCCGGGAAAGCCTTGAGGCAGCTGCGCTGCATGATACGGGTGGAGATAACCGAACCGCAGACAGCCCCGACGAAACCCACCAGCGCCCCGCCGAGATAGCCGAGGCTGGCCATGGTCACAAGCACCACGAAGCCCATGCCGAATGCAGTGCCGAAATTGGTCAGCGAAAGCAGCTGGTATTTCTTGAAATAGGAGGAGAATTCCTTATCCTTTGCAAAAGATATAATCGCCGGATTATCAGACAGGAAGGTCATCAGCGCGCCAAGCGCCGCCACGCCGGGAAGATTGTACAGCGGCTTCATCAGCGGGCGCAGGAAACGCTCAAGGGTGCTCACCACCCCGAACTCGGAAAAGAGCTTGGAAAGCGCACCGGTCAGGACCGTGATGCCCATGAGATAGAACACGGTGTTGAGCAGCAGGCTGTGGGCCGTATTCATGATAGTGTTGATGAGATTGCTGCTTCCCATCTTGGCGCCAAGCGGGATGAAGACCGCTGCCAGGAATACGAGAAACACCAATGCTTCTACGGTAGCCCTGCGGATATGGAATATCTTTTGTGCCATTGCTGTGGTTTGACGGGGCGAAGATAACATAAATCTGAGACTTTTGAATATATTTTCGTATATTTGCCAATTATGGCATTCAGTTTTTTCCAAAAAATAGGCAGGGCCATCGCCGGAAGGTCGAGAGTGGATGACGACACCCTCGACGCCATTGAGGAAGCTCTCATCGAGTCCGACATGGGCGTGGAGACCACGCTCAAGGTCATAGACAATCTCGAAGAGCGCGTGGACAGGGACAAATACATGAGCCAGGACGAGCTCCGGGGCATGCTCCGCGAAGAGATTTCCGCCCTTATTCCCGACACCAAGCCTCTCGAGACCGACGTCAAGCCCTATGTCATACTGGTAGTTGGAGTCAACGGCGTGGGCAAGACCACGACCATAGGCAAACTCGCCCGCTACTGGAAAGACCGCGGCAAGAAAGTGCTTCTCGGCGCAGCCGACACCTTCCGCGCCGCCGCCGTGGACCAGATCGAGATATGGGCCGAGCGTGCCGGCGTGGAGATAGTCAAGCAGCAGATGGGCTCCGATCCCGCCGCCGTGGCCTACGACACCGTCAAGGCCGCCGTGGCAAGGGGCTCCGACATAGTGCTCATCGACACCGCCGGACGCCTCCACAACCGCACGGACCTCATGAACGAGCTCACCAAGATACGCAATTCGGTGCGCAAGGTACTGCCCGAAGCCCCGTCCGATGTGCTGCTCGTGCTCGATGCCAGCACCGGCCAGAACGCCTTCGCGCAGGCCAAGGAGTTCGCCCGTGCCACCGACATCACCGGCCTGGTGGTCACGAAGCTCGACGGCACCGCCAAGGGCGGCGTGGTCGTTGGCGTGTCCGACCGTTTCGGCATACCCGTACGCTATATCGGCGTAGGAGAAAAGATAGAAGACATACGGCCCTTCGACAAGCAGTCTTTTGTCGAAGCCCTTTTTAAACCTGAAGATATATGAAACTCAGTTACAGTTGGTTGAAGGATTACTTGAAGTGTGACCTCACTCCCGCCCAGGTGGCAGAAGCCATGACCGCCATAGGCATCGAGGTGGACGGAGTCGAGGAGACCGAGGAGATACCCGGCGGGCTTGCCGGCGTGGTGGTGGCAAAAGTGCTCGAATGCGAGCCGCACCCCGACAGCGACCATCTCCACATCACCAAGGTGGATGACGGCGGCCCCGAGCCCCTGACCGTGGTCTGCGGCGCCCCCAACGTGGCTGCAGGGCAGAAAGTCCTGTTTGCCCGTATAGGATCCGTGCTCCCGGGCGACTTCAAGATAAAGAAATCCAAGATTCGCGGCGTCGAATCGTTCGGCATGATATGCGCGGAAGACGAACTCGGGATCGGCAGCTCCCATGAAGGCATCATGGTCCTCCCTGAAAGCGCCGCGGTCGGCACTCCAGCAAAGGACTACCTCGGGCTGAAGACCAAAGCCGTCATCGAATATGAAATCACCGCCAACCGCGTGGATGCAGCCTCCCACTGGGGAGTGGCGCGCGACCTCTACGCCTGGTGCAGGTTCAACGGTATCGCCTGCGAGCTCGTGCCCCCGCTGCCTGAGTGCCTCCCCGGCAACGACCCCGACTTGAGCGGCCTCATCGACGACCCCACTGCGGAAGGGCTCACCGTCGAAGTCCCCGACGCCGACGGCGCCCCCCGCTACACCGGAGTGACGATGCGCGGACTGCACGTCGGACCTTCCCCGGAATGGCTCCAGAAGCGCCTGCTCAGCATTGGCAGCCACCCCATCAACAACATCGTCGATATCTCCAACTACATACTGTTCGAGCTCGGGCAGCCCCTCCACACCTTCGACGCAGCCAAGGTG
This sequence comes from Bacteroidales bacterium, assembly GCA_017617715.1. Taxonomy (GTDB): domain Bacteria; phylum Bacteroidota; class Bacteroidia; order Bacteroidales; family UBA932; genus Cryptobacteroides. The sequence continues at coordinate 5,040 of JAFZVQ010000038.1, read as the reverse complement.
CGCGGAGGCCGCGTCATCGTGCGCCGTGCCGCTGAAGGCGAGACCATCCGCACCCTCGACGGAGTGGAGCGCAAGCTGCACGCCAGCGACATGGTGATCGCCGACACCGTCGGTCCCATGTGCATTGCCGGCGTGTTCGGCGGCGAGGACAGCGGAGTCACGGACGCCACCGTGGACGTGTTCATCGAGAGCGCATACTTCGACCCTTCGTCCATACGCAAGACCTCCAAGAGCCAGGGGCTCCAGACCGACGCCTCCTTCCGCTACGAGCGCGGCTGCGACCCGGGAATGCCCCTGTATTCCCTGAAGCGCGCCGTGCAGCTGATACGTGAATGCGCAGGCGGCACCGTTGTGGGCAAAATCCAGCAGTGCTGCCCGCAGATGCCCGCCCGCAAGCGCATCGAGCTCGATTTCGGCCGCATACGCCGTTTCGTGGGCAAGGACATCGACGACGCTTCCATCGTGTGCATACTCGAGGCCCTGCGTTACGAATTCGCCGAACGCAGCGACAGCGGCGCCGTGGTGCTCGCCCCGTCATACATGGTGGACGTGTACCGCGAATGCGACGTCGTGGAAGAGATACTCCGCATCTACGGCTACAACAACATAGACCTGCCGCACCACATGAAGATGTCGGTGGCTCCCTCCCCTGTCCCGGATCCCGAAGCGGTGCGTGGCAGCGTGTCCAATTTCCTGGCAGCCAACGGCTTCACGGAGATAATGAACAATTCCCTCACGAAGAGGGAATACTACTCCCGCCTGAGCTCCTTCCCCGCTGCCGCGTGCGTGGAGATAGTCAACCCCCTGAGCCAGGACCTCAACGTGATGCGCCAGAGCCTCATACCGGGCGCTCTGGAAGTGGTGGCCTACAACGTGAACCGTCAGGTCTACTCGCTGAAGATGTTCGAATACGGCAACGTGTACCGCAGGCGCGCCGACAGCGACCCGAGCCAGTTCGCTTCCTACGAAGAGCACGGCTGCTTCTGCCTCACGCTGTCCGGCACTCCGGAGAAATCCTGGAAGGCCGCCCCGGCAAAGAGCGACTACTTCCAGCTCAAGGGCTACGTGGAGCTGCTTCTGAAACGCTACGGCGCCGACCTTTACCAGATGCCTGCGGAGCCCGCACCTTCAGATATTTTCTCCGACGGCATGCGCTTCAGTCTCCCCGGGAAGGGCCCTGTCCTGCTGACTATGGGCATCGTGAATCCTGCACTCTGCCGCAGCTTCGGCATCAAGCAGCAGGTGGTCGCGGCCGAAATCAGCTGGCCCGCCCTGTTCGAGCTCGTGAAGCGTGACAAGGTGGCGTTCAAGGAGATGCCCAGGTTCCCGGAAGTGCGCCGCGACCTTGCGCTCCTGCTCGACGAGAGCGTCACATATGCCGACCTGCGCGCCGCCGCATTCAAGCAGGCACGCAAACTGCTGCGCCAGGTGGGGCTGTTCGACGTGTACCGCGGGGACAAGATTCCCGCCGGCAAGAAGCAGTACGCCCTCAGCTTCGTGATCCAGGACGAAGAGAAGACCCTCACCGACCAGGATACCGAGCGCCTGATGGACAGGCTGCTGCAGATGTTCCGCACAGACTTCGGAGCCGAACTCAGATAATGCGCAAATTCCGTCAAATACTGGTTCTGGCAATGCTCGCAGCCCTTTTCGCTTCGTGCGCAGGGCGGCCACGCGTCATTCCCAGAAGGGTGCTGACGGATATTTATGCCGAAATGTTCCTGGCCGACCAGTGGCTGAACGACCACAAGGGCGAGCGCACCAGGGCGGACACCATGCTGTTCTACGATCCCATTTTCAAACGTTACGGCTACTCCTTTGAAGATTACGACGCCAGCGTGCGGCACTATCTCAAAGATCCGGAGAAATTCTCCAAAGTGTTCCGCGACGCCTCCAACAAGCTGAAAGACAAGCGCGACTTTTACCGCCGCAAGGTGGAAAGGATGGAGAAAATCCGGGAGTTCAACGCATCCATCAAAGGCTATTCGAGAAAGGACTTCAAGGCCGACACCATCATCTGGCGTTCAGCCTATAAGGATTCACTCAAACAGGCTTTCGCAGATTCCTTGCTGAGGGATTCCCTGATACGGGATTCGCTGCGTCTGGATTCTTTGCGCCGCGACTCCATAAGGATAGATTCCCTCCGCCGGGACAGCCTCAGGATACTCAACAGGAAGATCCCGAAGAAGATGCGCAAAATAAAGACAAACCTATAAAAATCAACAATATGGATTATTTGGATAAATACGGGTACACTCCCGACGAAGAGAAGATTGCTGCAGGCATCAAGGCCGTGGCCGACAATCTCGACAACCTCAGCTCGCCGGAGGTGCTGAAGCAGTGTTTTTCTATAATGGACCTGACTACTCTGAGTCCTAAGGACACTGACGCCTCCGTCCTTAAACTCGTGGACAAAGTCAACAAGCTCCCAGAGTCCTTCCCCGACTACCCCGCTCCTGCATCCATCTGCGTCTATCCCAATTTCGCCACCACAGTGCGCGATGCAAAGGCGGACCCGGAAGTCCACGTGACCACAGTGGCCAGCTGCTTCCCTTCCGCCCAGAGTTTCCTCGAAGTCAAGGTGCGCGAGTGCGAACTGGCAGTCCAGGGCGGTGCCGACGAAATAGATATCGTGCTTGCCCTCAACGCCTTCCTTGCAGGCGACCAGGCCCGGGCATTCGAAGAGATAGTCGCGATGAAGAACGCCATCGACAAGGCGGCTGCCGCCCTGCAGCGCCGTGTCGTGCTCAAGGTGATCCTCGAGACAGGTCTTCTGGTGACTCCCGCAAAAATAGCAGAGGCTTCTTTCCTCGCAATGGAAGCGGGTGCCGATTTCATCAAGACTTCCACCGGCAAAGTGGACGTCAACGCCACCCCCGTGGCTGCATACGTGATGTGCGAAGCGATACGCCGCTACTATGAAGTCAGCGGCCGCAAGGTGGGCTTCAAGGCCGCCGGCGGCATCTCCACCGCCAAGGACGCCCTTTGCTACTATTTCATCGTGGCCAACATCCTGGGCCGCGACTGGCTCTGCCGCGAGCGCTTCCGCTTCGGCGTCAGCCGCCTCGGCAACAGCCTCATCAGCGCCATCGAGCAAAAGACAGTCACCTATTTCTAGTAGTTTCTGTACGGCTAAAACGACCGTTATGCAAACTTACCGCATACTTCTTTCCTGTCTTCTCGGTCTTTTTGTCCTGATGCCCCAGGCCAGGGCGCAGGACGAAAAGCCCGCAGATGCGAGCTATTCCGTGGTTATCCTTGGCGACACCCACTACGACGCTCCTGATCCGGACCTATACCATACCGGCTACACCGACCCTAATCCCAAACGCGAAGCCCTGCACCGCAGGGAATTCGTCCGCAACGGCAAAATGTGGCAGGGGCGCAGCCGCCAGCTGGTGGAGCGCGCCTCCAGGCTGGTGGGCGCAGACACAAAAATGGTCCTCCAGATGGGAGACCTCATACAAGGCGACACCCCCGACTCCGCCACCCACGTCCGTTTCCTGGATGACGCCATGAACCTGTTCAAGTCGGACGTAGCCCCGGACCTGCCATTCGTGACGGTGCCCGGCAACCACGACCTGCGCGGCAACGACGATAACGTGGCCACCAAAGCCTACACTTCTTACATGCCGGTCCGCATGTCCAGGGAGCTGGGGCAGGAAATCACGGGCAACAATTACCTCTACAGGATCGGCCCCGACGCCTTTGTGGTGATAAAATTCACCAAGCCCGACGTATCTGAAATCGAACGGCTGCTCAATGAAGCCAAGGGTTCCAGGCACATCTTCCTCGTAACCCACGGCCCTGTGTTCCCCTACGACAACTCCAAATACTACTGGTGGTTCCTGCTCGGCAACCGTAAGGACTCCCATGCCTCCGAACGGCGCCGCATCCGCAAACTGCTTGCCGAAAATGAAGTCATAGTGCTCTGCGGGCACACCCACGCCACCGAATTCATCGACTGGTACGGCGACGGCGGCCGCATCACCCAGATGACTATGAGCAGCGTGTGGTCTTCCGACGAGCAAGGCTCCTACAACGTCGTGGCTTCCGGTCCGGAAGAGTATTGCACACGACTCTACGACACCGATCCGTCATTGAAGACCGAGGCCAACCAGGCCCTGTTCGACGAATTCAGGGCCGATATGAAGACCTACATCATGGCATCATCGGCCGGCTCATATAAGCTGATAGTTGACGGGGCTAAAGTCTATGTAGACTTCTACGCGGGCGATTCGGAAGAAGTCTCGCACCGCTTCATACTGAGATAATATAAAGGGCTGACCAAAACAGATTCTTCGTCGGCTTTCGCCTCCTCAGAATGACAAGCCTGTCATTCTGAACGGAGTGAAGAATCTATCGGTCAGCCCTTTATTTGTAGTGCTGAAACTTACTTCTTATTGGTGAAGAAGTCCTTGGCTTTCTCGGCCTCTACGAGCTGCTCGGTGAAAACGTAGGCGCCGGTCTTGGGAGATTTCTCCATACGGATGCACTTGACCATGCTCTTGGCACCGGCCTTGGCTGCGAATGTTGCAACGGCTTTCTTTGCCATAATCTATTCTCCTCTAATTATTTGATTTCACGATGAACAGTAACCTTCTTCAAGTACGGATTGTACTTTTTGCGCTCAAGACGCTCGGGAGTGTTCTTTTTGTTCTTGGTGGTGATGTAACGGGAGATGCCCGGTACGCCGCTCGCCTTCTGCTCAGTACACTCGAGGATGACCTGCACCCTGTTTCCTTTTGCTTTCTTTGCCATAGTTCTAAAAATTAAACAAGGTTAATCAATCCTTTCTTCTGAGCGTCGCGAAGCGTTGCTTCGAGACCGTTCTTTTCAATAATCCTCATACCCTTGCAGGATACTTTGAGGGTGATGTATCTCTGCTCCTCCTCGCTCCAGAACCTCTTGTTCTTGAGGTTGAGGGAGAAGTCGCGCTTGGTGCGGAGCTTGGAATGGGCAACGTTGTTGCCTTTCATTCTTTTCCTGCCTGTCACTTGACAAACTTTTGCCATAACTATCTGATTTTTATTGTTTTCT
>JAFZVQ010000037.1 GCA_017617715.1 Bacteroidales bacterium | reverse complement strand
GGTGCTCGCGGATGAGCTCGCGCAGCGGCCGCCGGTACGGCGTCTTCCTGGCCCGGGTGCCGGGAGTGTCGCCGACGCCGCTGCCCGGGTCCGCCACGAGGCAGGACATGGTGTACTCTTCGTCGTAACCGTTCTCGCAGGAGCTGCCCACGGCGTCGAAGACCTCTTTAAGATGCTCTTTCTCAAGGGGCAGGAGGGAGAACATGCGGGCGAGGCCGGCAGGGGAAAAGTCCACTTCGGCGGCAGTGTCCGGGGAGTCCGGCATATCGGGGGTGCCGATTGTGCTGGTGCAGGAAGCAAGCAGCAAGAGGGAGATAAGATTGACGTACTTCATAGCATAAACAGTTTAGGACCACAAAGTGACGAAGAATTATCCGTTGCTGCAAGTTTTGCAACGGCTAATTTCACCAAGCGGCCACCGGCGCCGCTCTACTGGCGTTTTTCAAAGGAAACGAAACGCTCTTTAGAGAAAAAATCCCGGATAATTTCCGCCCCGCCGAGGCCGTCGCCTTCGAAAAGCGCCGCCGTGGCCGCCCCGAGATCCTCGTTTATCTCCACTATGCCGCGGCCGCCGGGGGCGAGGAAACGCCGGGCCCAGAGGGCGATTGCGCGGTAGAACAGCAGCGGATCGGAGTCGGGCACGAAGAGGGCAAGGCCGGGCTCGTGGTCAAGTACGTTACGGTGCATCCGGGCCTTCTCGCTTTCCCTGATGTATGGCGGATTTGCCGTGAGAAGGTCGAAGGGCGCCCCCGGGAAGGCGGCCGGCACATCCAGCACGTCAGCCTGCACGAACAGCGGCGCCCCGTCCCCTTCGAACTGCCCCCTGGCCACTTCCAGGGCCTCTTCGGAGATATCAACTCCCGTGACGTGGCAACCGGGCCTGTCGAGCGCGAGGGTCCAGGCTATGCAGCCGGAGCCCGTGCAGAGGTCCAGCACCCGCTGCCCGGCCTGCAGCCGCTTCAGGGCTTCCGCCACCAGCTGCTCCGTCTCCGGCCGGGGAATCAGCACGGCGGGGCCCACACGGAAGCGCCGGCCGCAGAACTCCTGCTCCCCGAGCACATACTGCAGCGGCTCGCCAGCCAGCAGCCTCTCCATACCGGCCGAAAGCGCCGGCAACTTGTCCGCGGGCACTTCCAGCGCGGGCTCGACCACATGTGCATACGACGGCACATCCAGCAGCGCCCCGCACAGACGCACCACGAGGCTCTTCGCCTCCTGGGGAGGGTAAAGAGCCTCGAGAGCCGCCGTGCTTTCGCGTATGAACTGCGAGAGAAGCACTATGAATTTTCGATAATCTGCGAGAGGAATTCAGTCATGCCGATACCGGCTTCACGCACCATCTTGGGCACGAGCGAAGCGCTGGTCATGCCGGGTATTGTGTTGACTTCCAGGAAGCAGAGCCCCTCGGGACCGAGGATGTAGTCCATGCGCACCACGCCCTTGCAACCGAGGAAGGAATAGAGCCGGCAGGTGGTCTCCTGCAGATCTGCCGTCACTTCCGCAGGCACGGGCGCGGGGCAGATCTCACGGCTGTGGCCGTTGTATTTGGCGTCGTAGTCGAAATACTCGTTGTCGCTCACGATCTCGATGGGAGGGAGCGCGCGCACCTTGGTGCCGTCGAACCAGGCGGCGCAGGTCAGTTCCCTGCCCTCAACGCCCTGCTCCACGAGCACCATCGGGCCTTCGGTGAAGGCGAACTGGATAGCCGGCAGGAGCTCGGACGGCTCGCCGACGCGTGTCACCCCGAAGCTTGAGCCGCCCTGGGTGGGCTTCACGAACACGGGGAATTTCAGCTCGGCCGCGGCCCGGGCGCAGAAGGCGTCCAGGTCGTCGCCCTGGCGGACGAACAGGTCCGGGGCGCAGCGCACGATGCCGCGCACGTAGGCCTTGCAGGCGTATTTGTTGAAGGCAATCATGCTGGAATACGACCCGCAGGAGCTGAACGGCACTCCGAGCATCTCAAGGTAGCCCTGGATCTGCCCCGTCTCGCCGGGCGCGCCGTGTTGCACTATGAAAGCGAAGTCGAACTTGACCCGCCTGCCCAGCACGTTCACGGAAAAATCGGTCTTGTCCACCTCGGGACGGGCGCCTTCCGGGAAAGTGACGCGCATTGCGTTCTTCAGGCGGCACGCCACGAGCTGCCACTCGCCGAAGCGGGCGAATATCTCATACACGTCGAACTCCCGGTCGTCGATTGCCGAAGCCACGAATTCGCCGCTTCTGCAGGATACTTCCCACTCCGACGAATCGCTGCCGTAGATGACGGCTATCGTGTTGTATTTAGCCATATCAGTTGAAATAATATTCGGTTTCCTGGTTGTTTTCGGCCTCCGTGGCGTCGTTGATGTCCTCGTCTCCGCCAAGGAAGGTGCCGGAGGAGGTGCAGTCCAGATTGAACGCCGTGCCCGGAGGAGCCTGGAAGGTGTCGGTCTCGCTGAAGATGCCGGCAGCGAGGCACTTCTTCATCCAGATGCCCCATATAGGCAGCGCCATGCGGGAGCCGTCGAGGGTGTTGAAGTGGATCTGGCGGTCCTCGCCGCCTATCCATGCGCCTGCCGTGATACGTGGCGTGTAGCCTATGAACCAGCCGTCGGAGCAGTCGTTGGTGGTGCCGGTCTTGCCGGCGATCTCGCCCTTGAGGTTGTAGGCGTAGCGCAGGCGGCTGCCGGTGCCCCCGTTCACGACTCCCTGCATCAGGTTGGCCATGAGGTAGGCGGAGGAGGCGCTGATGGCCTCGCGCTTGCGGCCGGTATGCTCTGTGATCACGTTGCCCTGGTTGTCTTCGATGCGGGTCACGTAGAGCGGCGACGCATAGACGCCCCTCGAGGGGAAGGTGTTGTAGGCTGCCACCATCTCGTAGAGCGCTATGTCGGCGGGACCTACGCAGAGGGAGTACACCTCATCGACGTGGCTGTGGATGCCCATACGGTGCATCATCTGCGCCATGGCCTGCGGGCCGAACTGCTTCATCAGGAAGGCGGAGATGTTGTTGGAGCTGTTGGCGAGGCCCCATTTGAGCGTGACGGTCTGGCCTATGATTTCCTTCTTGTCGGTGCTTCGGGGGGTCCAGGTGGAGCCGTCGAAGTTGATGAAGGTCTGGGGGGTGCAGACCACGCGGTCGCAGGGGGACATGCCTTCCTGCATGGCGAGCGTGTAGAGGAAGGGCTTGATGGTGGAGCCCACCTGGCGCTTGGCCTGGCTCACGTTGTCGTATTTGAAGTAGCGGTAGTTGGGACCGCCCACGAATGCCTTGACGTTTCCGGTGCCCGCCTCCATGGCCACGAAGCCGCAGCGCAGGAAGGACTTGTAGTAGCGGATGGAGTCGTTGGGGGTCATGGTGGTGTCCACGTAACCCTTTTTGTTCCAGGAGAATACGCGCATCGTCTGGGGCACGTCGAACTGGGCCGTGATCTCTTCGTCGCTCAGCCCTGCCTTCTTCTGCATGCGCCAGCGGTCGCTCCAGCGGCGGGCCTGGGCCATGAGCTTCTTGACGGTGGCCTGGTCGATGTCGTTGGCGAAGGGTTTGTTGCGCTTGCCCTTGAGCTCCTTGTTGAAGGCGCCCTGCAGGTAGCCGCCAAGGTGCTCGTTGACGGCTTCTTCCGCGAACACCTGCATCTTGTAGTTGATGGTGGTGTAGATGCGGAGACCGTCCTTGTCGAGGTTGTAGGAGCTGCCGTCGGGCTTCTTGTTCTTCTTCAGCCAGCCGTAGATTGCGTCGGTGGCCCAGCGCAGGGAGTCCGCCGAATAGTCTTCCTCGAACTGGTAGTCGGAGCGACGGGGCTTGGAGGCGTTCATGTCGCGCCTGAGCATGTCGCGGAAGTAGGGGGCATGGCCGGAATTGTGGTCCATCACGTGGTAGTCCAGCACTATGGGGAGCTGCTGGAGGGAGTCGCGCTGCGCCTTGCTTATGTAGCCCGCCTTGGCCATCTGGCCGATCACGAAGTTGCGGCGCTTCAGGGCGTTGTCGGGGTTGAGCACGGGGTTGTAGCGGGTGGGCTTGTTGACCATGCCTATGAGCATTGCGCTCTCCTGGACGTTGAGGTCTGCCGGGGGTTTGGCGAAGAAGGTCTCGGACGCCGACTTCACGCCGAAGGCTCCGCTTCCGAAGAAGATGGAGTTGAGGTACATGGCTATGATCTCGTCCTTGGTGTAATCGCGCTCCAGGCGCACCGCGGTGATCCATTCCTTGAGCTTGGTGAAGACCATTTTCACCTTGCCGGTGTTCTCTTCGCGGGGGTAGAGCGTCTTGGCGAGCTGCTGGGTGATGGTGCTGCCGCCGCCCTGGCTGGAATCGCGCAGCAGGAGGGTTTTCACGGCCACGCGCGCAAGACCTTTCATGTCTATGCCGGAGTGCCGGTAGAAGCGGACGTCCTCGGTGGCCACCGCGGCGTGGACGAGGTTCTCGGAGAGCTCCTCGTACGACGCGTAGGTGCGGTTTTCTATGTGGAAGGTGGTCAGCACTTCGCCGTCTTCGGCAAGCACCTGGGTGGCCAGTTTGTTGTCCGGATGTTCGAGTTCTTCAAATGACGGAAGCTTGGCAAACAGGCCCACGATGAGCAGCAGCAACAGCACCAGGGCGAACGGCGCCGTGAGCAGGATCCAGAACCACTTGGTTATAGTCTTTTTGGTCTTGTCAGTCATTTTTATCAATTGAAAACACAAAATTACTATTTAATTTGGAAAATCGAAGCCGTTTTGTTTTAACTTTGTAGCCGATATTGTGAAATTATGGAAAAGAATTTAGTGATTGTTGAGTCGCCGGCCAAGGCGAAAACCATTCAGAAGTATCTGGGAGAGGGGTTTGTGGTCAAGTCCAGTTTCGGGCACATCCGCGATTTGCAGGAAAAGAGCCTGAGCATCGATATACAGGGAGGGTTCAAGCCCGAATATGTAGTGCCGTCCGAGAAGAAGCGCGTGGTGGGCGAGCTGAAGAAGCTTGCCGACTCTTCAGCCCTCATCTGGCTGGCTTCCGATGAGGACCGCGAAGGGGAAGCCATCTCCTGGCACCTCACCGAGACCCTTGGCCTGCAGCCTGAAAAGACCAGGCGCATAGTCTTCCACGAAATCACAAAAGACGCCATACTTTATGCTGTGGAGCATCCCCGCTCCCTGGATATGGACCTGGTCAACGCCCAGCAGGCGCGCCGCGTGCTCGACCGTCTCGTGGGCTTCGAGCTCTCGCCTATCCTGTGGCGCAAGATCCAGAGGGGGCTCTCGGCCGGCCGCGTGCAGTCGGTAGTGCTCCGCCTCGTGGTGGACCGCGAGCGTGAGATCAATTCTTTCGTGCCCGTGCCGTTCTACCGCGTGGAGGCCCATTTCGAGCTTGCCGGCATCAAGGTCAAAGGCCTGCTGGACAAGCGTTTCGACACTTACGACGAAGCCCGCCGCTTCCTTGAAGACTGCATCGGCGCCCGCTACTCCGTGGGCCTGGTGGAGAGCAAGGAAGGCCTGCGCATGCCGCCGCCGCCCTTCACCACTTCGACCCTCCAGCAGGAGGCTGCCCGCAAGCTCCACCTGCCCGTGAGCACGACCATGCGCGTGGCACAGTCGCTCTATGAGCGCGGTCTGATCACCTACATGCGTACCGACTCCACCAACCTCTCCACCCTTGCCGTCAGCACGGCCAAGGCGTTCATCTGCGACAATTTCGGCCCCGAATACTCCCGCCCGCGCCAGTACAAGACGCACTCCAAGGGCGCGCAGGAGGCCCACGAGGCCATACGTCCCACCTTCGTGTCCAACACCGAAATCGAGGGCACGCAGCAGGAGAAGAAGCTCTACCAGCTGATCTGGAAGCGCACGGTCGCGTCCCAGATGGCCGAGGCCAAGGTGCTCAACACCACCATCCAGGTCGACATCGACAAGCGTCCCGAAAAATACGTGATACAGTCCATCCAGGTGCTCTTCGACGGCTTCCTGAAGCTCTACCGCGAAGGCGCCGACGACGAGGAGGAGACCGAAGGCAACGAGGTCGTGCTCCCGCAGGTCAGCGTGGGCGAGGTGCTGAACGCCAGCGCGGTGGATGCGTCCTGCAAGTACACGCAGCCTCCGTTCCGCTACTCCGAGCAGACGCTTATCAAGAAAATGGAGGAGCTCGGCATCGGCCGTCCGTCCACCTACGCCCCCACCATCACCACCCTCACCAAGGCCCGCGGCTACCTTGTCAAAGGCGACAAGGACGGCAGCAAGGTGCAGGTGCGCAACCTGCTGCTCAAGGGCGGCGCGCTCACCGAATCCGTCAAGACCGAGCTCGTGGGCGCCGAGAAGGGCAAGCTGCTCCCCACCGACGTGGGCGTGCTGGTGACCGACTACCTGACCGGCAGCTTCTCTGAAATAATGGACTACGATTTCACGGCCAACGTCGAAAAGGACTTCGACCAGATCGCCGGCGGCAAGAAACAGTGGAACAAGGTCATCTCCGACTTCTACACCCCGTTCCACCATAAGGTCAACGAGGCCATCAGCAACCGCCAGTACAGCCACATCGAGCGGGAAATCGGCATCGACCCCGTGGACGGCCAGATGATAGTGGCGCGCCTCGGCCAGTTCGGACCTTACGTCCAGAAGGGAGAGGGCGAGAACCGCCAGTCCGCCAGCCTCAACAAGGGCCAGATAATCGAGAACCTCACCGTCGAGGAGGCTTCCCGCCTATTCAATCTGCCGCGTACCGTGGGCGAATATGAGGGCGAGCCCGTCGTGGCCCTCAGGGGCCGCTTCGGCCCGTACATCAAGGCCGGCGAGCGCAACGTGTCCCTGCCGCGCGGCAAGGATCCCCTCCACATCACCATCGAGGAGTGCATAGCACTGATCGAGGCCGACAAGGTGAAGAAAGAGACCGTCGCTACTCCGCTTAAGGAGTGGCCCGAGAGCGACATCAGCATCATCAACGGCCGCTACGGTCCCTACCTCAAGCACGGCGGCAACAATTACCGCATCCCGAGGGATGTGTCTGCCGAAAACCTCACCGAGGAGCAGTGCAAGCAGATTATTGCCACCGGCAGCCCCACGGCGCACAAGACCCGCAGATTCAAGAAGAAATAGCAATGGCAAACTACCAGATCGATGAAACCGACAGGAAGATTCTGTCCTTCCTGGTCAACAATGCGCGTATGCCTTACCAGGAAATCGCCCGCGAGTGCGGCATTTCCGGCGCGGCCGTCCACCAGCGCATAAAGAAGTTGGAAGACAACGGGGTGATCACCGGCTCGCAGATGCTCGTCAAGCCCGGCGCCCTCGGTCTGAACGTTTGCGCGTTCATCAGCATTTCCCTTTCTGAGGACAACAAGTATTCCGAAGTCACCGATGCCCTCCGCCACATCCCCGAGATAGTGGAGTGCCACTTCGTGACCGGCCGCGCGGCCCTTCTCCTGAAGGTCTATTGCATCGACAACGACCACCTGATGGAGACCATTCTCAACACTATCCAGCGTATCCCCTACGTCCAGTCCACCGACACCATGCTCTCCCTCGACCAGGCCTTCGACCGCCAGGTCTGGGTCAAGGATTTCAAAAGCACTACCTTCCGCAATCTCTAGCGCCGCACGCCGGAGGAGAGGCAGCAACCGCAAAACAGTGGCCGCCCGTGGCCACTTGAACGGGAGGGGCCCACAAGCGAAGCGCAGTGGGAGGGATGGAGCGAAGCGGAAGTTTTGCGGTGCTGCCTCTCCTCCGGCTAGATCAGCTGCCTGGCGAGGGCGAGGTCTTCGGGGGTGGTGATTTTGATGTTGTACCTTTCGCCGGGGAAGAGGTCGATGGGGATGCCGGCGCGCTCGGCGACGGAGCCATCGTCGGTGAATGAGGTGTCGTAGGGCTGGGTGTAGGCCTTGCGGAGCACTTCGGAGAGGAACATCTGCGGCGTCTGCACCGACACGAGCTTGCTGCGGTCGGGGGATGGGAGCGAGGGGTCGGTGCTGCGGAGGGTGTCGGTCACGGGCACGACGGGGATGAGGGCCTGCGGACCGCCGGGCTGCTGCATGCGGTCGAGCATGGCGCGCACGAGCCCCGGGGTGAACAGGGGCCGCACTCCGTCGTGGATTGAGACCACGGCCCCGTCCGGGACCTTCTCCAGGGCGTTGCGCACGGAATGGAAACGGGTCATGCCGCCCCGCACTATGACCTGCGGGAACGACACGGAGTGCTGCAGGCAGAGCTCCTTCCACCTGTCCAGCTCCCTTTCGGGCAGCACCACGACCACGCGGGCCTCGGGCGCGGCGTCCAGGAAACGCTCCACGGAGCGCTGCAGGATGGGTATTCCGCCAAGGTCGAGAAACTGTTTCGGGACGTCTCCTCCCATTCTTGTGCCGCTGCCTCCGGCAACGAAAACCGCATAAACTGGCCTGGACATTTTTTCGAAAATAATCTACTGCAAAAGTAGTGGAAAATCTTGGAATTTTACTTAATTTTGTGGAGTATCCGAATTATCCCAAAATTATGGCATTTTCATTCCTAAACCAAGAATTGGCCATAGACCTCGGCACCGCCAATACCGTCATCTACCAGAACGGAAAGATAGTGCTGGACGAACCCGGTAGTTTGACAGCATAATTTTGGATTTTTTCACTAGAAGGCCCTCCAAGGTCTTTTTTTTGTCAATTATTATTTTTATCTTTGTGGTATATAAGAGTATATATTATAAAGATGAGACTCATTAGTAAGCAGAGCGGACG
>JAFZVQ010000036.1 GCA_017617715.1 Bacteroidales bacterium | reverse complement strand
TAGCAACAGCTGTAACCTTCTTAGCCTCCTTGAGGCTTTCGGCCATAAGTCTTTTACGCTTTCCCATAGTGATTACTTCTTATTGTTACCTGAATGACCCTTGAATGTGCGGGTGGGGGCGAACTCGCCGAGCTTGTGGCCGACCATCTGCTCAGTAACGTAAACAGGAATAAACTTGTTTCCATTATGAACGGCGATTGTGTGGCCGATGAAGTCCGGGGAGATCATGCTGGCACGAGACCAGGTCTTGACCACCTCTTTCTTCTTGCTACCATCATTCATAGCAAGAACTCTGTTCTCCAGGGCTTCCTGGATGTACGGTCCTTTTTTAAGTGAACGACTCATAATCTCTTACTTGTTTTATTCCGTTATTTCTTTCTTCTCTCAATGATGAACTTGTTGGACGCAGCCTTGGGGTTGCGGGTCTTGAAGCCCTTTGCAGGCAGACCCTTGCGCGAACGGGGATGTCCGCCGGAAGCACGTCCTTCGCCACCACCCATCGGGTGATCGACAGGGTTCATAACGACACCACGGTTGTGGGGGCGCTTGCCGAGCCAGCGGCGGCGTCCGGCCTTTCCGTGTGATTCGAGATTGTGGTCGGTGTTGGACACGACGCCCACGGTGGCGCGGCAGCTCACGAGAACCATGCGGGTCTCACCGGAGGGCAGACGCAGGACTGCGTGGTTGCCTTCACGGGCTGCGAGCTGAGCGGAAGTGCCGGCGGAGCGGGCCATTGCGGCGCCCTGTCCGGGACGGAGCTCGATATTGTGGACGAGGGTACCAACGGGAATTTCACTCAGGGGGAGGGCGTTGCCGACCTCGGGAGCGATGCCGCTGCCGGAGGCGATTACCTGACCCACCTTGAGGCCGTCGGGAGCGATGATATACCTCTTCTCGCCATCCTCATACTGCACGAGGGCGATGCGGGCGCTGCGGTTCGGATCATACTCGATGGTCAGAACGGTGGCGGTGCACTCATCCTTGTCGCGGAGGAAGTCGATGATACGGTACATTCTCTTGTGGCCGCCGCCGATGTAACGGACGGTCATCTGGCCGGTGTTGTTGCGGCCGCCAGTGCTCTTGAGGGGCTCAAGCAAGGATTTCTGGGGCTTGTTGGTGGTGATTTCGCTGAAAGCGCTGATCACTTTGTTCCTCTGACCGGGAGTAACCGGTTTGTATTTCTTAACTGCCATAGCTTGATCCTCCCTTAAATGTTAGCGTAGAAGTCGATCTTGTCTTCACCGGCAAGCGTGATGTACGCCTTCTTGAAATGGTTGGCGCGTCCGCGGAGAAGGCCGGCCTTGGTGTAGCGGCTCTTCCTCTTGCCATGGTAATTGACTGTATTGACATCTGCCACGGAGACATTGTACATCTTCTCCACGGCGTCCTTTATCTGAAGCTTGTTGGCCTTACGATCAACGATAAAGCCGTAACGGTTCAACTTTTCGCCCTGAGCCGTCAACTTCTCTGTTACGATTGGCTTAATAATGATTCCCATCTTCTTGTGCTTTTAGGCTCTCTCCGAGAGGATGTCCTGCACACCGTCGATGAGCACCAGGGAATTGGCGTTCATGATGGCGTAGGTGTTGATCTCGTCAACGGTGATGACGTTGACCTGCTGGAGATTGCGGGATGAAAGAAAGATATTGTCGGAGTTCTGGGGAAGCACCACGAGGACCTTGCGGTCGCCGGCCTTGATGGCCTTCATGATTCCGAGGAGCTCCTTGGTCTTGGGGGCCTCCATCTTGAAGGGCTCGAGCATGATGATCGCATTCTCCTGGGCCTTGTAGCTGAGAGCGGAGAAGCGGGCAAGCTTCTTGACCTTCTTGTTGAGCTTATTGTGGTAGAAGCGGGGCACGGGGCCGAACACGCGGCCGCCACCGACGAAGATATTGGCCTTGCGGGAGCCGTGGCGTGCGCCGCCGCCGCCCTTCTGGCGACCGAGCTTCTTGGTGCTGAATGCGGTCTCACTGCGGTCCTTGGTCTTGGCATTGCCGTGACGCTGGTTGGCGAGGTACTGAATTACGTCCAGATAGATGGCGTGGTCGTTCGGGGTGATGCCGAACACCTTCTCGTCGAGAGTGACATTCTTGCCGGACTGGGTACCGTCTATTTTCAAAACTGCAAGTTCCATACTCTTAAGCCTCCACTAATACATAAGAACCTCTGGCTCCGGGAACGGAACCTTTCACTACGATAATGTTGTTCTCGGGGAGAATCTTGACAACCTTGAGGTTGAACACCTTCACACGGACGTTGCCCATGTGACCGGCCATGCGCATACCGGGAAGTACGCGGGAAGGCCATGAGGATGCTCCCATGGAACCGGGGTGACGGAGACGGTTGTGCTGACCGTGGGTCTTGCCGCCGACTCCTGCGAAGCCGTGGCGGTGCACAACGCCCTGGAAACCCTTACCTTTAGAGGTGCCGACCACGTCCACGAAGGGGACCTCAGCCTTGAGGATATCCTCAACGGTGAGAACGTCGCCAAGCTTGAGCTCCCTGCTATAGTCAGCGGGGAATTCCACGAGCTTGCGCTTGGGGGTGGTGCCGGCCTTTTTGAAGTGCCCCATAAGAGGCGCGCTGGTGTGCTTTTCGGTGGTTTCGTCATAGGCAAGCTGTACAGCCTCGTAACCGTCGGTTTCGATAGTACGTACCTGCGTGACAACGCACGGACCAGCCTCGATAACGGTGCACGGTATGTTCTTACCGTCGGCACCGAAAACGGAAGTCATTCCGATTTTCTTTCCAATTAATCCAGGCATTGGTTTGTTAATTAATTGATAATAAATAAATTAGTATCCGCAACACAAATTTGCGGGCTGCAAAGATACAACTAATTTTTTGATTTACAAAGTATTATTTATCTTTGCGTTATGAAAAAACTCACACAGGACTGCATCACATGGATACGGGCGTGGTTCGAGGCCAACGGCCCGTCATGCACCGCCGTGCTCGGGATGAGCGGCGGCAAAGACAGCACCGTCGCGGCTGCCCTCTGCGCCCAGGCCCTCGGCCCGGAGCGCGTGGTGGGCATCGCCATGCCCGCCGAAGGGCAGGGCCTCAATGAGGCCGACGAAATCTGCAAATGGTTGGGAATACGCTACCTGTGCCTCCCAATCGGCAAGATAGAGGCTGAATGCGACGCCCTCGGCGCCCTGATGCCCGGCGGCGAATTCTCCCTCCAGTCCGTCCAGAACATTCCGCCCCGCATCCGCATGACCGTGCTCTACGCGGCCGCGCAATCGCTCAACGGCATGGTGGCCAACACCTGCAACCTCAGCGAAGACTACATCGGCTACGCCACGCTCTTCGGCGATGCCGCGGGCTCCTTCTCGCCCCTGGGCGGGATGGTGGTGCGCGAGGTGCTGGAGGTCGGCGACGACTTGGGGCTGCCCCGCCAATGGGTGCACAAGACTCCCGACGACGGCCTGCCCGGCTCCTGCCCCGACGAGGCCAAGTTCGGCTTCACTTACGCCACGCTGGACCGCTACATCCGCGAAGGCGTGTGCGAAGATGAGGAAATCCGCGCCAAGATCGACAGGATGCACCGGCGCAACCTTTTCAAGACAGAGATTCTCCGTATCCCCAAATTCGTCCCGCAGATATGAACATATACGCCGACCGTATAGCCTCCCTGCGCGCCCTGATGCGTGCCAGGGATTGGGATGCCGTGGTGCTCACCGGCACCGACCCCCACGGCAGCGAGTACCCTTCCGAGCGCTACAAGCAGATCCGCTGGCTCACGGGCTTCACCGGCGAAGCCGCCGACCTGGTGGTCACCCACGACCACGCCGGCCTCTGGACCGACACGCGTTACTTCATCCAGGCCACGGCGCAGCTGGAAGGCACCGGCGTGGAGCTCCACAAGACGCGTGTGCCGGAGCAGGTGCTCATCCCCGAATGGCTTGCTGCCCGTTTTGCCGACGCCCAGGAGCCCGTGATCGCAGTGGACGGGACAAGCATCATGGACGCCTTTGCGGATGATATTGAAGATGCGTTCATGAACACGGGCTCCCTGCCTTTTATCTTGAGTTCCCCGGATTTCATTAACTACCTCTGGACCGACAGGCCCGGCATCCCGCAGACGCCCGTTTTCCCTGTCGACAGCGGCTCCGACAGGGCCTCCAAAATCGCCCGGCTGCGGGAATTCTGTGCCTCACGTGGCTGCGACGGCATACTGCTTTCAGCTCTCGACGAAGTGGCATGGACGCTGGATGTTCGCGGCTCCGACATTGAATACAACCCCTACGTTATCAGCTACTTGCTCGTCACGGAAGAGGACGTGCGCTGGTTTGTGCTGAAGGAGGAAATAGAAGACCCCGACACCGAACGCACCTTCGAAATGCTCACAAGGGAGGGGATACTGCTCGAACGCTATGATGCCCTGGATGAGTTCCTTTCCGTTTGCGGCGGGATGAGCATTTTCGTGGACGCCAAGTCCCTGAACCGCCAGATTGCGGAAGTGCTGAAGTCCTCCGGTGTGTCCGCGCGTCACGGCACCACCCCCGTCGGCCTCTGGAAGGCCGTGAAGAACCCGTTTGAAATAGAGGGCATGCGCCAGGCCCATATACGCGACGGCGTGGCGATGGTGCGCTTCCTGCACTGGCTGGAGAAGTCGCTCGGGGCGGAGCGGCGCGTCACCGAATGGGATGCCGCAGTGAAGCTTGGCGAATTCCGCTCGCAGGCCGCCGGCTACCAGGGCGACAGTTTCGAGACCATCTCGGCATGGGGCCCCGGCGCCGCCCTGCCGCACTACGTCACGCCCCGTTCCGACGCGCCCGTGCTCGAGCCCCGCGGCCTCTACCTCTGCGACTCCGGCGGCCAGTACCTCGACGGCACCACCGATATCACCCGCACCATACCGCTCGGCGAGCTGACTCCCCTCGAGAGGGAAGACTACACCCTTGTGCTCAAGGGACACATAGACCTTGCCATGGCCATATTCCCAGAAGGCACTCCGGGCTGCCGGCTCGACGCCCTCGCCCGTGCCCCTCTCTGGAGGGCACGGCGCAATTTCGGGCACGGCACCGGGCACGGCGTGGGCTGGTTCCTCGGCGTCCACGAAGGTCCCCAGGACATCCGGCAGAATCTCAATCCCGTGCCGCTGCAGCCCGGCATGATCACATCCGACGAGCCGGGAATCTACCGAGAAGGAATGCACGGCGTGCGGCACGAAAACCTCATTCTCTGCGTGGAAAAAGGCACGAACGAGTTCGGCCGCTGGCTGGGCTTCGAGCCCCTGACGCTCTGCCCCTTCGACACTTCTGCGCTTGACCTGGATCTGCTGGACAGGGAGGAAACGGAGTGGCTCGACAGCTACCATTCCCTTGTGTTTGAGACACTTTCTCCCCTTCTGGATGAAGACGTGGCCCGATGGTTGCAGCAGAAGTGCCGGAAAATTGCTACTTTTGCAGACTAAAACATTTTGATATGGAAAGAGAAGATCCCCTCGAAAGGATAGAAAGGAAGGAGCGTGAGCGCAAGCAGAACGGCGGCTCGAAGGCCGTCATGTTCGCGATGATTGCCGTGGCCGTGCTGCTCGGCGCCGCCCTTGCCTACGTGCTTTACCAGAAGAATACCCTGGTTGGCGAGCTCAATATAGAAAAACAGGAGCTGACCGAGCAGATCGAGGCCCTCAGGAGCGATTATGAGAGTCTCTCCTCCGACTACGACGCCATCAACCTGCAGCTCGATTCCTCCCGTGAGGAAGTGGCCCAGCTCGTGGACAGGATCAAGAAGACGGAGGCTACCGACCGTGTGAAGATGCGCCAGTACGAGAAGGAACTCGGCACTCTCCGCACCATCATGCGCGGATACATAGTCCAGATCGATTCCCTCAACCAGCTGAACCACAAGCTCACCGTGGATGCCGCCAATGCCCGCAGGGAAGCGGCGGAGCACCGCAAGCGCAGCGAGGAGCTCAGCGCCCAGGTGGAGGACCTCACCGGCAAGGTGGTCACCGGTTCCGTGATAAAGGCCCGCGGCATACGCCTGGAGGCCTACAACAACTCCGGCAAGATGATCGACCGCAGCAAGAATGTGGCCCGCCTGCTCGTGACCTTGAGCCTCGTGGAGAACGCCCTTGCCGAGCCGGGCCCCGTCCGCGTGTATGTGCGGGTCAAGGATCCTGACGGCAACCTGCTCGACGACGGCCGCGGCGCCAGCTTCAGCCTCGGCGGCGAAGAACTGGCTGCCACCGCCTCCCGTGAGGTCGATTACCAGGGCCAGGAGGTGGAGCTCAGCATCTACGTCAACAACATTCCCGCCTTCCAGAAGGGTATTTATACCGTTGAGGCGTTCACGACGCAGGCTAAACTGGGCAGCGCGGAGTTGATGCTGCGCTAGCGCCCTGCATCGATGATTTACGTTCACGTACCGTTTTGCAAAAGCCGCTGTATTTACTGCGGCTTTGTTTCCAATTGCATGGCGCCGACCGAAGATTATGTGGACGGGGTGTGCAGGGAGGCAACACGCCGGCGGGCGGAAATAGCTGCGTCTGCAGCAATCGACACGCTCTACTTCGGAGGCGGCACTCCGTCGCTGCTGCCCCTTCCGTGGATAGGCCGCATCGCCGATGCTTGCGGGAGCCGCCGCTACAAGGAATGGACGGTGGAGGTGAACCCGGACGACGTGACGCCCGAATATGCCGCCGGCCTGCGCGGGCTGGGGGTAAACCGGGTGAGCATGGGCGTGCAGTCGCTTTCCGACGACATGCTGCGCTGGATGCGGCGCCGGCATTCTGCAGACGGTGCGCGTCAGGCATTCCGTGCGCTGCGGGGAGCGGGCTTCGACAACGTCAGCGTGGACATAATCTTTGGCATCAACGGGATGAGCCTCGCCTTGCTGCAGGACACCGTGCGGGAGATTCTGGAGTGGCGCCCGGAGCACATTTCAGCCTACCAGCTGTCCATCGACGACGGCAGCGCGCTGCGCGAACTCAACAAGGTGGGGGAGTACCTGCCTCTTGAAGACGACGATTGCCTGGAGCAGTATCAGTTCATCTGCTCGGCACTCGCCGCCGCCGGCTACGAGCACTACGAAATATCCAACTGGGCCCTTCCCGGCAAGCGTGCGCTCCATAATTTCACCTATTGGGACCGTTTCCCCTACGTCGGTCTCGGCCCCGGCGCCCATTCGATGGTGTCGGAGTCTGAGCGCACCTGGAATTCAAAGGACCTGAAAGACTGGAAAACCGGCGGCGAGGTGCTCACGGAATGGGAAATCTGGGAGGAAAAGGTCATGCTGGGGCTGCGGACCTCCGACGGCATCCCGGAGAAGCTGCTCTCAGAGCGCCCGCCGGAGGATGAGGACGACTACACTCCCGGGGAATACATTCCCGACCCCTCCAAATACATCAGCCGCCTTGTCCCCGCCGACAAACCCGGCCACCTCCGCATCCCCGAATCCGACTGGTTCGTAGCCGACGACATCATCTCCGGCATCGTCGGCGACAACTGGATCTACGGCACCCTCGACTGATACGCCTTAGTAATCCCGGGTTTCGTTCCTCAGGGCGTTGAGGAGGCGGACGACGTCCTTGCTGGCGCCTTCGAGTTCGTAGCCGCTGACGAAGCGGGTCACGGTGATGCGGTCTTCCCAGAGGCGGAAAAAGCGGCTCGCTCCGGAGCTCTTGCGGTAGGCGAGCACTGCGTCTGGACGGGCTTCCTTTTCGTATCCATATGCCTTCATGACCTTTTCCAGTACCGGGGCGGCCTCTTCGTCGGAGCCCGGCAGCAGAGCCTGGCGCCTGGAATAGCCGAAGCGGGGGTAGATGGCGGCGAATGCGGCCATCATCAGGGCTATCTGCCACAGGGAATCGTATCCGTTGACAAAGATTTTGGAAATGTCAGAATCCACCACCTTCGCCACAATCAGCACCGCGATGATGACCGTCAGGATCACCATCAGCTGTACGAAGTACTTTACTGATCTGATCAGGTATTTCATCAGGTATGTCATTCTGAGCGAAGCGAAGAATCTACTTTCTTGCTATTGCCTTCCTGGCGGCGTCGGCGAGGTGGGCGGCGTCGAAGCCCCAGGCCTTCATGAGCTCGGCGGGGGTGCCGGACTGGCCGAACTTGTCGCAGCCGTTCACGAACTCGATAGGCGTCGGGAGCTCCGCGGCGGCAACGCTGGCGATGGCCTCGCCCAGTCCGCCGGCGGCGTTGTGCTCCTCGGCCACGACGGCGCAGCGGGTCTTCCGGAGGGATCCGAGCACGGCCGCCTCGTCGAGGGGCTTGATGGTGGCCACGTTGATCACCTCGGCGCTGATGCCCTCAGCCTCGAGGGCTTCTGCGGCCTGCAGCGCTTCCCATACGAGGTGCCCGCACGTGAGTATGGACACATCCTTGCCTTCGTTCATAACATACGCCTTGCCGATCACGAACGGCTCGTCAGGGTCGGTGAAATTGGGCACCGACGGGCGGCCGAAGCGGAGGTAGACGGGACCGTCCCATTCGGCGGCGGCGATGGTGGCCTGCTTGGTCTGGTTGAAGTCGCACGGAGCGACGACGGCCATTCCGGGCAGCGCGCGCATCAGGGCGATATCCTCCATGGTCTGGTGGGTGGCGCCGTCCTCGCCGAGGGTGATGCCGGCGTGGGAGGAGGCGATCTTCACGTTGGTGTGCCCGTATGCCACTTCCTGGCGGAGCTGGTCGTACACGCGGCCCGTCACGAATTCGGCGAAGGAGCCGATGAAAGGAATCTTGCCGGTGATGGCGAGACCTGCGGCGGCGCCGACCATGTTGGCCTCGGCAATGCCGCACTGGATGAATCTGTCGGGGAATTCGGCGGCGAATGCGTCCATCTTGAGCGAACCTTTGAGGTCCGCGGTCATGGCGACGACCCTGCCGTCTTTGCGTCCGGCCTCCACGAGCCCTGCTCCGAAGCCGCTGCGGGTATCAACCTTACCCTGGTCTGTGTATTTCTTCATGCTAATAGTCTCCTAAGGTTTCTTCCAACTGTGCCATTGCGGCCTCGCACTGCTCGGCGCTGGGGGCCTTCCCGTGCCATTTGTGGGTGCCGGCCATGAAGTCCACGCCGTGTCCCATTTCCGTGTGGAAAAGTATCATCTTGGGCTTGCCGTCGGCGGCGCGGGCCAGCTCGAAGGCTTTGAGTATGGAATCGAAATCGTGGCCGTCGGCTTCAATCACTTCCCAGCCGAAAGCGGTCCACTTGTCGCGCAGGTCGCCCACTCCGCCGACTGACTCGACGGGGCCGTCGATCTGCTGGCCGTTCCAGTCGGTGAAGGCCACCAGGTTGTCGAGTTTGTGGTGTGCGGCCCACATGCCGGCTTCCCATATCTGGCCCTCCTCGCTCTCGCCGTCGCCCAGCAGGCAGAACACGCGCTCGCTTTCGCCGTCCAGCTTCTTGCCGAGAGCCATGCCGGCGGCGCAGGAAAGGCCCTGGCCGAGGGAGCCGGAGCTCTGGAACACGCCGGGGAGGCCGTCAGTCACGCACGGATGCCCCTGAAGGCGGCTGCCGAACTTGCGGAGCGTGCCGAGTTCGGCCACCGGGAAGTAGCCGGCGCGGGACAGGATGGAATAATACACCGGGGCGAGGTGCCCTGCGGAGATGATGAACGCATCCTGGCCCTTGGCGCTGCGGGTCCAGGTGGCGGGGTCGTGCTTCATTTCGCTGAAATAGAGAGCGGTCATCACGTCGGTGATGCCGAGCGAACCGCCCGGATGCCCGGATTTGGCGCTTGTGACCATGCGGACGATGTCCCTGCGCACCTGGGAGGCGATTCTGCTTAATTCTTGAGCTTTTGCCATATTTAGTTGACTTGATTTAGTGTCGAGTTCACAAAGATACTAAAAATAAATTATCTTTGCATCCGTTATGGAAATGAACCGGATACGCAACTTCTGCATCATCGCCCACATAGACCACGGCAAAAGCACGCTTGCCGACCGTCTGCTCGAGCTCACCAGCACCCTCTCCGCCCGCGACATGGAGAACCAGGTGCTCGACGACATGGACCTTGAGAAGGAAAAGGGCATCACCATCAAGAGCCACGCCATCCAGATGAACTACAACGGCTACCGGCTCAACCTCATAGATACCCCGGGACACGTCGACTTTTCATATGAAGTCTCCCGCAGCATTGCCGCCTGCGAAGGTGCGCTGCTTGTCGTGGATGCCACCCAGGGCGTGCAGGCCCAGACCATTTCCAACCTCTACATGGCCATAGACCATGGCCTGGAGATCATTCCGGTTCTCAACAAGATCGACATGGACTCGGCCCAGCCCGACGTGGTGGCCGATGAAATATGCGACCTGCTGGGCTGCGACCCGGACGACATTTTCCGTGTCTCCGCCCGCACCGGCGAGGGCGTGCCGCCCATCCTGGACGCCATCGTGGAGAAGATTCCCGCCCCGTCGGGAGATCCGGACGCCCCGCTGCAGGCGCTCATTTTCGACTCCGTGTTCAATTCGTTCCGAGGAGTCATCGCCTACTTCAAGGTGCTGAACGGCTCCGTGCGCAAGGGCGACAAGGTGAAGTTCGTCGCCACCGGCATGGAGTACGAGGTGGAAGAGGTGGGCTCGCTGAAGATGAAGCTTATTCCGGGCACGGAAGTGGGCTGCGGCGACGTCGGATACATAATCACCGGCATCAAGAGCGCCGTGGAGGTGAAAGTCGGCGACACCGTCACCCACACGGCCCGCCCCTGCGACAAGGCGATCGCCGGATTCGAGGAAGTGAAGCCGATGGTGTTCGCCGGCATGTACCCCGTGCAGGCGGACAAGTTCGAGGAGCTGCGCAGCGTGCTGGAGAAGTTCCAGCTCAACGACGCCTCCTTCGTGTACGAGCCCGAAAGCTCGCTGGCCCTTGGCTCCGGCTTCCGCTGCGGCTTCCTGGGCCTGTTGCACCTCGAAATCGTGCAGGAACGCCTCTTCCGGGAGTTCGACATGGACGTGATCACCACCGTGCCCAACGTGTCTTATAAGGTATACACCATGCAGGGCGAGGTGATCGACGTCCACAACCCGTCTGGCCTGCCCGCACCGACTATGATCGACCATATCGAGGAGCCCTTCATACGCGCCCAGATCATCTCAAAGACCGAATTCTTCGGGCCCATCATGAAGCTCTGCCTCGACAGGCGCGGCACCCTCATCAGCCAGCACTACATCACCGCCGAGCGAGTGGAACTCAACTACGATATGCCGCTGAGCGAAATAGTGTTCGACTTCTACGACAAGCTGAAGACCATTTCCAAGGGCTACGCTTCGTTCGACTATCATGTCAACGGCTACCGTCCGGCGAAGCTCGTGAAGCTCGATATCCTGCTGAACGGCGAGCCCGCAGACGCCCTGTCCACCCTTATCCACGAAGACAACGCCTACACCTTCGGCCGCAAGATGTGCGAAAAGCTCAAGGACCTCATCCCTCGCCAGCAGTTCGACATACCTATCCAGGCGGCCATCGGCGCCAAGATTATCGCCCGCGAGACGGTGAAGCAGGTGCGCAAGGACGTCACCGCAAAGTGCTACGGCGGCGACGTGACACGTAAGCGCAAACTCCTTGAGAAGCAGAAGGAGGGCAAGAAGCGCATGCGCCAGATCGGCACCGTCCAGGTGCCGCAGAGCGCATTTATGGCTGTCCTTAAACTCGACTAGAAAATCCTCAGGATATTCTCGCCCTTGGAGATGCCGAGACTCATTTCCAGCGCCACCACGAACATGTTGGGCACGGCGGTGTCGATGGTCATGAAATCGCCTATAACGCCGTTCGCCACCTTATAAGAGACTGTTTTGAGGCCGGGATACATCTGCAACCCGGCTTTCAGTTTATAGTTCACGGCAGGAATTCGGGATGAAAGTTCCAATCCCACGAACACATCGTGGCCGGTGAGGTATGAGAATTTGACGAAATCCTTGTAAATGTCAGGATACCAGGCATATGAAGCCAGGATACTCGCATCCGCATAGTCCGTCAGCAATGCGCCGCCCACGCGGAACTCCCCGTTGATGAGAATCACGCTGATGGCGGGCAGTATTATTGGGTTTGGCCTTGCGATTATACCTCCGGCATCGTTCAGGGTATAGAGGTCTTTACCGTCCAGGCCAAGGAACCCCGTGCCCTTCAGGAGCGAAGTGGAAAAGCCGGGGAAAAGACTGAATTTGAACAGGTTGAGATAGCCTATATTAGAAAGGGTCTTCGCCGGTGCTCCGTCCGGTCCCGGCACCCCGACGGTGGCGCGGGGCCTGCCGTAGAAATAGTTGTTGAAAGATACGAACTGAAGACCGCCCCTCGACCAGGACTGGATGAAGTGGCTTGTCTTGCGGGGGTTGTCGTAATACATAATGCCCCTGTAGGCGGGTGAGGACTGTCCAGCCCTGTGCAGTTCCACGTAATAAGGTTTTTTCCGGAGTGGAACCGATATGTCTGCGGGCAGGATGGTGTTGCTGACAATGGTGGAATCCGCCTTCCGGCTGTCCTTGACAGTCAGCACCAGCCCCCTTTCGTCCGCCTTGACGTGGAGGAAAGTAGAGTCCGGCTCCTGGGCCATCAGAGGCAGCCCCAGAAGGGCAACGGCAAGGAAAAGAAACAGTTTTTTCATCGTTGGATATTCATGTGTTTTCCAGCGTCAAAAATAAGCATTATTCTTCAAAGCCCCGCATTTAGGGCCGGCAATGTTAAACCGGGGCGCGATTTTTGCGTCTAAACGGCGTATGCCGGAGCAGGAAAGATACTTCAACACCCTTGTGCAGCAGTACAGCGAGCCGTTGTACTGGCACGTGCGCGCCATGGTGGGAAACCACGAAGACGCCGACGACCTGCTCCAGGATATATTCATTAAGGTGTGGAGCTCCCTCTCCCGTTTCCGGGGCGAGGCGGACGTCTTCACGTGGCTCTGGCGCATAGCCACCAATGAGACCCTCAGCCATCTTCGCAAGGCCCGCGTGCGTGCGGCGCTGAGTTTCGTACGCATCGACGAGACCGCGGAGCGCATCTCCGACCCCGACCCGTATTTCGACGGCAACGAGGCCATGCGCGCCCTGCGCAAGGCGATAGCCGCACTCCCCAACAAGCAGCGGCTGGTGTTTACTATGCGCTACTACGAAGAACTGAGCTACGAACAGATATCCGAAATCACGGGTACATCCGTTGGCGCGCTCAAGGCTTCGTACCACATCGCATACGAGAAAATCAAGCAGCATCTGACCGAATAATTTAAACCTTTGCCGGACTCCGGCGTCTAAGAGAGCGAAATGAAGAGAAATTTTCCATATTCGACCCCATCCGGGTATTTTGACAATCTCCAGTCGCGGCTTTCCAGGATTCCCGCACGCAGGACACGGATCAACTTCATTCCGTACCTTGCCCTGGCGGTGAGCTTCTCCCTGCTGGTCCTTATCGGCAACTATGTGCTCACGAAATCCACGGCAAGCCAGCCGGCAAGCGACGAGGATATCATTGAATATCTCATCGATTCGGGCACCACTCTCGCCCAACTCGAGGATGCGGAATATAATTATTAAACACACACGATTATGAAACAGTTGATTTCCATTTTGCTGACACTCAGCATTTCAGTAGCGGCCCTCGCCCAGCCGCAAGGCGCTCCCGGTAAAGGGAACAAAGAAAACTTAGACAAGATCAGGGCGGAGAAGGTGGCATTCATCACCACCGAGGTAGGCCTGACCCCTGAAGAGGCCCAGGTGTTCTGGCCCGTGTACAACGAGATTGAGAAGCAGCAGAAGGAGCTGATGCAGGCGGAGCGAAAGGCCTACATGGCTCTCTGCAAGGCCCTCGACAAGGGCGAAGGCGACACTGCAGCCCTTCTGGACGCTTATCTAAAGGCCAAATCCGCCAACCAGAATCTTCATATGGCGAATTCCGGCAAGTATCTCAAGGTGCTCTCCGTCGAGAAAGTGGCCAGGTTCTACACCTGCGATGAAAAATTCCGCAGGCAGCAGATCGGCAGGCTCAAGGGAGGCCACGGCGGCGGCAGGCCCGGCTTTGGCGGACCTGGCGGCAACCACAATCGCGGCGAGCGTAAAGGTGATGCCAAAGGCAATGTGAAATGACGGGCATCTGCAGGACAGCACTCGGAGCCGCCACTGTCATAGTGGCGGCTCTGGTCGTGTCTTGTTCGCGGCCTGAACCGGGAAGCGCGCAATTCCTTATGCGTGAAATCCTGGAGAAAATCGACAGCTCCGATATCTATATCGCCCGTGTGGAGGCGCAGCTGGAAGAAAGCAGCAGTGCACTGGAGCAGCTGCCACGGGGGAGCCTCGAGCGTTACGACGCCTGCATTGAGCTTGCACACGATTATTCCAAGTTCGTCTGTGATTCCGCCATCGTGTATTTCAACAGGGCGGCGGAAACGGCCAGGGAGATGGGTGATGAACAATTGTATTACAGGGCGGTTCTGGAAAAGGGTGCGATACTGGTCCACACCGGATTTTTCTTCGCCGCCAACAGCATTTTTCAGGCAATTCCCCGTGAGAAATTGGACCGGGAGAATTTAATCCGTTATTACAACAACTACAAGAGGCTCTACCACGACTCTTATCTCTGCCTTGACACCAAGCCCGAAATCCGGGCGCAGTTCGTCGCGCTGTATCAGCAGTACCGCGATTCCGCCCTTGCTCTGATGCCTTCGGACAGCAATGTTTCATTAAGGGAGCATGAGCGCATATGCGCACGTGCGGGAGACTATTCCGAAGCCCTTGAATATAACTATAAGCGCCTTGAATCCATCCCTCCTGGGCCCGGGCGCGCCGGAGTCCTCTATGACCGCTACATCATCTACCACCACTATATGGGGAGGCCGTGCGAGGACCATGTGGAGCTCTTGCTTCAATCAGCCCTGTACGATGTGGTCAGCGCCAATCAGGATATCGCTTCGTTCCGTTATGTGGAATACTATCTTATCTCCATAGGCGAGATCAAGGAAGCAAAGAAGATTTCCGACTATTATTATGCTACCATGGTCAGGCTGGGCAGCCGCTCCAGGCTGTTGCTGGACACGGCACCGAGCCGAGGCATCAACGAAGAGTATTTCCATCGCCTGTCGCGTCAGAATCGCGAGATACAGATAGGATTATTGCTCATTATCCTGTTGTCAATACTTCTGATTGTCATTATCGTCCGGCAAATCCAATCCAGGAATAAAATCGTACAGCTCAACAAAAACCTGGAGCGTTCCGGAAAGATGGCCAATAGCTACATGCTGGGCTTCTTCCAGCTCTATTCCTCATATATCAGCCGTTTGCTGGCCATGCGCTCCAAGATTAACACTAATGTCAGGAAGGGCAATACCAAGTATGTCCTCAACCTCACGGATCCGTCGAAAGATGTCACCAGTGAGGAACTCCGGCAGATGTCCCAGAATTTCGACAAGGCTTTCCTGGATATCTTTCCAAATTACGTCCAGGACTTCAATTCAATGCTCAAGCCGGAGAGCGTGATAATCCTCAAGCCGGGCGAACTTTTGAACACGGAGCTCCGTATTTTCGCCGTCATCAAGCTCGGAATCACGGACAGTTCGAAGATTTCAGAGCTGCTCCACTGTTCCATAAAAACGGTCTATAACAAGCGTTCCGAGATAAATTCCAAGCTTGCCGTTCCGCGTGATGTTTTTGTCAAAAAACTTGCTGAAATGTAGAATCCTTGCAAAACTGCATTTCCCTAGAATAATTTTCTAAATATACATAAATAATTAAGGCTCAGGAAAATAGCATTTCCCTGAGCCGCATTTTTTTTCCTTCGTACGCGCGAGAACTACTATTTTTCCAACCAAATGCCTATATTGCAAAAAAATAACCGATATGCATAGGCTGAAGATAACACGAATCCCTCTGATGCTCGCCGTCCTGGCGCTGTGTTGCGTCGTACTGGGTGGATCGGACCCCGAGGGCAAGGCTGATAAGCCGACCACGAAGAAGACCCTGAGGGTTCTCTACTGGAATATCCAGAACGGAATGTGGGCCGGTCAGCAGGATAATTATCAGAAATTCGTCGACTGGATCATCTCCAAGGATCCCGACATCTGCATCTTCTGCGAAGCCGCCCAGATCTATTACGACGGCACGGCGGACCACATGCCCAACGAGGAACGCTATCTTCCTGCCCATTGGGGCGAGCTTTGCGCCCGCTGGGGCCACCAGTATCATTTCATCAATCCCCGGCGCCCGTCGACTTCTACCCCTTTCGGCCTTACCAACTATCCTTGCGGCGTCACGTCCCGCTACCCCATAGACAGCATCAAAATCGTCAAGGGCAGCAAGCCGGACTCGATAATCGTCAACTACAGCGGCTGGTACCAGGTGCACGTGGATGGCGTTGAGAAGCCTGTCAACATCGTGACCGTCCATCTCAAGCATGGCAAGTACGGATACGGAGTGCCTTACGATCAAAGGAAGGCCAGCGAAGAGAGGTATGAGGGTGAGACGTTCCGTGCCAGAGAACTCGCATGTATTCTGGACGGTACCGTTCGCACCACCAAGAATCCCGACAAGGAGCTCTGGATTATGGCCGGTGACTACAACTCCTACAGCCGCAAGGACAACTGGCATTACAAGTGGAACAATGCTTCCCCGGGTTTCACCGCCCAGGATTACATGATATTCCAGTCTCCCTTCTTCGACCTGGTCAGCGAGTGCTATCCCGACGACTTCCTGCCGTCCTGCGGCAGCCTCAGGATAGATTACATGTATGTTTCCAAGCCGATGCTGAAAGCCTGTGAAGATGTGTTCGCGAAGCCGGACGCTTACACCAAGCGGGAGCATTCGGGCGTCAGTTCGTTCTACATCCCGTCGGACCACTATCCGATAATTGCGGATTTTAAACTGTCAAAAATGAAATAATCAAGATATGAACAAATCCTCTTTGCTATTCCTTTGTGCATCTGCGGCTTCCGTTCTCTGCGCCTGCAGCGGGAACCAAGTCGACTTGCGCCCTGTCCGGAGCGAGTTCATCAATGTGTACGAGGTCTCGAAAGAAAAGACCGTGGACAACATCCAGGTCCCGTTCGAAGGCGTTCAGGACGGGAAGATTCATGTCCTGTCCAATGTCAGCCTGGAATGGAAGTATTATGTAAACCAGACGCAGACTGGCACTGACTGGTTTCAAATCAAGTCGGTCGAAGAGGTGGAGCCGGGGCATGTCGTAGTCACCTACGACGCCGCGTCTATCCTCCCCCTCAATTCGATCGAGCGTCGTTCCGGACATCTCAGTCTTTCCTGCCCGTCCCAGTCGATGGGCAAGTTCCTTCCCATCCGTCAAGGGTATGAGCTCAAGTTTGTGGAAGATTTCTCTTCCGAGCCGGGAGAGTGCATCACCATCACCGGAGACAAGACCTACATCACCAAGGAGTATCCGACGTTCAGCGCAGACTACTACGACTACATCTCTTTCAACGCCTGGGCGGAAACCACCAACGAATTCCTGAGTAAGAACATCACCCTGGACATAACGGTTTCCGGAGGAATGTTCTACGAAACGGGCCTGACGACATACAGGGTCAACGTGCCGCTGGGCACCGCTCCCGACGAGCACAATCTCAAATACCTGCTCCTCGTCGGCAACGGGCAGCACATGAGCCCTGAAACAAAATTTACTTTCAGCACCGCCAACGACGACGAGGTGTATGTCCACATAGACAACTTCTCGGCCTACAAGGTCACGGAAGCCGAAATGGGATATCTGTTCGATGACGAAGAATTCGAGGGAGGCGAAGATGTGGACTGGATATGAAAAAGCTGATTCTTATCATTCTGGCGCTTGCCGCGCTTATCCCCGCCTTCGCACAGACCCGCAAGGTTAGCGGCGTGGTGCGCGACGACAACGGAGAAACCCTCCCCGGCGCCATCGTAGTAGTCAAGAACGGGGGTGCCAACGGCAACGTCTCAGGCTCCGCCACTACCGACTCCAATGGCCGTTACACCGTAGAATGCAAGGACAACGACTACCTTTCCGTCCATTTCCTCGGATTTGCGGAGTCGACATTCCCGGTCAAGGGCAAATCCACCATAGACGTAATGCTTGCCCCCGATGCCAGCCAGCGCCTGGAAGACGTTGTCGTCATCGGCTACGGCGCAGTGAAGAAGGAGGACCTCACCGGTTCGGTCACCAACGTCAAGATGGCTGAAATCCGCGACGAACCCGTGCTTTCCGTCGACCAGGCCCTCCAGGGCCGTATAGCCGGTATGGAAATCACCAGCACGGACGGAGAGCCCGGGGCCGACGCCGTCATCCGAATCCGCGGTTCACGTTCCATAACGGCTTCCAACGATCCCCTGATCGTCGTCGACGGCGTGATGGACGCGGTCTATTCCCTCAGCGACATCAACCCGTCCGACATCGAGGCCATTTCCGTTCTCAAGGACGCATCCGCCACTGCAATCTACGGTGCCAGGGGCGCCAACGGCGTCATTATCATCACCACCAAGGGCAGCGACGACGCTTCGGCGCCCGCCCAGAACATCGCCATCACGTTCAAGGGAGCCGCCGGCGTCTCTATGCTTCCCCGCAATCTCGACCTCATGAATGCCGAGGAGTTCGGTATCTACCGCAACGAGTATTACCAGCACATCGGCACAGCCAGTTCGATGAATATGACAACCCCTCTCAGCGGTCTTTCCATCAAGACCCCGTTCACCATTGGAGAGGGCACCGACTGGATAGGAGACGTCAGCAGGGTGGCGCCCTACCAGGATTATTCCATTTCGATGAACGGATTCAACGGCAAGCAGAAATTCTATGCCGCAATATCGTACAACGACGAGCAGGGCATCATCAAGGCGAGCGGCAAAAAGAACATCACCGGCACCCTGAACGTCTCCAACAAACTGTTCAAGTGGTTGTCCGTCAATTCCAACCTTCGCTACCAATACCGCCTCCAGGATAACTTCCTCACCGCAATCGGCGGCGGCGGAATCTATTTTGCCGCACAGTACCTGTCGCCTATCATCAAAGCCAGCGACGCATATAATCCCCTGAGCCAGTCAGCGACCAATGTGGACAATGCCGTCGTCCGTTTGTCGGAAATGACCGACAGGACCGACCGCAGTATGCTCAGCATGTCCGTCGGCGCAACGGTCACGCCGGTCTCCTGGCTCAAGTATAAAACAAAGTTCAACTACTATCTGTTCGACCGCCAGCGCTACGAATACAGCCCGTCCTCCCTCCCTTCGAGGACCGATGCGATGGGCGGATCTGCATACCGCCAGAATTACGGCGAGCAGAGCCTTTACTTCGAGCAGACTCTCGAAGGCTGGCATGATTCCAACGGCCACCACGTCGACGCTATGTTAGGCCAGACGTTCAAGCACTTCACCAGCCACACCTTATCCCTCGCAGGATCGGGTTATGTGGTGGACGCCATAAAGTGGAACGATATGGGCGCCGTCATCGACAAGGAAAGCTACGGCGCAAGCACCGGAGAAACCATCAAGGACAAGATGGCTTTCTTCGCCCGTGCCAACTACAACTTCAAGAAGCGCTATTACCTTACTTTGACCGGCCGTTTCGACGGCGCATCCAACTTCGCCGCCAACCATAAATGGGGTTTCTTCCCCTCCGGCGCATTAAAATGGGTCATAGTCAGGGAGCCCTGGTTCGACAATGTCGAATGGCTGGACGACCTTTCGCTGAAGCTCAGTCTCGGTCAGTCCGGCAACGACCTAAACCAGGCATACAAGTCCCTGGCCAGGATGGACGGCGGTTCGGCCGGCTATCCCTTCGGCGGAAACTACAGCCAGTATTACCGCCAGGCCCGCATCGCTTCCCCCAACCTCACCTGGGAGACCACCACCGAGGGCAACATCGCTCTGGACGTCGCCTTCTGGAACAGCAGGCTGGAAATGTCGTTCGAAGCCTACAGGGCCGTGACCACGGATCTTCTGCTCACCGTCAAGGTGCCCCAGCACACAGGTTACGACGACAAATACCAGAACATCGGCCGCACCACCAGCCAGGGTCTCGAGTTCAGCCTGAGCTCCCGCAATATTGTCAAGCGCAACTTCGCCTGGTCCACTTCATTCACCATTTCGCACAACTCCTCTATGGTGAACGATATCGGTCCGGAAGCCGAAGTCTCCACAAAGATCTCCCCCACCCAGGTCGGTTATATGACCATCGGCTACAAGGTAGGCTATCCCGTAAACTCTTTCTGGGGATTCCAGTATGCCGGCGTGTGGCACAACAAGGAGGAAATCGAGCGCAACAAGATAACCCACGCGTATGCCAACGACCAGTCCTCCACCAAACTGGGTTACCCTATCTTCATCGACCAGAACCACGACGGCTCGCTCAACTCCGCAGACATCGTGTTCCTCGGATCCCCGGACCCCATAGTCTCAGGCGGTCTGCAGAATACGTTCCGCATCAAGAACCTCTCGCTCGGCGTATTCTTCTCCTACACCCTGGGCGGAAAGGTTCTCAACTATTCTGAATTCTATATGGCCGGTTCCCGCCGCACCAACCAGTATGCCTATATGGTCAACGCCTGGCATCCTACCAAGAATCCCACCTCCAACCTTCCCCGGGCCGGTATTTTCGATAGCGCCGCGCTTCCCAGTTCTTTCATGGTTCACGATGCCTCCTACCTCCGCCTCAAGACCGTGAACATCGGCTACAGGTTCAACCTCAAGAGCCGCGTGATCAGGGAACTTGAACTGAACTGCTCAGGAGAGAACCTCTACCTGTGGAGCACCTACAACGGTTTCGATCCTGACGTCTCCTCAGGCGGCGTGAACGGATACGACAATTCCTACTATCCCAAGCCTATGCGCTTTGTGTTCTCCGTTATGATGAAATACTGATCTGCCGTATGAAAAAGATATTATTGACTCTTTCAATCTTTGCAGGCCTGCTTGTCGCGTCGTCCTGCGAGCTCAAGGAAGATACATCCAAAGTCGTCAACCCCTACGACTTCTTCAATACCACCGTGCAGATCCGCGCCGCGGTCAACGCTTGCTACGATCCGCTGAACAATGTCCATAACTTCAAATACCTGATTGCCCTGGAAGGGGCCACCGACCTTGCTTCCACCAACGGTTCCGCCCAGCAGGACGCCCGCTTCGAGATCAGCCCGTCCAGCCCCGGCGCCGCCACAATAGTATGGCAGCACAGTTGGAGAGGCATACGCTATTGTATCAGCACCCTTGAAGGCATAAAGAGGTCGACTCTCTCGGAAAGCGAGAAGGCCCCTTATGCCGTCGAGACCCGCATCCTGCTTTCTTATTACTATTACATTCTGACCAGTTTCTTCGGCGACGTGCCCTTCTATGAAGACTATGTGGAGACCGACGAGGATATGGTAAACATTGCGCAGCTCGGGCGTATGAGCGCGGTGGAAACGCGCAACACCCTGATTGAAGAGCTCAAGCTCTACGTTCCCACTCTTCCCCAGGTCCGTACATGCGATCAGGAGTACAACTATTGCGGCGCCGCGATGGGCTGGATGCTGATTGCCAAGATGGCGGCATGGAATAAAAGATGGGACGAGGTCATCTACGCCTGCGAGCACCTCGAGGCCATGTACGGAGATCTCGGCCAGTACCCGTATTCCGACGTCTGTTTCCGCAATAAATTCACTCCGGAATCCATCTTCGAAATCAACCACGAATTCGTCGAGGGAGGTATCGAGTACACCACGGCTTCAAGCCTGGCTATTTCCGCTCTCGTGCTGCCGAAGAAGGGCGCCGGAGAGAACAGCTCGGATTTGTTCGACGGAGTAAGCATCCCGGAAGTCGGCGAAAATGCATACTCCTACGCTCCCTTGCGCCCGTCCACATATATGAAGTCCTACGTTTCCCCTTCCGGCAACGGGGACATCCGTCGAGAATTCAATATCGCCACGACCTGGCACGGAGTAAAATTCAAGACCACCGAATGGATGGGACATAAATTCTGGTGCTTTGGGGTTTACCATAATTACGACAGCAACAACTACAAGATTTTCCGCTATGCCGACGCCCTGCTCCTCCTGTCCGAGGCCTGGTGCGAGAAAGGCAATTACAACAAGTCCGTCGAGTATCTCAACAGGGTGCGTTCCCGTGCCGAGCTTTCCCCGTACTCGTTCGTCAGTGCGGTGAAGCTCCGCGGAGAAATCCGCGACGAGCGCGCACGCGAGCTGTTCGGCGAGTTCGGCCGCAAATACGACCTCGTACGCTGGGGAATCTGGTACGACCAGGTGCTTGCCTACAACACATATTCGCTCGCGGTCACGAATGTACGTCCGTGCCACGAATACTACCCTATCCCGGACGTTCAGTGTGCGCGCTCCGGCCGCATACTCTCGAATCCCGAGTACGACAAATACAATCTCACAAATTAACGGGGTATGAAAAGAATTGCACTCTTTATCCTGATGCTTCTCGCTGCGGTTTCCTGCAGGGAGAAGTACGAGTATAACCAGACGCTCGGCCTGCTTTCCGAGTACAACGTGCTTTCCAACAGCGGCGGCTCCACCCAGGTTGCCGTGTTCTCCAACACGTCCTGGACAGTAGAATTGGACCATCCGGTAGCCTGGGCGTCCATCGACCGTTTCAACGGCATCAAGAGCGGTTATCTCGTATTCGACTATGATGTCAACTATGGCCGCTCCCGCCGTGTCATACTGGTATTCAAGGCCGGAGACCAGACCCGTACCCTGAATATGTTCCAGCAGTCTTTCCTTTCGGATTCCGAATGCGAAATGACGCTGGACGCCACGACCCTGGATGTTCCTGCCGCTGGAGCGGCGCAGGACATCAAGTTCAGCACCAACCTCGTCTACAACCTGGACGAGATGTTCCTTACCCTGTCCTACCCCGAAGGCCAGGAGCCCGAGGCGCCCTGGATTACCCTCAAAGGCGTCGAGAAGGACAAGGTCAGCATCGAAATCGCTCCCAACAACACCGGCACGGAACGTACTGCCAATTTGAAGCTCTCCCACACGGACGCAGGCGTCTACGATTCCACCGAAGGGGATACGATTTATTCCAACACCGTCAAAATCGTCCAGCCAAAATAGCCTGATATGAAAAAAGCATTTATACTTGCGTCCGCCGTTTTGGCCATTTCGCTCTGCCAGTCCTGCATTCAGAACGGATTCGAGGTGTTCCCTCCCGACGAGCTCGGTATGGCCGAGCACGACTTCTACGTTGGGCAGGAGGGGGGAGACCTGGACATTCCTTTCGTCACCAACAAGCAGGGCATCATATCATTTATCGACAAGGCTGATGAATCCTGGCTGAGGCTCGGTTTCAACACCTTCGATTCCGACAGCACCCTCCGCGTCCACATTCAGCCCAACACCGGTTTCCAGCGCCGTTCGGACATCCTTTTCAGCACCGACACCCGCACCGATACGGTCTATGTGTTCCAGCGCGGCGGCGTTGAAGAGAAGTTCAAGTTCTCAGAAACCTTTGTGCTCGTGTACAACGGAACCGGCGGCAGCAAGACCATCGCCACCGATGTCAACGTACCGCTGGACCGCATCAAGACTGAGGTCCGCTACTCCGGCGACGAAGAGTGGATTACGGACTTCCGGCTCACAAGCAACACCCTCACGTTCAGTGCCACAGACAACCCTGACAGGAACTATATGCGCCGCGCCCTGATTGTAATCTCCTACGAAGACGGATGGAAGGACGTGCAGACGGCCGAGATTACCGTCCTGCAGGCACGCTCGGACAACATCATCGGCACATTCTTCACTCCCGAGGAGCTCCGCAGCCTTGCGACGGTCAGCGGATTCACCCTCCCGGACGACGCCCTTTTTGAGGGTTATATCGTAAGCACCACTGAAGGAGGCAACGCCGGCGACGCCGTCGTGGACGACTACAAACAGGGAACAGGCGTCATAGACTACACCCTCACCGACCGTACCGCCTACATCGAGAGTCCCGACGGCCAGTATGGCTTCCGGCTCGTCACGGATACTGAAACGGACAACAATTTCCAGCGCTACAGCCGCGTGTGCCTGCGTCTGGGCGGAGCCGTGATCAGGAAATCCGAAACCCAGCCGTTCCACTACACCATAGAAGGAGTCAGTTCCAACAACCTGCTCATGAGTTCCGACGGCACCGCCACTATGCCCTGGAAGGAAAAGTACATCGGCGAGCTTACGGACAACGACATCAATACCCTCGTGAAAATCAAGGACTGCGAGATAGCGATGCGAAAGGGTCCCTTCACTCCTGTCAACGAGGGCTACACCTCCGCCTGTGGCTACAACCGCCTGGCCAAGTATCCCATCCTCATCCGTGACATCAAGGGAGGCAGCATGTATATGTTCACCAACATGACCTGCACCTACCGCCGTAACGGAGAGACGCTTCCATACGGCAGCGGCAACATCACCGGCATCGTGGTCCACGAGAACTACAAGAGCTTCGAGCGCAGCGGCAATATTGGCCGCTACCAGCTCCGCCACCTCATCCGTGAGGAAATCGATCTCAAGCCCGATTTCAAAGACAATTTCTCCGGCATCATCACCGAGTTCCGCTACGTGAAATATCCGGGCGAATTCGACAAGACAGTCCTTCCTGAAGCCATACTGGCCACCAAGGGCAACGGCGAAATGTGCCACACCTACGGCGCTGTCGGCAATTACTCTCCCTCGTACTTCTACATCGGCAAGTGCGGCAGCAGCAGGAAAGGTAAGTATGCAGAAGGCGCAGGCATCGAGCTCGACGAGGGCGGCATCTACCAGCCCTGGGTGGACAACGGCACCGAAAGCGCCCAGAACACGGACGGCAAAGGCTGGTTCAAAGACAATATCAAGCTCAGCTGGTCCAACAAGAACTGGTGGGATTCCGACAATTCCAGGGGATACTGCTGGCTCGTGAATTTCAGCACCGCCGGAATATCTTCCGACAAGGTATCCATGCAGTTCGCGATGTACAATAACGCCCAGGGTGCCCGTTCGCCCCGCTACTGGAAGGCCCAGTACGCAATCGGCACCGTGGATACGTCCAAAGCCAACGACAGCAAATGGAAAGACATCGGCGAATTCGTTGTGCCGGACGTGGCCATCTGGGCCAGCCAGCACGACTGGCAGACCCTCGGCACCCGCGTGTACGACTTCCCGCTCCCCACGGAAATCCTCGGGCACGACAGCGTGAGCATACGCCTTATGCCCAGCAACAACAAAGCCGGCACCACCAAGGTCAATTCCTATGACGACAGCACCATCGCCAACGGCACCGGTTATAACACAATGGATTATTTTGCAGTACGCTACAACAAGTAGAATATGAAACGATTCATCGCAACAGCATTATTTCTCCTTCCGGTTCTCTTCTCCTGTATCGAGAATACGGACGAAGTGAAGGGCGGCGCGACAAGCGTGGTGCTGAACCGGGACAAGGTCGACCTCAAGGTGGGCGAATCCTTCACCATCACCGCAACCGTGCTGCCGGAATCCCTCAAGATGGATGTGGTATGGAGCGTACTCGACGAGGAGTATGCCGAGGTTAAGGACGGCACCGTCACAGGCAAGTCGGAGGGCGTGACTTATGTGGTCGCCACTTCTGCAGACGGCTTTCAGAAGGCGGCCTGTATGGTGAGCGTCAACCCGCCCATCAAATACAACGTATCCATTCAGGACGGTCTCGGCCAGCCCGTAGAGGCCATTTATGGCTATCCCGGGATGGCCATACAGCTTTCCGCCGTCACCACTGACGGAGACAGCGGCCACAGCTTCACATGGAGCGTGGACGACACTTCCGCCGCCACCGTTGATTCCGACGGCCTGCTTATCTTCGGCACCAAGGCTGCCGGCGACCCGTCGTACGTGTACTTCGCACAGACAAACGTCAAGGTGGTTTCCGAGGACGGTCTGGGCTGCAGGGTTCCCGTCGTCAGCAGCATGCTCAAGGGCATAAGCATAGACGGCGTCTATCAGCCCGCAGGCTCTGCGGCCGTCGTGCAGGCTGGCGAGCGCTATACGCTGTCCGCCCTTTACCAGGGCGCGGAGCAGCCGGAGGCAATCCCCGCCGAAGCCGTGGAGCTCGAGCTGAGCAACACCACCGATTTCTCCCTTATGAAGGTCGGGGACGCTTTCACGATGCTCACGGGAATGGCCTCATTGGTCACCACCAAACTCAGCGCCTGTGCGCGCGGAGAGCAGCAGAAAGTGGAAATAGCGGAACTGAAGATAGACAAATACTATCCCGTCAAGGCTATGCTCGCCGCCAAATCCTCGTCCACTCTGGTATTCACCTGGACGGAAGGCGTGAGCGTGGATGACGACATCAGCAAGCCATACACAATTTCCCTCTTCAGTGACGAAGGCTGCACCTCCGAGGTGGTGAGCTATTCAATCCCTGCAGGCGACCCTTGCTGGAGTCTGCGCCAGCCTCGTTTTGTCTTTTCCGGGCTCAAGAGTTCTACTCCTTATTGGTTCAAGGTGGTGGATACTGACGGAGCGGAGCAAAAGGAAAGCCCCGTCGTCAGCGGCACCACATCTGCATTCTCCATCGTGGAGGTGGGCAGCTCGCCTGCCGAGGTGGGCGACGTGCTTCTTGCAGAAGACTTCGGCGAAATGCTCTGGGGCGCTGACGAAGTGAATCAGGCGGCAGGCTATGATGTCGCCGATTCCGGCGTCGAATACAATGCCGACACAAAGGAGCTGTTCTCCAGCCGTGAAGCTGCCCGTTTTGTTTCAACCACAGGTCAATTTGCGCAAAGAAGCGTGACTGCCCAGTCGACTGCCAAGAAGGCATCCGGTCTTCGTCTGGGCAAGTGGGCTCAGGGCCAGTACGCAAGACTGTATGTCGGTCCCGGCTATGTTTTCATCAGCACGACTTCGTATGGAACCCATCTGGTCACGCCCGCTCTCGACAACATCCCGGAAGGGAAGACGGCAAAGGTGAGTGTTACATTCCATGCCGCCGGAACGGCGGGCGGCAACATCGCCATGCTCGCCGTGCAGCACGACAAGAAGTTCAATTTAATCGGCAGCGGCACTCAGACAAACAAGAATACTCTGGATCTCGCTTCCAACACCAAGACCTTCTCCTACACCGGCGGTCTCACAGTCCTGTCCGAATTCACCGTCGAGCTTGACGGTCTTGTCCAGGGCGACCGCATCGCTTTCGGCCCCACCAGCGAGACAGCCAAGGACAAGTCCAATATGATGATCCTCAGCGACGTGACAATTAGATTGTTGGAAATCAATTAACTAAATTATTATATAATGAAAAAGTACCAGACCCCATTGACCGAGCTCCTGCCTTATGAGGTGGAGTACAAACTGATGGATGCCTCCCTGGTTGACCAATGGTCAACATCCGGAGACGACGATCTGACATTCTAACCCCCAAATGAGAAACGTTATGAAGAAAGCATTTTTATTCAGCGCCATCTGCGCAGTTCTTTCCGCCGTTTCCTGTGAGGTTATTGAGCCGGAAAATCTTACCAATCCCGAAGGCACCGTCACCCGCTACATCAACGCGGATGCGGGCAATCTTTCCAAAACTTCTCTCGAAGATCCTGGCAAGGATGGCATTTCTTATGTCGTGTGGTCCGAGGGTGACGAGATGGCTGTCGTCGTGAGCGGCACCAATACTGTCCGCAAGGCCTCCCTCGTGAGCGGCGCCGGCACCGGCAAGGCCACTTTTGCCATTGCGGAGGCCTCCGCAGGTGAATCTTACAGCTATGCTGTTTATCCCTACGACAACGTGAGTTCCGTCGACGGCGCCGTCGTCAAGGTGGACATCCCTACCCGCCAGCCTTTCCCTGTGGCGGAGGGTGTACTCTCCGGGAGCGTTTTCGCCTCCGGCGTGAACACCATGGTGGGCACGTTCAGCGGCGACGACGTGAAGATGAGCAGCCTCTGCGGTGTATTCAAAGTGCCCGTGCGCGCTACTGAAGGCCGTCTCTATGCCATGCAGCTCCAGAGCGACTCCCAGAAGCTTTCCGGCGCGGCGACCATCGATATGTCGTCCGGCGCTCCGAGGCTCGAGTTTGCCGACGGCGATTCCGCCCAGCACTACATATATATGAACGCCACGAGCGACGAAGTCGACATACAGCTTTCCACGACCCCCACTCCCATTTATTTCGTGGTGCCCGAAGGTACTTTCGACGACCTCCGGATATCGACTTTTGCCTTGAAGGACGCCCGCACGAGCCGTCTGATGGTGGCCACTAAACCGCATACCTTCACACGCAACGTCATCACTCCCATCAGCTCCTTCAGCGTGATTGCGCAGGACACCAAGGACGCAGTCAACCTTTGCGTCAATCCTGTGACCGGCGAAGAAGAGTTTGCCAACAGCTATATTGTCAGGCCCGGTTATGAGGATGTGCGCTACAGGGTCAAGATGGCCTTCAAGGGCGGAGACCGCATAATGTTGAGCCCTACTGGCAAACAGTTGTTCAAGGGTGACAGCAACATAGCGTTCGTATGGCCCGTCTGGGAGAGTGAGGAAGGCCTTGTGAAGAACGTCGAGCGTTATGGCGACTGGATCTATTTCACCGTGCCCGCAGGCGTGACCGGCAACGTCATGCTGCAGGCGGTGACTTCCAAACTCGAGGTCCAGTGGGCATGCCACATCTGGATCTCCGACGTCCAGGACCAGCCTCTCACCAACGGCTACACATTCCTGGACCGCAACCTTGGAGCCACCTATTCCCCTCACTCCGCATCTGCTGTGGCCTCCATGTCCGACAGCGACATCATCGGCACTTTCGGCTGCTACTACCAGTGGGGCAGCCCGCTTCCCAAGCCGGGCATCGTGAGCCCTGCCGAGAACTTCTCCGACAACGGTTACGTGCTGCACAAACACCTTCAGGGCAGCTACGGCCAGAGTTGGAAGGCCAGCACCCTGGGCACTGTCGGATTCAACCGTCTCTTCAATTACATCAACTATTTCTATTCAGCCGGCAGCACCGGGGCATGGACCACTTCTTCTCTCGCGAATACCGGCGATGATGCCTGGTGGCAGCCCACCAAGACCATGCTCGACCCTTGTCCTCCGGGATACCGTGTGCCTGACGCCGCCGCAATCACCGGCAATCTGCAGGGTTCTGCGAACAACGACTACCGTCTCACCAAGGGTGGAAACTACCGGGAGGTGGAAGGCCAGTTCGTCTGGATTCCGTTTGCCGGCATCCGTGTCTGCGGCAGCAGCGATACCGCCCAATACACTGGAGACCTCATCAACTATTTCAATACCGACAAACTCGGAAATACTGCCTTCTATCCCCGCGCCCACCTGTGGTACTGCGGCCTGGATGAGATTGCTACCGCGAAGATCCAGTATGGCTTCAAGGGCGTCGGTAATACTACCATTACGACCAGTGACTATCCCGGCACGACTTATTACCAGTTCACCATGTCCGGCGGCACTGTCGACAAAACTGGTGCAGGCGGTTCCAACGGAAATCTCTACGACGCCGGCAAGAACCTTGCCCTCTTTGTCGCCGACGCTGCCAGCGTGAGATGCGTTAAAGAATAACATAAAACCTCATGTTTATGAAACCGATTCATTATATTTCATATGAGGCTCCTATGGTGAAAGCCATGTTCACCTTTGAGACTGACGACCGACTGTGTATAGTGTCCGCCGATGACTATATTGGGACACCGGGTACGTTTGACGATGATTCCGATTAACCTTAATGCAGTCTCCCGATGAACACCAATAATATAAAATGGGTATTGCCCCTTGCCGTATTGGCCGGGGCCATCGCCTGTGAAGAGATCCCCCAGCCCGGGCCCGCGGACAATGATGTCTTTGTGCTTGAGGCCCGGCTCCCCGAGGACGCCCAGACCAAGACCGCGCTCAGTGGTCCTGCCGGGTCTGTTTATGAGGTCCTTTGGAAAGAAGGAGACCGGATCTCTGTCAACGGAATACTGTCCGAGGCCGTTTCTTCTGCTGACGACGGCAAGAAGATCGTCGCTTTCACCGTGAACGGCTCTCCCTCCTCTCCCTACAACGTGCTCTATCCGGGTACGACCTCTTCCAATGTCATAGCGCTTCCGGCTGAGCAGGGTTAT
Organism: Bacteroidales bacterium; assembly: GCA_017617715.1. Lineage (GTDB taxonomy): Bacteria > Bacteroidota > Bacteroidia > Bacteroidales > UBA932 > Cryptobacteroides. The sequence continues at coordinate 85,726 of JAFZVQ010000036.1, read as the reverse complement.
GTAGCCAATAGCTTTGACGCTGCGGCTGCCGCCATGTATGGAACCGCAGCACAGGATGGCGAAAAGTACACCGCCACGCTGCATAATTTCTGCGGCGTGCTGCGTTTCGCCCTCAACGGCAGCGCCACTCTGGGCAAGATTGAGATCAACAGTCTCGGCAGTGAGAAGCTCTATGGCGATTTTACCGTCTCCAACTTTGAGACCGGCGCTTTCTCAGGCGGCACCGCAGGCACGTTGACATATAATTTCAGTTCCGGACTCACCCTTTCTGGCTCTGACACTTATGTCTGCGTGGCCATCCCGGCCCAGACCTACGCTGCCGGCCTCGAGGCTCTCGTCTACCAGTCCGACGGCGCCTTCATGCGCCTGAAGTTCTGGGGCAACGGCAACACTCTTTCCGGCACCGACGTCATCGAGTTTGAGAGCAAGACCTTCGTCGCCGGGAGGACCGAGAATCTGTTCGCAATCGGCGATCTGTCTTCCGAAAACGGCGGCAACCCCACTGTGACGCCTCCCGTCATCACCGTGGCCACGTACAACGTCATGAGGCTGGACGACGATAACCGTCCGGCTGCGGCCACTACCGGAGACTCCAACGGCAGGCTTGCCCGCCCGGAAAACGCCATCATCAAGACCAATACGGATATGCGTGCCGCCCTCGGCCTGGCCATATACAACACGAATGCAGACGTCATCGGCTTCAACGAGATAGGTGACGACATGTATCAGAGCGGCCAGGATTATTCCCTTCAGGATATTGTGGCAGCCCAGGGTGCCGCATATACATGGCAGCTCAATTACCCGGGCTCACAGTCCGGCAACTACCACTACTGCAACGGCTATGCGTATAAAGCAGCCGTCCTCACCAAGGTATCCGACGGCAGGGCCTGGCTACGAGTCAGCAGTAGCTCGTATTCCACTTCCAGCGATTCCAATTCCGGCGACCCCAACCGCTATGTCGTCTGGGTCAAGTTCAGGCACAAGACCTCCGGCAAGGAGTTCTACTTCTTCGTGACCCAGCTGCCCACCTATAGCCAAGACACTGGCAGTGGCACCAGCAACCTCAACATGTCAGGTGGTATCAATGCATTTGCCGCCAGTAAGTCCGACGTGGACCGCAAGATCCTTGTGGGCGATTTCAACTCCGTCAACCACGCAAGCAACAGCAACAAGGCCGGTGCCGCGGAGCTTCTGGGATACTGGACCGACGGCTATGATGCCGTACTCGCAGCAGGCAACCTTTCCAGCTTCTACCAGACCTACCCGGGCACCCAGTCCGGTACGGCTGCCACCTACCAGTACAACTGGACCCAGTACTGCAAGAACCATCCGGAGCGCCGTATAGACCATATCATGGTCAACGGCAATTGCACCGTGAAATCCTACAGGACTGTCCGTAACACCTACGAGGTTTCTGCGGAAGGTTATGAAACCATTTCCTGCGCCCCTTCAGACCACTTCCCGGTTGTTTGCGAAATTTCACTCGACGACTAAAAGCACGGCCATATGAAAAAAATATTTGCTTACTTAACGATTATAGCCCTGGCCGCACTTGCAGCCGGATGTGCAAAAGAGATGTCCCAGGAAGAGGTCCTCGTGCCTGTCACCACGGACATCGATGCCGACGGGACCTTTACCGTACAGTTCCTGGTGCCGGATTCTCCCGACACCAAGACCGCCCTCGGCGCCAAGGAAGGAAACACCTATCCTGTAAAGTGGAGCTCCAGCGATCCCGAGCGTATTACCCTTAACGGATCGGCCCCCACAGCCTCCACCAAAGATTCCGACACGCAGATCACTGCATCTTTCAAACCCGCTGCGGGCCTGTCGGTCTATAACTTCCTCTATCGCGGCGACGCCGGCCACGACAACCAGGTCACAATACCTGCCTCGCAGGCCTATTATGCGAACGACTTCGACGACGCTGCCATGCCCATGTATGCAGCCTCGGCGGCACGGAGCGCGACCGTTACTTTCGGTCACCTTTGCTCCCTGCTGAAGTTCTCCATCACCGGCGAAAAGAAGATAGACTCCGTCACCCTCACTGCGGTCGACGGCAGCAAGTCCCTTTCCGGTACATTTACCATCGGAAAGACAGACACGGGCCTGCTGAACGGCACGCTCACCCCCGTATCCGGCGGCGGATCCATCAATTATAACTTCGGCAGCCACATCCAGCTGAGCGATACCGCATTCGAATTCTTCGTGGCTATTCCCGCCGGTACATACGATGGCGGTATCACCCTTGAGATTGTGGATAACGCCTCAGGTCACATGACGGCCACCGTGATGGACAGCGACGCCACCAAGACCATCGCCGCCGGCAAGGTACGCGAGTTCAACAACATCGTGTACATTCCGGACGTGGAGCAGAACCTCAAGCAGATTTGGAATGCCGCAACCTTCCAGGAGTTCGTTTCTGCAGTAGCAGGCGGCAAGAAGACCCTCAATGCACGTCTTACCCCCTCAGCCGCCAGCATCGACCTCTCCTCCATCGCCGGCAGCTTTGAGTCCATCGATGACTACAAGGGTGTCTTCGACGGCAACGGAAAGACCCTCAAAGGTCTCACCAAGCCCATGTTCAACGACCTCCGTGGCGTGGTCAAGAACCTGACCCTAAATTCCACCATTGCCGAGACCGATGCCGGGAAGTACAACGTGGGCATGTTTGCAAGACAGGTTATCCCGTCCTCCGAAGTCGACGACATCGCCGGTCTGCAGAACTGCACCACCACCTCTGACGCTTCCGTCAACTTTACGCCTTCCGACGCCGTTTCCGGCAACGCCTGCATCGGCGGTCTGGTGGGTAACAACAAAGGCGGCGCCATCACGGGCTGTACCAACAACGCAACCGTAAGATTCAACAATAACGGTTCGGACTCCGTCCACGCCATGCAGCCTTCCATAGGCGGTGTCGTTGGCCGTACCCAGAAGGGCGGTGACCTCTCCACCCAGGGCGATATCTCCAACTGCACCAATGCCGGTACCGTTGTCTGCGGCGCCAAACTCAGCCAGGGTATCTATCTTGGCGGTGTCCTCGGTTATCAGGTTGAAAAGGCAGAGAGCATCAGCGGCTGCACCAACAGCGGCACCGTAATAGCTTCTTCGACTTGCTCCACCACCGGGCCTCTCCATATCGGCGGTGTCATCGGTATGGGCAAGGGCACAATCGAATCCTGCTCCAACCTTTCCGGCGGCGCAGTTACTACCGAGGATGGCTGCACGGCAGGAACATATATTTGCCATGGTGGCGTGGTCGGCCGTCTCAACAGGGAGGCCGATTCCTATTCCGGCCTTGCCAATGCAGGTAACATCAATGCCGCTGCCGCGGGAGCGTCCACAGGCGCATACATCGGCGGTATAGCCGGGCGTTGCAACGAAGGCGCTTCAATTTCAGATTGTACGAATACCGGCGGAACCATTGAATTTACCGGTGAGATTTCCACTTGCGAACTCAATATCGGCGGTATCGTGGGCAACACGAACAAACCTGTTTCCAATTGTACCAATGGTACGGCTATCATAGCCGGTGGTACATACTCGTATAATTCTTCCGGCAAATACTACTCCGTCGGAGGTATAGTAGGTTATCAGAAGAGCGACGAAGCCCTTACCAACAACACCAACACTGCGGCTATTACCTTCTCCGGTAACTCAGGTGGTTATGCCGCCCTGGGCGGAATCTGCGGCTACGCCAACGGAGCCATCTCCGGTGGAGGCAATACCGGCACTATATCTTTTACCGGTTCAAGTAATACCCAGAACTTCCCCATTGGCGGTATCGCAGCCAGGACGCCGAGCGGTAAGAGCGGCGACCGCGTCAGCGGGGTTACCAACAGCGGCCCCATTGTCATAAACACAACCACTCAAACCAAGAAAACCGTTTATGTCGGCGGAGTCGTCGGTCATTTCCAGTCCGGTGAGCTCAATGCGACCAACGGCAGTACTCTGACAGTCACCAATATGACTTGTACGAACCTGGTTATCGGTGGCCTGATTGGGCAGAGCGCAAACGGCGCGTCCATTACATCCGGCTCATCCAATACGGCTTCGGGAGATATCGCTATCAACGGACTTAACTCCACTCAACAGTCATATTTTGGAGGCCTTGTCGGTCAGGCTACCGGCAGTTCCGGGTCCATCACCGGCACCAATGCCGGAGATATTATTCTCGCTTCCACCTCATCAGTGGGGAGAAGCCTGTACTTAGGTGGTATAGTCGGGCGCAGTGAAGAACCTATCTCTTTCTGTACCAATAGCGGTCTCGTTTCCAATGCTGCTCCGATGAGTGGCGGCGGAGATTATTGGATGGAGATTGGAGGTGTCGTCGGATACAACAATGGAAATGCTCCTATTGATAATTGCCATAATACCGGTGATGTCATCAATTCCGGCAACTCAGGGTCTTACCTTATGGTCGGCGGCATTACCGGTGAAAGCGATGCTTTGATTTCCAACTGCGACAACACCGGCGACGTGACCAACAGCGGCAATTCCGGCAACAGCCACCCGATCAATATTGGCGGTATAACCGGAAGAAGTTCGGCCGGTATGACCTATTCTTCTAACGGAACATCTACTGCAAATGGCGGTACCATTTCCAACAGTGGCACCTCCGCAGAAAGGCTTTGCATCGGTGGCATTTATGGCTACAGTATTGAAGATGGCAGTTTGAGCAATTCATTCAATAAGGGTGCAGTTATCAACTCCGGAGACGCCCCTGCAGCCAATGCCATATTCGTTGGTGGCGCCATAGGGTTCCAGCACAACAATACCGATTCCGAAGCTACCAGTTATAATAAGGGTGTCGCTTCAGTGATCACGTATGTGGACAACAGTGGTGCGGTTACCAACGATGCAGAGGCTTCTTCTGACCTTCAGATGGGTGGTATCGCAGCCGAGGCCTGGGGTTCAGTCGACCATTGCAACAACTCAGGAGAGGTGAAAGTGTCCGCAGACGTTGCCAAATCCCTCTATATGGGCGGAATCCTTGGGTGGATTGAAGTTAATGCCAGTAATAGCGTACATGATTGCGAGAACACAGCTACTGGTAAAATCTTGGTTGATGGCGGACTTGCTATTAATGGTCAGATTTTTTGTAGTGGAATCATCGGCGGCGAAAAGAAGCAGGTTGAAGCGTCTTACTATAACCTTATCAACAGGGCAGAAATAACGCTTGATGACACAATCGACACATCTGTTTCTTCCAAGACATATTCTTATATTTCTGGAATAGGGGGCGGAAATGGCGATACTTATGTCACATACAGCAACTGCGAGAACTACGGAGGTATTTACTATAAGGGTAAACACAGGGCCCGTGTCGGCGGTGTTCTTGCCTGCGCATGGCGGAGTCCTGATAACTCGAAATGTGTGGCACCTGTTGAGTACTATTGTACGAACAACAGTTCAAACAAATCAGACGTTGGAGGCGTGATAGGTTATTATAAGGCTCAAGATGACGGGACCATTGACAATATCCTGTACCAGGGGTACTTGTGTACTAATGGTTCATCCCCAAGAGCTTACACGGCCTTCCTGGTTGGAAGGGTGAATGATGACACCGTTACTTTTACCGACTGCAAAGTGGGAGGACAAGTTAAAGGTGTCGGCACTACTTATAATACCGCAGCTCTTGGTTGTTGCGCTGTGTCAAGTCACGAAATCAACTTTACCAATCTGATTGTCGCTACTGGTACCAAGCGCCATACCACCACAATTACGTCTTTATCTCTCAACTATTCGTCAACGTTGAAAGTAGGCGTTCTGTGTAGCGGTACAACTTCCGAGTCCAATAGTACTACGCTTGAAAACGCTTCTACCGGCACGATGACCAATTGCACCATTGGTTCAATCGACGCTTACCTATAGAACTCTCTTTGCCCCATGCGCCCTGACCGGCGCTTGGGGTGCAACTTAAAAAGATAATAAATATTTGATTATGAGTATACTTTATTCAACCCAGACTTACATCGCTCCGACTTGCAAGATAGAGACGATCCAGCACAGTCGGCCGATAATGCAAAGTGGAAACCTCGCTAAGGTCAAGGAAGGTAATTCCGGAGATGACTGGACCGACTAAAACTGCTGCGCTTATGAAACGATTATTTGTAATACCGGCAGTCATTGCCCTGGCGTTTGTATGTTCCTGTAACAAAGAGCAGGAAGTGGATAATCCCGACATCAAGGATGATGTACAAACCGGAGTAACCGAGTTCAGAGCGACTCTCCAGGCTACGAAGACCCAGCTCGGCGCGCCCACCGGCGCGGCCGGATCCCGCGAGTGGCCCAATCTCTGGTCAGACGGAGATGTTATTAATGTCAACGGTGTAGAATCCGCTGCACTCTCTACCGGAGACGGTTATGTCGGGACCGACTATGCTGTCTTCCATATGGCCAGCGCGGTATCGGGCCCGTACTATGCAGCATGCCCTGCATCGGCCGTGTCCGATTACTCCGCAGGCGGTGCGACCATCACCATCCCGTCGGCCCAAAGCTTAGTCGAAGGCAACTACGACCCCGCCGCATACATCATGATCGGCAAGTCCGACACCCCGACTCTGTCCTTCAGCCCGATGATGGGCCTTATCCAGCTCACCACCACCGCACCTGCGGAGGGGACTCTTTATATCAAGAGTATCAGCGTTGAGCCCGTCGGCGATGAGAACATGAGCGGCGTGTTCACCACGACCGAGAACTACGCCGGCATCACAGGTGGAACAACGCCTGCCATCACTATCAGCGCTGCAAGCGGCACCACCAAGACCTTCGGCACCGTGTTCACCTTTGCAGTTCCTGCAATGAACTACGCCAGCGGCGTCCGCTTCAGGATCACGGCAAATACGGCTGCCGATGGCACCGGTGACGACAAAGTTGCAGTCTTCGCCAAACAGTCCGCCTTTGACGTCGCCGCCGGCACGTTGTATCCCTTGACCGCCCCCGCGTTCAAGATGAGTGCAGTGAATGACCCCTCTGTAGTCACTATCAACTCTTCTACGTTGGGAGTATCATGGACTGGGTCCAATCCTGCCAACAACAAGAGCAAAGCTTGGGAACTCTCTGTTTATTCAGACAGTGGATGCAATACGCTCGTCCGTACTATTTCTATCCCTAAGAATGCGGCTTGTTGGACTGACGATATGACCACAACTGTCAACTTTGCCGTTGGTGGATTGAACCAGAATACGACCTATTATTTTAAAGTGAAGGATGTACAAAACGATATCATAAGCTCTGCTGTCAGCGGGACAACCGATGCATTTACCGTTGTGCCTATGGCCAATATAGGTACAACTACTACTGGAACAGTATTCGCTGAGGATTTTAGTGAATTGTGCGGATTTGGCGTGAAGTACAATGGCTTGGAGTACGGTGGTTGTTATAATAATACTGCCGCTAAGCGTCTTGATGCCAGTGATTGGGCTTCGATAAGATTTGTGCAACCTGAAGATGGCGAGTGGCAACTATACAATAATGGTTTGGATGCCGCTGTGAGCGGTAAACGTCTTGCTGGCTGGCTTGGAGAAGGTAATGCTGTTGCTAAATGCGGATACCTGAAGCTGGGGGGAGAAAGCTTGAGGGGTTATGCCTTGACTCCTGCCTTTACGGTTGATGACGGCTATATGGCCAGAGTTACCGTAACGGTCAATGCTGCCAAGTACGCAGCAGGTACAATAGACCATTCGATAGCGGTTGTGCATACCGCAGGCTCAGGCGATGCCGCACGTCAATCTAGTTTCACATGGGTTGATACTCCCGACCCTGCCCAGTATGATGGCTCCGTGAATGCAAGTGGTACCGTTTGGGAAGACATAGTCGTTTCCAACCTGTATATCCGTAACGGAGACAGGATTGAATTTGGTAGCGCGAAGGGCTCCGGCACCTCAAACCAGCGTATCCTAATGAACAGCATAAAGGTTTCAGTAGATGAAGTTGTTCCTGAGGCCGATTATCTGATTTCCTGCTACGAAAGGCTCAAAGCCTTCATGGATGCCGTAGGCACCAGCGCTGGAAGCGGTTCCAAGTCCGTAACTGGCATAGTCACACATAATATTACACTTACATCCGCACAGCAGAACGAGTTGGCTTCTTCTTATCCCCTCGTTGAATACACTGGTTCTTTAAAGGGCCAGAATCACACAATCACTGGTCTCCAGAAGCCTTTCTTCGCAGACCTGCAGGGCGATGTAGAGTACCTTACACTTAACTCGATAATAGATGCTACGGCTGACACCTTCGAAGAAGGACCGGCTATTTTTGCCGAGGAGTTAAACGGCGGCGGTTCAATGTATCACTGCACCTCCCAGGGAAGCGTAACATTCCATCCTACGACAGCCGTTACAAATGCAACCCGTTATGTCGCAGGACTTGTAGGTTATGTTTCAAATGGCACGGTGACGAATTGCTCAAATGCTGCTGCCGTCTCTTTCCCGCACAACTCTCAGACAAATGATATGATTATCAATGTGGGTGGTGCGATAGGAGCCATTAACAGCGCTACTTCTTTCTCAAATATATCCAATAGTGGAAGCGTTTCTGTTGGTGTAATCAATGCAACTTCAACCATGCGTGAGGGCCGCATCGGTGGTGTCGTGGGGTATATTCCTAATGCTTCCTCCATTACCGGGTTTAATAATAGTGGGCCCATTGAATTTACCGGGACTGTTTATGGTAAGCTATCCATTGGTGGGGTTGTAGGATATACGGCAAAGGCCGTTTCTTCCAGCCAGAACAGCGGCGCCATCATAGCCGGAGGATCAATGTCATACTCTTCTACCTCTGGCTATAATAACTATCGTTACATAGGAGGAATTGCTGGATACGTCAGTGCAAATGTAGCCCTGACAGATAATGTCAATACATCCACTGGCGCCATAACAAATACCGGTAGTTCTGCAGGTTATACGCTGATAGGCGGTATTTCAGGATATGCAAACGGAGTTATTTCCGGAGGAAGCAATGCAGCCAGCGTCGAGTATTCTGGTTCTAGTGGCAGCACTGTCGCTGTCGGTGGTATTGTCGGACGCACGCCCAGCAGTAAAACAGGAACACGCATCAATGGTGTTACCAACAGTGGAGACATTACGGTTTCTGAAAGCAGCCGTCATGACGGTAAGTATTTCTATGTTTCAGGAGTTTCGGCTCACCATCAGTCCGGCGATGTCCTGGCTCATAATAGCGGCTCTATCACCGTCAGTGACATACACTGCAAAAATGTTTTTGCAGGAGCTTTGTGCGCACAAGCAGGAACTAGCTCATCCAACAAATCGTCAATCCTTGCAAACTCGGACAATTCGGCAACAGGAGATATCTCCATTTCGGGCGTAACTGCCACGGCAGATTGCTTTATTGGAGGTTTGGTGGGAAGGGGATACGGCAGTATTTCATCTGCTGAGAATAAAGGTGATGTTGAATTCGCTTCGTCTTCAGGAGTAACAGTCGTGTATGTAGGCGGTCTTTCGGGGAAGCAAGAGACTGTTGACGGCTGTTCAATCAGCTCCAGCAGTAATTCCGGCAGTATCTTGAACGAGGTTGATTCCGAGGGTGGAGACATTAATGTAGGTGGGCTGGCAGGAGTCAGTAATATTTCAATATCTGATTCTTACAATGAAGGCACAGTTACAAATTCCGGAAACTCTTATGGTGATATGTGCATAGGGGGCCTTGTTGGCTATAGCCCCGGTATTACTCTGACAAATTGCCATAATACACGCAATGTCAGTAATACCGGCAATGCAGGCGATCACAGAATCGTGACGGTCGGTGGCCTGATTGGATGGTCCAGGGGGTGCACTTATACATACACCGCAAGTTCTAACGCCTGCTATAATACCGGGAGCATAACTAATTCAGGCACCGGAAGCAACGATGGTACCGGTGACGGTAGTTCCAAAGATTATTCAGAAGCCGGGGTATGCTTAGGAGGTTTGCTTGGCCTGGCAGAAAAATCGAATACGCTTACAAGTACCAGCTCCAAGTATAATTATAACAATGGTGCGGTAAAGGATAATTCGAGCTCGGCTAATGTTGCAGTCGGCGGGGTATGCGGCTATGCCGGCAATGATGTTTCCAGTTTTAACTATTGTCGTAACCTTAGCTCCGGAACCGTTACCATCAGCGGAAGTCATACCCATCTTTTCTATGGAGGCATAGTCGGAGGCCTTGGTAACTCATCCACTCTGGATTACGCTAATAACAGTGGAGCGATTTCGGCAAACAGTGCTACTATGGCCCAAGCCGGTTATTTGAGGCTAGGTGGTATCATCGGTGGATGGACCAACGCGGCTTGTACTTCTCAGACAATAACCGGATGTGTCAACTCTGGTTCAATCACAATACAAGTTGACAATTTTGGAACTACTGGATCGGGCGATTTGCAGGATTCCTATGTGGGTGGTATTGCAGGTGGCGGCAATAACAGCGGAGTGTGTGGAAAGGTGCTTAAGAACTGCAAAAACTCCGGAGCAATCACCATGGGGTCTACTGGCAGTACAAATAGTGGTAAGTTATACCACAGATTTTGCGTAGGTGGTATCGTTGGTTTTACCGATGTCAATCCTACGGGATCCAAATGTATTGCCAATATCAGGTTCCGCTCTACAAGTGGTGGCAATAACCGAATAGGAGGCATCGCGGGAGAAATGATGATCGAATCCATTCATGATATTACTTATAAGGGAACGGTAAGTACAAACGGTACAGCCACTGGCTCCGGTTCGCCATACTATGCGAATTACACAGGTGGTCTTGTAGGTAATGTAGGAACCGGCACGCGTACATTCACCAACTGCACCGTAAGCGGGACAATGTTCGGGCCTGGCAGTGGCACTCCCAATACTACAAAAACCGCCGGGATATTCTTCAGCTGCGCCGGGGGCGGCACAGGGCCCACTGTAAACATCAGCAGTTGCACCGTAGGTTCCGGGACTCGTCTTCAGACAGGTAGTAGTGATTATGCGGTTACAATAACCAGCAAGGACCAGATTACCGCCGCAAATGTCTGTGGGACCAATGGCACTAAACGTACTTGCACAACCGGAAGCAACGACGGCAAGAGCACCGTTGTTGATCCAGATACTATATCATTAGATTAATGACCATTTTACCCCAGGCGCCCCGACCGGCGCCCGGGGTGCCAAGATTCCCGATCAAGTCGGGAATGACGGATAGTTCTTTGACATACTGCTTACCGCAATAGTTTCTTTTTCCCCGTATGATTTATTGTGAGTGGATATGAGGGTGACTAAAAAGAGATCCTTCGTCGGGTTTTGCCCTCCCCTGGATGACATTGGAGTGTCATTCTGAACGAAGTGAATGCTGCACCCCGTTTGTTCACGTCAGCGGCCGTTTTTAGGCGAAAACGCTCGGAATTGGCTTGTGACGTGAATCTGGAGGCATCCACATTCACGTCGCACCGCAAAAATGAGATAAAGCCCCGCAATAGGTTTTTTCAATCCGTGAGGTTTGAAAAGATTGTTGTCACGATTCTTTCAGTCCCTAAAAGAATCATAAAAACCTGCACTCAGGCTCTCTGGAACCCACTTTTTTGTCAGAATCGCTCATTATCTTTGCACATGTGTATCTCATACTATGTATAAATGAAACTGATTATGAAAAATTCTGAAAACAAGACAAAAGGGTTATTCCCTATCGGAATGGACGAGGTAGAAGACAAGATTGTAGAGATCCGTGGCGTTCCTGTGATTGCCGATGCGGACGTCGCTGCGCTTTACGGGGTGGAGACGCGGAGAGTAAATGAAGCTGTTCGCAACAACCCTGAGAAGTTCCCTTCGCATTATGTGTTCGAATTGACAATGAATGAGTTGCGCGGTTTGATGTCGAAAATTTCGACATCAAAGGTCTCAACTAATAACCGCAAATCAACAAAGGTTTTCACCGAACGCGGTCTTTATATGCTGGCAACTATCTTAAGTGGAGAACGCGCCCGGGAAGTGACCTTTGCCATCATTGAAACCTTTTACAAAGTACGTAGCTTGAAACGAGAATTGCTGGAGTTGCACAATGAACCTGACAAACAGGTTCAGGAGCAAAAGATGAAGCATTTCGGCGAAGTCCTTTCTGACATCGTGATGCCTGATTTGCAAACGTCAGAAACCGAATCATCTTTGGAGCTCAACTTCATCATAGGAAAGCTGAAGCATTCAGTCAAGCGAGTGCGTAAAGAGTAGCGTTTTCCCATCGGTAAGCAGTACGAACGATTTGCCCCTTCCGCCCTGACCGGCGCTTGGGGTGCCAACGAGTTCTTTGACATACTGCTTACCGCAAAACTGTAATATTTCTATTGCCTTTCCAAAAGATTCTTTATACTCTTGCAAAAAGGATTGGAGTATGGAGATTCCGAAGGGGAAAACGAGGCCAGAGATCCAGGCTTGTGAAAAAGTAATCAAAGATTTTTATGCAGAATGGATTGCAAAGAATCCATCAAAAACTGTATGGAATTCTTCATTGAACGCCTTTATCAAGGTAAAGTATCTGTCTATCAACGAAACGTATGAACATGCGGCTCGCTCATATGAGTCAACGCTTGCCGTGCTCAGGCTTACAGAAGTATTAGAAAAGGCGCGAGTGGTCTCTGTCGGCCCCCCCAAAAGCGACGATAAGAACCAAAAGTCCTTTTCTAGGATTACTGTATTGAAGTTCGGAATGATACGTTTAGTTGTCGGATTCCAGAAATCAACAGAAGAATACGTTCAATATTGTATTACATCTGGATCGAAAAAATAAAAGCCGCTCAGGCAGCGACTTTTGCGGGGCTCGGATCAAGCGCTTGGCTTAAAAGGGTTGTCAACCCTTCAGCGATATCCCCTTGACGATTCCGTTGCAAAGGTAATCATTTCTTCTGAACATCCAAATCATTTGCGGCGGAATAATTCCACCACAAATTCTCGCGGTAAGCAGTACGAACGATCTGCCCCTTCCGCCTTGATCGGCGCTTGGGGTGCCAAGATTGCCGGTCGCGGCCGGCAATGACGGATAGTTCTTTGACATACTGCTTACCGCAAATTTGTATTCATTTGTTTTGCCTCTCCGGATAAAACATATATATTTGTTGGTAGGACATCAGGCCAGTAAGGACGAGTATGTACAATATTGTATCAGTACAAAAAAATAAAGCCAGCCTGGGACGCTGACTTTAGGGCTCGAATCAAGTTTCCTTGAGAGGGTTGTCATCCCTTCCTCGCGAATTCCCCTTGACGATTCCGTTGTAAAGGAAATCATTTCTTCTGAACATCCAAATCATTTGCGGCGGAATAATTCCACCACAAATTCCCGCGGTAAGCAGTACGAACGATCTGCCCCTTCCGCCTTGATCGGCGATAGGGGTGCCAGATTCCTCGACTGCGCTCGGAATGACAGAGCTGCGCCCTGGAATGACGGATAGTTCTTTGACATACTGCTTACCGCAAAACCCTTTTTTCTGATTGTTGGTTTGGGCTGCTATCTTTACGGGCTAGCGTGCTCGGGAAGTGAATGCTGCAGCCCGTTTGTTCACGTCAGCGGCCGTTTTTCGGCGAAAACGCTCGGAATTGGCCTTTGACGTGAATCTGGAGGCTTCCACATTCACGTCGCGCCGCAAAAATGAGATAAAGTCACGCAAAAGCTTTCTCAGTCCGTCAGGTTTGAAAAGATTGTTGCCACAATTTTTTCAGGTCATGAAAGAATCGTAAAAATCTGCACTCAGCGAGCCCAAAAGTGTGTTTTTGCCAGATTCTCTTGCTACATTTGTCGAAGTGTTTATTAAAACAAAGACTTATGACAAATGAAAAACTTAAGCTTGGCCGATATGCCAACATCAAATTGGACCGCTGGTTCAAAAGGACCTTCGGCGTGGAAGAGAGGAAGCACCTTCTGGTGGGGCTGTTGAGAGAATTGCTCCCGGAGCATGACTTCGAAGACCTGCAATATGCCGGACAGGAATTCATCAACGAAAATGCTGAGGACTACAAGAGCATCCGTGTGGATGTGAGCGCGCGAGACAGCGACGGCACGCGAGTGATAGTAGAAATGCAGATGACCGAACAGGACAACTACTATGAGAGGATTGCCTTCAACGCAGCCTTTCCCGTGACGGAGCAGAAGGATATCGGAGATGAGGAGAATGATTTCCCGACAGTGTACATGGTGAATCTGATGAACTTCTCGTATCACGAAAGGAGCGACCAGGTGCTGTACCGCGGTCGTTTCCGCTGGGATGACACGAATGAAGCGATTACGGACCGTGTGCAGTTGCTGTTCCTTGAACTTCCCAACTGCACGAAGGCTCTAACCCCGGAGGCGACATTTGCCGACAACTTCTGCTATGTGATGCTGAACATCGAGAATCTGGAAGAGATTCCGCCGCAGTTAGATACGGAATATTTCCGGGATTTGTTTAAATCGGCTGAAATCGCTAATTTTACGCCGTCAGAGAAACGCAAATACCGAAAGGATATGATGGATCAACAGAGCATAGCGATGGGAATCAAGTTCCAACGTCGCGTCGGTCGTGAAGAAGGGCTCAAAGAGGGCTTGGAAAAGGGCTTGGAAAAGGGCCGCGTGGAAATCGCCCGTGCGATGTTGAAGGATGGGCAATCTCCATCTTTGGTATCCAAATACACAGGCCTCTCTGAATCTGAACTTAAAGATTTAGCTTTGATATAAGTTGAGTCTACTTTTTTTGCGGTAAGCAGTACGAACGATTTACCCCTTCCGCCCTGACCGGCGCTTGGGGTGCCAACAAGTTCTTTGACATACTGCTTACCGCACTTTTTAGCTCACAATACTTAAAGAATTGATGTCTCAATTTTTTAAGCTTTTGGCTTTTTTGAAAGAATCATAAAAATCTGCATGCTGAAGGCTTCATTTCGTGTTTTTTTGTCAAATAATATCTACTTTTGCAGAGACAAAAACTATTGAAAATGATAAGTGAACTATTTCAATATTATTTGGAGCACCAAGAGTCTTTGGTCAAACAATACGACGGGAAGTATATCGTTCTCACAAAAGATGGTATAATGGGTGCATACGACACAATTCATGAAGGATATGATAGTGCTTTGAGTCGTTTTGGCAAAGGCAACTTCATGTTGCAGTTGTGTACCTCCGGAGATGGCGCATACAGTCAAAGGTATGCCACAACACGTGTTTCTTTTTGATATGAAGGCGTCGGCATTTACGTTGAGGGATGATCGATTGACATTGGATTTAAGAACTCCAGTGAGAATTCATGAGGCGCACGCGTATTCCGATCAAGTCTCTGCCGACGGATTTGTTCCTTATGAGGCTATCTGGGATACAGGCGCGATGTCGTCTGTCATTTCTGCTGAGGTAGTTAAAGATTTAAGTCTTGCCCCAATATCCCAGTGTATGACTTATCATACACAAGGTCATAGTCTGGCCGATGTATATATCGTAGATATGATTCTGCCGAATAAGATTTTGGTGAGAGATATTTGTGTTACTGTTGGGCTGTTGAATGGCTTTGGGATGCTTATAGGAATGGACATTATAAATCTGGGTGATTTTGCTCTTACGCATAAGAATTCCCACACCGTTTTTTCTTTTCAAGTTCCCTCTACCCATGAGTATGATTTCGTGAAACAGATTCAGCAGGGCGTTGGGCAAAAGAAATAGTAATTGAAAATGTCTTTTGCGGTAAGCAGTACGAACTTGAAAAAGCGTGCTGCTTTTTGTTTTGCCCCTCCCGCCCTGACCGGCGATAGGGGTGCCAAGATTCCTCGACTGCGCTCGGAATGACAGAGCTGCGCCCTGGAATGACGAATAGTTCTTTGACATACTGCTTACCGCAAAACCTTTTTCCCTTGATTGTTGGTTTGGCTGATATCTTGACTGGCTAGCATGCTCGGGAAGTGAATGTTGCAGCCCGTTTGTTCACGTCAGCGGCCGTTTTTCGGCGAAAACGCTCGGAATTGGCTTGTGACGTGAATCCGGCGGCATCCACATTCACGTCGCACCTCAAAAATGAGAAAAAGACCCCACCATCAGCGGTAAGCAGTACGAAGAAGAGCGTACTGCTTTTTAAGTATTGTATGAAACAGTGCATTTACATACCTGTAAGGGTCTGGCTGGTGGCCGCCCTTGCGATTGGGCTGCTTCCCGGATGCAACGGGAAGGGCTCCATGTTGGATACGGACATTGAAACCGGATCCGTTGACCGTATGGTCCTCAGCGCCTCCGTGCTGCAACAGGCGACCAAAACCGCGCTCGGCACTCCGAGTGGCGGAAAATATGAGGTCCTGTGGAAGACCGGAGACCGGATTTCCGTCAACGGCTCGCTGTCCGACAATGCCGTGACGGCCGCAGAGAACGGCACTAAGACTGTCGATTTCACGGTGAGTGCCTCCCTGTCGGCTCCCTACAAGGTGCTGTGTCCGGGCACGTCCTCCGCAAATGTCATCTCCCTTCCGGCCACGCAGAGCTATGTGGCGAATAACATCGACGGCGCTGCGGCTGCATCCTACGGCAATGCCGTCAAGGCGGGAGGCAAGTATACCGTGTCGCTTTCCCACTTCTGCGGCATCCTGCGTTTCGCCCTGAAGGGGAGTGCGAAAATCAGCCGTATCGAGCTTAACAGCCTCGGCAGCGAGAAGCTATTCGGCAATTTCACCCTCGCCACAGGCAGCAAGGGCTTCACAGGAGCATGGAGCGGCGGCACGGCAGGCACGCTCACCTATAACTGCAACAACGTCACGCTCACCGGGTCGGACACCTACTTCTACGTGGCCATCCCCGCCCAGGCATATGCATCCGGCATCGAGGCCCTTGTCTATCAGTCCGACGGCGCATTCATGCGCCTCAAGTTCTGGGGCGACGGCAACACCCTTTCGGGCAACGACCTCATCGAGTTCGAGAGCAAGACATATGCGGCCGGACGCACGGAGAACCTTTTCTCCATCGGTGCGCTTACCGCCGAGAATGGAGGCGATCCTACAGCCTCGCGCCCCGGAGTTACGGTAGCGACTTATAACATTAAACAGCAGGACAACAGGACCGGCGGCGATTATTCAGACTATATCTCGATGGAGCGCGCTGATGTCAAGGCCTGCCTGGGTTCCACGATAGCCGCCATGGGAGCCGATATCATCGGCTTCAACGAGTTTGATTCCGACTATCTGTCCGGAGGCAAATATGACCTCAAGGCCCTGGCCGAAGCCGGAGGGATGTCCAGCAACTATGAGTGGCACCTGAATTATCCCAACGATACCGACAGGGACGGAAACTGGCTGAGCGGTTATTCATATTCAGCCTCATTGGACTACGCCAACGGTTTCGCCTTCAACAAATCCACCCTCACCTTGAATGAGGACGGTTACGTGTGGATCAGCAACACCGAGAATGATTACTGGTCTTCCGCAAAGAACGCTTATGAGAACAGCGCCGGCCACCACACCGTGGTCTGGGCAAAGTTCACACATAAGGTGTCCGGCAAACAGTTCTACTTCTTCGTCACGCACTTCGATACCTACATCGGAGAAAGTGCGGCCAATCAGCAGAAAAACACCTACAACATGCAGAGCCTGGAGACTTTTGCAAGGGCCAAGGTCAACGGCGCCCTGCCGATTATCGTCGTCGGCGACCTGAACTTCGGCTCCCTGGAGACAGATTCCCCTCATGATCCCGTACCCAATTATACAACATTGACATCTTATTGGACGGATGTATGGAAAAAGCTGAATACAGAAGATAAGCTGACCTCCTTCTATCAGACATACGACGGCACGTTGAACGGAAGCAGCCACAAATATTATTACTCCTGGACTTCTTTCACGAAGAACAAACCCTGGCGCCGTATCGACTACATCCTCACCAGGAACGGAAACTCCCAGGGCCTAACTCCAAGCAGCTACAAGACTATACGCCAGACATATACGGCCGAAGACGACAACCCGCGCTGCCCGTCCGATCACCTTCCTGTCATAGCACATATCACATTTGACTGATGTTGAAGCTCAGGCTCATACTGATGATTCTGCCGCTGGTGCTTTGCTGCACCAGGGAAGCGGTCGTGCCGGACGTGCCGGCAGGGTCGGGTATGTCGCCAGAAAGAACCATCATCACCGCCGAGTTACCCGACACCCGCACGGCAATGACCTCCAAGGAGGGCGCTGCCTGGGCCAACCGGTGGCGGGAGGGCGATGCCATCAACGTGAACGGCATCGCGTCCGACCCGCTCGGAGCCGAGCAGGACGGCGCTTCGAAAGCCGCATTCTCCGTGGGAGGCGTGCAGGCCCCGTACTGTGCCGGCTACCCGGCGGCGGCGTTCAGCAACTACTCCGACGGCAGCGCCACCGTGCGCATAGCGCCCGAGCAGGATTACGTGCCCGGCAGCTACGACCCGGCGGCGTTCATCATGACCGGCCGCGGCGCCGACGGCAAGGTGGGCTTCACCCCCGCCGTCGCATTGTTCCGGCTCACCGTGGAGTGCCTCCCGTCTCTCAAGATAAAGTCCGTCAAGCTCAGCAGCCCGAACATCAACCAGGCAGTATCCGGCACTTTCAGCACCGATTTCAGCACCCTGAAGGCCACCGGCGGCTACCGTAACTATGTGCAGGTCAGCTCATCGGCGGGTATTCCCGGCGGCGAGCCGATCACCTTCGCCATGGCCCCCTGCAACTTCTCCTCCGACGGCCTCAGCGTCGAAATCACCTTCATGAACGGCCGCAAACTTGTCCGCAGCGCCAGGCCGTCCAAGGCCTACAAAGCAGGCGTGATGTACACCGCGACCATCAATCCGGCCGAGCTCACCGTGGCCTACTACAACATCCTGCGTCCGGAAAAACGCACGGAGGAGGCCCACTCGATGAGCAACCAGGCCACCTACAATGCCCTTGGCGACGCTATAGTGGGCACCGACGCCGACCTCATAGGCTTCGGCGAGCTGGACTCCAGCGCCCTGCCCGGCGGTTTCGCCGACCTGTCCGTAGCCGCTGCCAAGGCGGGCTACACCTGGGAGCTCAACTGGCCCAACAACATCTCCCGTTCATACTGGTGGGGCTGGAACTACAGCGCCGACTGTGCCTATTCCAACGGTTTCGCCTACGACGCCTCGGTGCTCCGGCTCGAAGAAAGCGGCTACGTTTGGCTGCAGAAGGAAGGCACCGGCACCTATTCCAGCGCCCGCGATGCCTACAAGAATGCCGGCAGCCCGGAGCGCACCATTGTGTGGGCCCGTTTCACCCATCTTCTCAGCGGCTCTCCGTTTTGGTTCTTCGTCACCCATCTTCCCACGGCAAGCCAGGGCGGGGGAGAGAACATGGCAGGCGGCGTGAATGAATTCACTTCCGCGATGGCCGGCTCCGAACGCAGCATACTGGTGGGCGACATGAACAGCGCCGACCGCGAGAACGGCGACAACACAGGTCCGATAACGATCCTGCTGCAGCAATGGACGGACGCATATGAGTCCGCTGCCAAGGCCGGCAGCATCGGCGACTGCGCCACGTACCAGGGCACCATGAGCGGCTCGTCGGACTCCTATTACTACACCTGGCAGACCTTCACCAAGAACCATCCGGAAAGGCGCTACGACCACATCATGACGCGCGGCGCACTGAAAGCTACAAAATATACAACCGTGCGTACTACGTACACTTACAACGGCAAAGCATGGTGCCCCTCGGATCACCTTCCGGTGGTTTCGACCATAGTATTCAATTAACAAAGCACAGATATGAAGACACTTGTTACCTTTGACCAGCCCCGGCGGAGCTACAGGACTCCGCAGGTGGAGATTGCGGAACTGCCGCTGGACACGACACTCTGCATGTCCGGCGACCTTGTGGACATAGAAGAGGAAGACGGTGGTATTGTTTGGAGTTAGAGCTATGAAAAGGTTTTTTATTCCCGTAATAGCGCTGCTGGCATTTTCCTGTACCAGGGAAATTGCCCAGGATAGTCCCGTCATTCCTGGAGACGAAGTGACTATCTCCGCAGAGATAGCCGAGACCCGCACGGCTCTCGGGCAGCCCGAAGGATCCGTATATCCCAACCTCTGGTCGGCAGGGGACATGATTGCCGTGAACGGCGTCACCTCGGAGCCCCTGGGCAGCGAGGCAGCCGGCGCTTCCAAGGCCGGTTTCACGCTGACCGGCGTGCAGGCGCCGTTCCGTGCCGTTTGCCCCGCATCTGCGGCCGGCAACTGGTCCGATGGCGGAGCCACAGTGACCATCCCTTCCCACCAGACCTGGCAGTCCGGCACCTACGACCCGGCCGCCTTCGTGATGCTGGGCTCATCGGAGACGGAAAGCGTCAGCTTCAGTACGGCGGTGACTCTTGTCAAGATCGTTCCCAATGCGGCGGCCGGTGTGAAGATAGCATCCGTGGCGCTGGAGGCCCTTGGCGACGGCGTGTATCTTTCAGGCTCCTTCAACACGGATTTCAGCGCCGTCGCTCCTACTGACGATTCGGCCAAAACTGTGTCCGTGAGCTCCTCCGAGGGCGTGCCCGCCGGTGAGCCGATAATCCTCGCCATGGCCCCGGCAGACCTGTCCGCAGGCGGCTTGAGCGTTGTGATCACCGACACCGACGGCGGCCGCATGGTGCGCACCGCTATGCCTTCGAAGGCCTACGTGGCCGGCAGGATGTACAAGGTCGAAATAGATTACGTGCCCGACCAGACGGTCTCCGGCAACATCTTCGGCACCGTGACCTGCGGCGGCGCAGGCGTGCCCGGCGTACTCATTTCGGACGGTATCGACATCGTGCAGACCGACGCGGACGGCCGCTACAGCCTCCAGTCGGACAAGAAATGGAACTACGTGTTCATGACAATTCCTTCCGGCTATGAGGCTCCCGTGGACGGCGTGCTGCCGAAGATATGGAAGCCCCTCTCCAAAGGCGCTGACGAGGCCGAGCAGGTGGACTTCGAGCTCGTGCAGTCCGACAACGACAACTACACCCTCTTCCTGTTCGGCGACATGCATCTGGCGCGCCGCACCGGCGACCTGGCCCAGTTTGAAAAAGTGGCCGGATCGATACGCCAGCATATGGATGCGACTCCCGGCAAGGTGTATGTGCTCACCCTCGGCGACATGACCTGGGACATGTACTGGATTGCCAACAACTACAGCTTCGGCGACTATCTGACCACGGTCAACAGCTATTTCTTCGGCATTCCGTTCTTCCACACTATGGGCAACCACGACAACGAGATGGAAGTCGGCGGAGACTACCTCAAGTGCCTCAAGTACACCCAGAATCTCGCCCCCGACTACTATTCCTTCAACCTCGGCAGGATCCACTACATAGTGCTGGACAACATGGACTTCACCGATGTGGAGCCCGGCCAGGACAACAGGAGCAAGTATGCGAAGAACTACACAGCCGAGCAGCTGGAATGGCTGAAGAAAGACCTGTCCTACGTGGACAAGTCCACACCGGTGTTCGTGACGTCTCATGAGCCCCTGGCGCGTCCCTCCGGCCTCAGCTGGAACGAAACCCTCAACGGCCAGGACGCCGACCTGGACACCTTCATCGGCATCTTCGACGGCTACAACGTGCGGTTCCTCAGCGGGCACACGCACAATCTCTTCAACCGCAACTGGACTCCGACATTCACAGAGCACAACAGCGGTGCCGTCTGCGCCAGCTGGTGGTGGAGCGGCTATATCACCCCCGGCATCCACGTTGCCCAGGACGGCGCCCCCGGCGGTTTCACTAAATGGACCGTCAACGGCACCGACTGCACCCATTACTACCAGGCGGCCTGCCAGAGCCCGGAATATCAGTTCCGCGCCTACGATATGAACCAGGTGAAAGCCACCATTACCGAGGACCTTTCATCCCACTCCGGTTATCCCAAATACTACAACCACATCCAGAGCTATGGCGACAACGTCATCCTGGTGAACGTATGGGACTACGACGATGACTGGAAGGTGGAGATTTCGGAAGACGGCAACCCTCTCCAGGTGTCCGAGGTCGGGGTATATGACCCGCTCCACATCTATGCGATGACCATTCCCCGCCTGAACAAATATAACACGACCACTTTCAGCACGGCCAAATGGCGTCATTTCTTCCAGGCCACAGCCTCGGCCGCCGACACTCCCGTCACGGTGAAGGTCACCGACCGCTACGGCAAGGTCTACACCGAAGAAATGACCCGTCCGAAGGCATTCTCCGTCAGTGAATACAAGAACGAAACAGAACGCGTCAAGCCTGTTGCGCAACTCCATAGTTCCAGCTCCTCTTCGCTCGTATTCAGCTGGACCGTGGGCGGCACAGCGGCCGAAGATGCCGAGGTGCCTTATAAACTGGAGCTCTTCAAAGATGCATCCTGCACCGACCTGCAGATCTCCTTTGACGTTCCCGCCAATGCAGACTGCTGGGGTGGTAATCCTATCCGCTTCACATTCGGAGGCCTGCAGCCTGCCACCAGCTACTGGTTCAAGGTCACAAACGCCAAGAATGGCGATGCCTCCGAACCCGTGGAAGGCACGACGGAAAGCTTTACCGTGGTAGATCCTTCCACGGTCAGCAATGCCGCAGCGGGAGACGTTATCCTTGCCGAAGACTTCAGCGAGATCGGCTGGGGAGCGGACATGCTTGCAACCGCAGGCGGCTTCATCCCTGCCCGCAAGACTTTGGACCTGCTGAGCGGTAACCAGACTATAGACGATGGAAAATTCCATTTGTATAACACTACCGGGAGCCGTATCTACGGAGAGAGCAAAGTGACTTCCGACAAGAGGCTGTTCAAATGGGGCTTCTTCGGCAACAGTTCCGTGTACAGCTACGCAGGATATCTGCGTGTCGGCTCTTCGGAATCAGGGGCCCGCACGCACATCGTGTCGCCGCCTCTGTCCGGTATCCCGGATGGTAAGCTTGCGACTATAGATGTCACCGTGACGTCCAGCAAATATGACAGCAGTGAAAACGATGTCGCGGTGTTCGTCAACGACTTTACTTCCCTGACGCTTGCCCTGGCCCCCGACCAGACGGAGAGCACAAGCCCCAAATTCTCGAGTCAGGGCGGTAAATTCACCGGCGCGTCGCTTGAGGACGGCTATCCTCTTGAGGCTCAGGTGAAGAATTGGACCACCAAGACAATCAGAATAGAAGGCGTGACCGCCAACAGCTGCCTGCTCTTCGGTTCATACCAGAACGTGGATAAAAAGAACCGCTTCTTCCTGAACGACGTCAAGGTGCAGGTCGTAAGCATCGACGACATACCCGAGAAGGCTCCCGTCGAAGCCAGCCTGGTGACATCTTCTTCGTCAACACTGATATTCACCTGGACGGAAGGCAACGGTGCGGCGGCCGATGTCGCCAACGCCTACACCGCCACCTTGTACAAAGACAAAGCGTGCACCATTGTGGACCAGTCCTTTGATTTCCCGGCCGACCTTGGCGCATGGAGAAGCAAACAGCCCAAGTATGTATTTGGAGGACTTGAGCCTTCCACGGATTACTGGCTCAAGGTCAAGGACACCACCAACAATCTGGAATCCGATGCCGTCAAAGCCACCACGGATGCGTTTACCGTTGTGGAAATGCCTGAATCAATCACCGGCACCGGCGTGGCTCTGGCCGAAGACTTCGGGGAAATCCGCTGGGAATTCGATCACATCACTACTGCGGTGGGTTTCCGTCCCAACGACAACTCGAGTTTCGCAAACACGGAGGTGAAGACAAGTGAAACCAATACCGGCAGCTATATCTACAACGGTTATCACTATTCCGGCGGCGGTGAAATGACCTTCAAGGGCCCGGCAACGGCGCTCAACAACAGTCGTCTCAAGGACTGGCTCTCCGATACCAACGTCTATATACATCCCGGATATCTCAAGTTGGGTACTTCTTCCTCCAGAGGCTGGATTCTTACCCCTGAATTCAAGATTCCCGACGGAAAGACAGCCACGGTAACTGTGACCATCACGGCTGCCCGTCTCAACTCCAGCCAGGATGCCGACTGGGGCGTGGTTGTCTTGAATCCGGAGCTGGCCAAGGCCAATCCCAGCGCACACACAGCGGCATTTGACTGGCCTGATGATACAGATCAAACTCTCTATCAGGAAATATCCTTCTCCAATACGGATTGGGCCACAAAGAGCGTTTCCGGCTTAGTCCTCCATAACGGAGACAGGATCGCTTTCGGAGGAAAGCATACCGGAGACAGTAAAAAGGGCCGCGCATACATCAGCGACATCACCGTAACGGTAACTGCCATCGAAGACGGTAACCGCACCACCAAGGTGAGCGTGATAGGGGATTCCATATCCACGTTCAAGGGCTGGTGCGACACCACCAAAGGCGGAGCATATTATCCCAAGAGCGACGGCGACGTGTCCAGCGTGGACAAGACCTGGTGGTACAATCTGATTTACAACAAGATGAGCACCGGCAAGTTCGAGAAGAACATTTCCGCCGGCAACACCACAGTGGTGCAGAACTCCACCGGCGACTCGTCCGCCTACTGGTACGGCTGGGATTTCGGCACAAGGCTGCAGACGCTCGGCATCGGCGACCCCGACATAGTCCTTATCCACGGCGGCACGAATGATTACGGCCACACCAGCTGGTACGGCACCTCGGAGGAGCTGATCACCGGTGTGTCTATGTCTGAGTCCGCCTTCCCCTCATCTTCGCAGGCGGCCCTCGACGCCATCTTTGCCGCAGCCGACGCGGCAACGACCGTCAGCGCTGCGGATGCCCTGGACGGCAGCAATTTCTGCTCCGCCTACACACGTCTGATAAAGATGGTCCAGACCAGGCATCCTTCCGCAAAGATAGTGTGCGTCATCGGTGATTACCTGAGGGGCGGGCAGGGCGATGCCATCAAGCTCATCGCCCAGCACTTCGGGGACAGCAAGGTGCGCGTCGCGGATCTTCTCGGAGACAACGTGTCCATCCCCAAATACAGCAACCCCCATCCCAATGCCTCAGGCATGGAAGCGATGGCAAGTTATATTTACCAGAAACTCGGCACTTGGCTTGACGAATAATTCAATATTATACATTCATATATGAGAACAAAACAAAGCTACATCATGCCTCAATGCCAGCGATGGCTTGACGAAGAGGCCTCGGTTTTGTGCAACAGCACAAGACTTGATCCTATTAATGAAGATCCAGATGTGATCATTTGGGAATAAAAGTATTGCCTTATGAAAAAGATTTATCTCATTTCTGCTGCAGTACTCTGCATCATCGCAGCTGCTTCCTGTGAAAAGGAAATAGCCGGTCCCGAAAACATCCGCACCTCTATCAGCGCCACCCTGGCGCCATCTTCCAAGACCGCCCTCGGCGAAAAAGACGGCACCTCCTGGCCCAACTACTGGAAAGCCGGCGACCAGATCAGCGTCAACGGCGTCACCTCCGATGCCCTCGACTCTGAAGCCGACGGCAAATCCTCGGCAACTTTCACCTTCACCGGTGTCATTGACGCTCCTTTGTGTGCTGCTTATCCCGCTGCAGCTGTCTCGGAATACAGCGCTGGCTCCGCAACACTCACCGTCCCCGCAACCCAGAACTATGTCGCAGGTTCCTACGACCCCGCAGCGTTCCTGATGGGCGGCAAGAGCACGGTAGCAGGCGACGTGTTCCTTTCTCCTTGCGTGAGCATCATCCACCTGAGCCTGACCGGTTCCGCATCCATCACCAAAGTCAAGCTCACCGGCCCTGACGGAAGTGCCCTGAGCGGCTCGTTCACCACGGATTTCAGCAACTACACTCCGGCCACTGTGTCCAACGTTGTCGAGATGGTGGCCGCTACTCCCGTGGCCCTGGGCTCAGAGCCCGCAGACTTCTTCATCTGCGTGCCCGCAGGCCTGAGCGGCCAGGTCAAGTTCGAAATCTTCGACTCCGACGGCGGCTCCATGACCAAGAATGCGACTGTCTCGTCCGCCCTCACCGCAGGCAAGATGTTCGCGGCCCCGACTCTTGCTTATGTAGCATCATTTGAAGATATCACAATCACAGCAGAGGGTATCACAAGCTCCACTGCAATCATTTGCTGGGACAACGCCCCCACCGTTGAGTACTCTATAGGTGTGTACTCCGATGATGCGTGCACAGCCCTTGTGGACAGCTACACCGTGCCTGCGGGCGATTCCTGCTGGGGCGGCGCCAGCCCGAGGTTCTGTATCAGCGGTCTTACCGCCGGCACCAAGTATTATGTGAAGGTGTCCAATCCCGGTAAAGACAGCAATGTCCTTGAGGTCACCACTGCGGCGTTCTCTGTCGTCGAGGTGTCCAGCACTCCTGCTGCCGTGGATGAAATTATCCTTGCCGAAGACTTCAGCGAGCTCCGCTGGGACAGCGAAGTGATCACAAGAGGCGTGGGCTTCTTCCCCACTTCCACGGATTCTTTCGCCAATAATGATGTCGATTCATTCCGGGCTATTGCTACAAGCAGTGAGAAGGTTCTCTCCAGCCAGGGCACGGCTCTGGCCGCCAGCCGCCTTGCCCACTGGGCCCAGGGTGCAAATGCGAACCTCTATATCCATCCCGGCTACATCAAACTTGTCGGCAACAGCAAAGTCACACACCTTGTGACTCCGGCACTGGACAATATTCCCGACGGCAAACTGGCAACTCTGGAAGTGAAAGTGACCGCCTGCCCTTATTGCAGCTCCAACGGAACGTACGCTACTATGGATGCTATAGTGGCTGTCCAGCCTGCAGGCACCTGCAACGAGTTGACTGACGACACAAAGACGAATACGCTGGATCTTTCCACCAACGTCGCTCCTATTACTCTTGATGAGGCTGTAGCGTGGAAGGAATATACCGTCACCCTCACCGGCGTGTCCAAGGGTGCACGTCTGGCTTTTGGTGCCGCTGCTGACATTACAGCCAACACAGCCCGTATGAACATCAGTGACATGACGGTCACCATCAAGGCCCTTGAGGAGCCCGGCATCACCGCCAGCGTCAAGAGCGTGTCTTCCAGCAGTGCCGTGTTTACATGGACTTATGGCGGCTCGGTGGATGACGACAGTGCAAAGCCTTACACTATCGCCCTGTACAGCGATTCTGCATGTTCTAATCTTGTGGTATCCCACAGTATCGATGCAGATCATGCTTGCTGGAACGACAGGACCCCTTGCTTCGTCTTCGGCGGTCTGAACCCGGCTACCGAATACTGGTTTGTCGCTACGGACACAGCTTCCAGCGTATCATCCGATCCTGTCAGCGCCACCACTGAGGCCTTCACCGTTGTCGATGCTACAACAGTAACTAATGCCACTGTCGGCGATGTTATCCTTGCCGAGGATTTCAGCGAAATTGGTGCGGGCCCGGATGAAATTGCCAGAGCTGCCGGCTTTAAACCTTCAAGTTCTAAAGTGCTTCCTTTCATCCCTTCTGGAGCTAATCCCGCTGGCTCTTATGAAAAAGATATAGACGGTTATAGCCCTTACGGTGACCGTGTTATCGGTGCCGGTTGGGATCTTGGCAGCAGTCGCCTTTCCAATGGCTGGGGTTTCTTTGGAGGCAGTTCCTGTTACTATGGCGCTGGTTATCTGCGTTTATCTACTTCTTCCGGTCGTACCCACATTGTAACGCCTGCCCTCTCCGGTATTCCCGCGGGTAAAGAGGCTACCATTGAGGTCACTGTGACTGCCAGCAGGTATGAGTCCAGCGGAAGTGACGTTGCCGTATTTGCGGAGAAAGGTCTTACAATAGACGGCACCGACAATCTTTCCAGCTCTTCCTATAAGAAATATACCGGTGCCTCCCTGTCTGACGGCCATGCCCTTGGTATTACCTCAGTCAAATCATGGCAAACGAAGTCTGTTACGATTAGCAAGGTGGAGTCTGATCATCAGCTCCTTATCGGCTCCCTGGAGAATGCAAAGAATCGCTGCTATATCAGCGATGTGGTTGTTTCCATCGTAAGCCTGAAAGACAAGGGCACTATCGATGCGGTTATGGATATCAACGATTTCACTTCTTTCAAGGATTTCCTGACCGCTTGCGAACCTGGGAAGACCATCCAGGGAAATGTGACGGCTGATATCGCTCTTACATCCGCTCAGGTTGAAGAGATTGACGCCCTTTATCCTGTTGCGGATTTTGATGGAATTATCAATGGTAACAATCACACAATCAGCGGGCTTGCAAAACCTCTGTTTGCCAAGTTTACCGGCACGGTCAGCGATCTCACTCTGAGTTCCAGTTTGAGTATCACCGACGCCATGAACAACATTGGCATACTCGCCGGATCTGCAGAGGATGCTACCATCTCCGGATGTGTTACCAATGGCTCTGTTGCTTTCAGCAGCGCGTCGTCAGTGAACGGAAACATCTTCATTGCCGGTATGGTCGGCTATTTCAATGGCGGCACCATGACCAACTGCACCAACAATGCACCTGTTACCAACGCCACCGCTTCCAGCGACACCACAAACGGCATCATTACGGTTGGCGGTTTAACAGGATATGCTAATTCTGTCACCTTCAGCAAGTGTATTAACAATGGGGATGTGACGAACTCTGGCGTTTCTGGCTCTGGTGATACATACTGCCGCGTAGGAGGACTTGTCGGCTGGGCTGTCGGCTCAGACCTTTCCGCTTCCGGCGACAACAAGAATATCAACTACGGTGATGTCACAGAGGCGTCTGACTCTAAGGATTCGGCCTTCGCCGGTGTTGTGGCCTATGCCGAAGGAGCAGTTTCTAACTTCTCCAATTGCCGGAACGAGGGAGACATTACAATCGGCGGCGCGAAGACCTATATCTTCATTGGAGGCATTGCCGGTGCTTTTGCCAATTCATCTGTAATTGATAATACTTACAATAGTGGTGATCTTTCTGCAAGTGGAGCCTCTATGGCAAAGAGCGGCTATCTGAGGTGTGGCGGTATTCTTGGAGGCTGGTTCAAGGCTGCCTGTACTTCCCAGACCATCACCGGGTGCACCAATACTGGTGCAATCACACTCCAGCCTGGCGATTTTGGTGGCGAAGCAGGCAGTACAGATTCCTATGTGGGAGGCATTGCCGGAGGTGGAAAGAATGACGATGGAAAATGTGGAAAGGAGCTGAAGAACTGTACAAACTCCGGAAATATTACCATGGGCTCTACAGGTTCTGTTAATAGCGGTAAGTTATATCACAGGTACTGCGTAGGTGGCATCACCGGCTTTACCGATGTCAACCCTACCGGGTCAAAATGTATCGCCAATATCAGGTTCCGCAGCACTACCGGCACAAACCGCATTGGAGGCATCGCGGGCGAAATGATGATTGAGGAGATTCATGATGTGACCTATAAAGGAACAGTGAATAGTAACGGTGCCAGTGGCACGAACTACACTGGAGGCCTTGTGGGTAATGTCGGAACAGGCACGAAGACATTTACCAATTGCACTGTGAGTGGAACCATGCGAGGCCCTAACAGCACCACAACACCAGCCGGCATATTCTGTAGTAATAAGGGCAGTGGAACTGGACCTACCATTAATATTACAAACTGTAAAGTTGGTTCTGGTACCCGTCTCCAGGCAGCAAGCTCAGGATATTATATTACTATACAATCAGCCAGCGACATTACAGCTTCCAATGTCTTTGGTCATAATGGTTCTAACCGAAATTGCACGGCAGGTACCAACTCTGACAACTCCGTCGTGGAACCTGATACCATAACTTTGTAAAACTCTTTTTGCCCCAGGCGCCCTGACCGGCGCCCGGGGTGCCAGGATTGCCGGTCGCGGCCGGCAATGACGAAAGGGGAAACGTCATGCCCGGCTCCGACCGGGCATCTCCCCCACAACGTTCTTTGACATACTGCTTACCGCAAAAACCTTTTTTTCTGATTGTTGGTTTGGGCTGCTGTCTTGATTATAGCGCGTGCTCGGGAAGTGAATGCTGCAGCCCGTTTGTTCACGTCAGCGGCCGTTTTTAGGCGATAACGCTCGAAATTGGCTTGTGACGTGAATCTGGAGGTATCCACATTCACGTCGCGCCGCAAAAATGAGATAAAGCCCCGCAAAAGCTTTCTCAAAAGCTCTTACGCCGGAAGCGAGCTTCGTCGACAACTTCTGCTATGTGATGCTGAACATCGAGAATCTGGAAGAGATTCCGCCGCAGTTGGATACGGAATATTTCCGGGATTTGTTTAAATCGGCTGAAATCGCTAATTTTACGCCGTCAGAGAAACGCAAATACCGAAAGGATATGATGGACCAACAGAGCATAGCGATGGGAATCAAGTTCCAAAGACGCGTCGGTCGCGAAGAAGGGCTCAAAGAGGGCTTGGAAAAGGGCTTGGAAAAGGGTCGTCTTGAGATCGCCCGTGCAATGATTGCTAACGGTTGTGATTCGTCCTTAATATCAAAGTGCACCGGTTTGTCTGAAGAAGAGGTGAATGGTTTGAGATAAGTCTTTTTCAAACTCTTTTTTGCGGTAAGCAGTACGAAGAAATGCGTGCTGCTTTTTTGTTATTATGAGAAGGTTTCTTTGCTTTGCGGCGATGGCCGCTATGGTGTGCTCCTGCGGGAGGGAGATGCAGACGGACGACCCGGCCGTGCCGGCGGGGGAGGATGTGTGCTTTGTGGCGGAGATGCCCGCCACGAAGACGGCCCTCGGCGCCAAGGAGGGGAGTGCCTGGCCAAACCACTGGTGCGCAGGCGATGCCATAGCCGTCAACGGCGTGGCTTCCGACCCTTTGACGGACGCGGAGGCCGGCGGGCGCAGCGCCACATTCACCGTAGCGGGTGTGTCGGCTCCCTATGAAGCCGTCTATCCGGCCGGAGCAAGCGGGATCCCCGCCTCCCAGACTTATGTGGAGGGCAGTTACGACCCCTCGGCCTTCCTGATGCGGGCTTCTTCCTCGACGCCCACGCTGCCGTTCCTGCCGCAGGCTTCCATATTCTGCCTGACCCTGACGGGCAGCGGCAGCGAGCGCATTGCCGGCGTGTCGGTGGGAGGATTCGAAATGACGGCAAAGGATGGCGTGGAGCTGGGGAAGTCCTGGTTCGTCGTCATCGCCCCCGGTGATTATACAAAGAGCGGCATCCAGGTCGTCGTGACCGACTCCGGCGGCGGCAGCATGAGCCGTACCGCAATGCCGGACAAAGCCTACGAGGCCGGCGTCCTCTACGCTGCCAGCCTCGCCTACAGCCCCGATGCGGCGGGCGGAATTGCCGATGCGGCGGCCCTGCGGGCCTTCCTGGCAGTTCCTTCCGGCGACGCCTTCCTGCTGGACGACATAGACCTTCAGGGCGAATCCGTCTCCGCGCCTTCTTTCAACGGCGTCTTCGACGGCCGCGGGCACACCATCTCCAACCCCGGCGCCCCGCTGTTCGCATCCAACTCCGGCTCGCTCAAGGATTTCACGGTGCAGGGTTCCTTCGAGCCTTCCGCCAGCGTGTTCTCCCCTGTGGTGCTGAGCAATGAAGGCACCATCGAAGGGGTGGTCAACAAAGCATCCGTCAGCATCAGCCGCAGCAGCGCATCCACGGAACCGGTCGTTATCGGAGGCATTGCAGCTTATTCATACGGCCCCGTCACTTCCTGCTCCAACGAGGGCAGCCTTTCCTTCGTCTGCTCTTCCTCCGTGAAGGGCGTGGGCATCGGAGGCATCGCCGGTTACCAGACTGCCGCCATCAGCGCCTGCAGCAACAGCGGCAAAGTGAGCTTCAGTGCAAGCCATCCTGCCGGCTCGTCTAAGATAGGCAACATTTCCAACGCGCTTGTTAGCCTTGGCGGCATAGCAGGATATGGATATACCGGTTTTTCTGCCGCTGACTGCACCAACAGTGGTGAAGTCAACTTCCTTTTCGGCTCAATCGAGGCGGTTACCTCAGACTTTGAGAGACCTCAGATTGGCGGTATCGTGGGGTCTCCCTGCGGGGAAGTGAGATCCTGCATCAACAACGGCCCAATCATCGTTACTGCCCGGACCACAGACCACAGTGCTTCCTCCAAGTGTGTGCTTCTCGACATCGGCGGAATCTGCGGCGGCGAATTCTATTCTCCCGGGCAGAACGTCACCAGCATCATCTCCTGCACCAACAACGGCAGCATAACGGCCGATTTCGACGCCACCGACGGCAATACCACGGTGGCCGGTATTGTCGGATGGCCGGGCAAGGAGGCTCAAAGCATAAGCAACCGCACCGAAGACTGCGTAAATACAGGCACAATTACGGTCTATGGCTCCGGCAAGGGCCGTTTTGCCGGCATCCAGGCCGGAACGGGCCGCATCCTGAACTGCCGCAACGAAGGTGAGATCAGCATTGAATCCACATCTCCGACTTCCACCGCCGGCGGCGTGTGCGCATTCCACGCCTTGGGCCACACCCTGTCGGGCAGCAGCAATACCGGCGACATCAGCAGCAAGGTGGATCTTTATGCGCAGGGCGGACTCATCGGCAACCTGAGCAACAATGGCGCCACCTATGGCCAGGAATGCTCCGTCGACTGCAGGCTTGAGAGCGTTGCCGTTGCGAACGGCAGCGTGGGAATGGTTGTCGGATATTATAGCGGCACCTCTGCAAAGACCTATGTCGGCACCTCCGGCAGCCCCGTGAGCGTTGAGGGCACCATATCGCTCGGCGGCAACGACGTCACTATCACAAAGGCCAATTATACCTCATGGCTGGCCGGAACGGGCAATTCTTCGTCCAATCATACCATTTATGCCGTCTGCAACACGGCAGCGGAGGCGATTACCCAGGTAGAAGGCCACGTGCGCTGGTCTGACGGCTCTCCTGCCGCGGGCATCAGCGTATCCAACGGCTTCGACGTTGCCGTGACGGACGCCCAGGGCCATTATACCCTCCCGGATGGCGATGACGTATGGTATTTCTACCTCTCCATGCCTGCCGATGCCGTAATCTCCAAGAATGCCGACGGCTGCCCGGACTTTTACAAGCGTAAGCTTGCGGGCAACTCTGTCTACGACTTCACGCTTGAACGCCAGGCGGTCGAGGACCGTTTCATCCTGTTCGCCCTCGCCGACCCCCAGGCACATAACACCAAGCGCGAAAGCCAGACGCTCGTCAATTCGGACCGTTTCAGGGACGAATCCGTGCCCGCCATCAATGCCTGCGCTGCAGGGTATTCACTGCCTTGCTACGCCATTACCCTTGGGGATGTCATATATAACGAAGACAGCCGCAACTCTACCGGAGGCCTTCCTACCATGCGATCCTACATCAGCAAGATCAATATGCCGGTGTTCCAGACCATTGGCAACCACGATTATACTTATTTCTACACATCTTCCGGAAATGAGCTGAAGACGGACGCCACCTCAAGTACGCTGTTCTTAAAGGCACAGCGCGCTTTCGAGGATTGTTTCGGCCCCATCAACTTTTCCTTCAACCGTGGAGATGTCCACTTCGTCTGTATGCGGAATATCATCTGGACCAACAGCACGGAGCCCCGTAAGTATCGCGGTGGATTCACCGATGAGCAGTACCAGTGGCTCGCCGCAGACCTCGCCAACGTCCCTTCCGGCAAAACGGTCGTGCTTTGCGTCCATATTCCCGTCTGTTCCTGCCTGAACGGGGACAACGTGTCAAAGGTGATGGCGCTGCTTAAGTGCTTCTCCCATGCAGAGATTTTCTCCGCACATACCCATTATATCAAGAACGTACCCGATGTGGATGGCTCCGGCATATATGAGCATGTCCACGAAGCGCTGTGCGGCATCTTCTGGTGGTCCAACCTCGCCGTGGACGGAGCTCCCAACGGCTATCATGTCTATGAATTCTCCGGCACCCGGATTGTGGACTCCTACTTCATCGGTGTCAACAACCATATGAACACCAGGGACTACCAGATGCGCATCTATCGCGGCGGAGTGAAGTACGGCGGCTCCTACATCTATTTCCAGAACCCGCATCCCTCCGACGTGCTGCTGATCAACGTGTTCAACAGCGACGTGAACTGGAAGGTGGAAGTCTATGAAGACGATGTGCTTGCCGGCGAGGCCACTCTGATGCCGGAAAACAAGGAGACCCATGATGATGCCATGTATTCCACGGTCACATATGGGTTGCAGAGTTCCCAGGACTGGTGGGCACAGGCCTACCATCTGGGCGTGCTGGGCAAAGGGTTCAAGAGCGGCAAGCTCCAGCCGTCCAACAGCGACTATATGGATCACTGCTACCACATGTACCAGTACAAGATGAAGAACCCTTCCGCATCCGTGAAAGTGGTGGCGACGGATGGCTTCGGACACCGTTACGAAAGCACCGAAATCATAGAAGAGGACTGCTATTACCCCGATTACATTCGTCTCGGTAATATCTGAGTGTGAATTATTGGAATAGAAATTCCAAAAGATTATATTTGCAAAATAATAAAACTGACAATGCAAGTATAACCAATATTTCTAACCAATAACTACACGATGAATAAAACAAGCCACCTGCGCATCCTTTGCGCTACGCTGGTGTCGATCGCACTTCTGGTGCCGATGCTTCTCGGCGCCCAGGATGCGACGAGGCCCGATACCTCCTTCAGGGGAGTGGTCGTGGACCGTTACGGGGAAGCGCTCATCGGCGCATCCGTAATCGACAAGAAATCCGGCAATTATGCCCTGACCGACGAGTCGGGTGCGTTCATCATCGACAAGCTTTCCTTCCCTGTGGTCCTGACGGTTTCCTACCTGGGCTTCGATGACCAGGAATTCACTGTTACCGGCCAGGAAAGCCAGCCCTTCAGCTTGGTGATGACCTCTGAGAACAACGTCCTCGACGAACTGGTCGTCGTGGGCTACGGCACCCAGAAGCGGGTCAACCTGACCGGCGCGGTGTCCGTGATCGACGGCAAGGAGCTCAACTTCCGCCCCGTCACCAACACCGCCATGGCTATCCAGGGCGCCGACCCTTCGCTCGTGATCACCAACTCCAGCGGCTCCATCGACGGCACCAACTACAGCGTCAACGTCCGCGGCAAGCTCTCCCTCAACAGCGGCTCCCCGCTCATCCTCGTGGACGGAATCGAGAGCTCCCTCACCCAGGTGAACCCCAACGACATCGAGAGCATCTCCGTGCTTAAGGACGCTTCCGCCTGCGCCATCTACGGCGCCAAGGCCTCTGCGGGCGTGATCCTGATCAACACCAAGAGCGGCAGCGCCGGCGATGCGAAAATCACCTACAACGGCCGTTTCAGCATCTCCGCCAACACCACGTCCACCGACTTCATGACCTGCGGCTACGATTACGTGACCCTGATGAACGATTTCTACAAGACCTTCAAGGGCTACGGCGCCTGGACCTACTCCGACGAGCAGATCCAGATGCTCTATGAGCGCCGCAACGACGTGGTCGAAGACCCCACCCGTCCCTGGGTGGTCCCGGACGAGACCGGCACCTACACCTACGTGTATCTGGGCAACTTCGACTGATACGGGTTCGTGTTCAACCGCACCCGTCCCGAGACTGAGCATAACATCACCGTGCGCGGCGGCACCGACAAGACCCGCTACTACGCATCCGCCCGTTACCTCTACCGGGAAGGCCTCTTTGCCGCCAAGGCGCAGGATATCTTCAACAGCATTTCGCTGCGCGCCAAGGTCGACGCCGACATCGCTTCCTGGCTCAACTACGCATCCAACGTGAGCCTGGAGCGCACCGATTACGACTGGGGCGGCTTCTGGGAAATGGACGGCTCCACCGGCTACGTCAGCCAGGGTATTCTCTGGAACGTGACCCAGAACGTGGGCCCGAACTATGTGCCCTACAACCCGGACGGCACCATAGCAATGTACCCCGGATTCATGGCCGACGCCACCTCCCCGATGATGTCCGGACGTGCCGGCGCCTTCCTCGACGGCCGCAGCCACAACTCCAACATCAACAACTACTGGACCTGGACCAACAGGCTCACGGCCCACATATTCAAGGGACTTGACTTCATCACCGACGTCACCTACCGTCGCAGGGACCGCCGCGCCAATTTCCGCAGCCTCCCGACTGCCAACAGCTACGACAACATCAACAAGCGCATGTATGTCGGCAACGGCATGACCGGCGGACTCTTCACCAACGGTTCGGTGTACGACTTCACCCGCGAGTACCGCTACTTCCAGGACGGCCTGGTGGCGAACGCCTATTTCTCCTATAACCAGAATTTCGGCGCCGGCCATCATGTCGCGGCCACCCTCGGCGCCAACTTCGACGATTATCTGGGTTCCAGCATCACCATCCAGCAGAAAGGCTCCCTGAGCGATGTGCTTTCCTACATCAACATGGCGAACGGTGAAATCGAAAAGGCCTCCCAGGCCATTTCTTCCTACAGGACCCTCGGTTTCTTCGGCCGTGTGAACTACGACTGGAAGGGCCGTTACCTGCTGGAAGTGAGCGGCCGCTACGACGGCTCATCGCGTTTCCCGAAGGGGCACCGCTGGGGCTTCTTCCCCTCCGCTTCCGCCGGATGGCGCCTTAGCGAAGAGTCCTTCTGGGAGCCCCTCAAGGCTTACGTCAGCAACGCCAAGATCCGCGTCAGCTACGGTACCCTCGGCAACCAGCAGGTCGACAATTACTACTACTGGGAAGAGCTGAAGACCGGTCTGCTGAGCGGCTACACCTTCGACGGCCTCAACAACGCAGGCTATGCCTACGCAGACGCGCCCGTGTCGAGCAACCTGACATGGGAGACCGTGATTTCAAAGAATATAGGCATCGACCTCGGCTTCCTGAGGGACCGCCTTACCCTCAACGCCGACTTCTTCATCCGTGACACCAAGAACATGCTCACCGCCGGCAAGACCCTGCCGTACGTCTATGGAGAGGCCGCTCCGAAAGAGAACGCCGCCGACCTCCGTACGAAGGGTTACGAACTGGCAATCAGCTGGAAAGACCATCCCGTCGTGGCCGGACAGCCCATGTACTACGGCATCACCGCCACCCTCGGCGACTTCGTCACGCACATCACCCGCTTCGACAATCCTTCGAACCTGCTGAGCGAAAATTACGTCGGAAAGCGCCTGGGCGATATCTGGGGTTATCAGACGGACGGGGTGTTCGCCACCGACGAAGAGGCCGCCGCCTATGAGCAGAGCATAGATTCTTTCTCCACCGTCAACAAAGGCATCAAGGGCCAGGTGGCCCCGTGGAACCACCTGATGGCGGGCGATTTAATCTACAAGGACCTCAACGGAGACTCCAAGATCAACACCGGCGACAATACGCTTGACAAACCTGGCGACAGGACCGTGATCGGCAACTCCCGCCCCCGCTACAACTACGCGTTCAAGGGCGACTTCAGCTGGTTCGGCTTCGACCTCAGCGTCTTCTTCCAGGGCGTGGGCAAGATGGACTGGATGCCGAACTACAACTGCATCTATTTCTGGGGCCC
The DNA here is from genome assembly GCA_017617715.1 of Bacteroidales bacterium. GTDB lineage: Bacteria > Bacteroidota > Bacteroidia > Bacteroidales > UBA932 > Cryptobacteroides. Next base: position 48,451 of record JAFZVQ010000036.1, on the reverse strand, counting down.
TTACTCCTACCATCGTCCCACCTTCGTCCCGACAGATTTCAGTGAGAAGTGCTGGTCCGCAGAGCCCGGCGCCGACAACAGCAACATTATCTACCCCCGCCAGCGCGGCCGTATCGCCACCCAAGCCAACCTGGTCACCTCCGACTTCTATCTCCAGAGCGCCGCCTACCTGCGCCTGAAGAACCTGACCGTCGGATACACCCTTCCCATCAAGACCAAGGTGCTGGACAAAGCACGCATCTACTTCTCCGGAGAAAACCTCTTCTATCTCTCTCCCCTGAAGAAGGCCACCAAGTACATAGATCCGGAAGTTGCGACCACGTCCATCAGCGACGACTGCACCTATCCGTATTCCAAGACTTTCTCTGTCGGTATTGACGTAACATTCTGACGATTATGAAAAAGATTATAATACCGTTCGTCCTTCTGGCCTCCGCCATGGCCATGTCTTCCTGCGAGGATTTCCTCACAAAGTCGCCCCAGGCCAGTCTCTCTCCGGACACTTATTTCTCTTCAGAGAAAGAGCTCGACCTCTGGGCCAACAAATTCTACTCCGATATCCTTCCGAATCCGGGTGACCTTGCGGAGCTCAATGCCGACGACAACGGCTCGTCCTCCTCGCTGAGCGCCGTCCAGAAAGGCACCCGCACTCCTTCATCCAAATCCTGGAGCGCCGACACATGGAAGCCCCTCAGGAACATCAACTACATGCTGGAGAACAACAAGTGCACCGATGTCAATGTCAGGAACCGCTACGACGGCGTCTGCTACTTCTTCCGTGCCTTGTTCTACTTCGAGAAGGTGCGCCAGTACGGCGACATCCCCTGGTACGACCACGTGATAGGCTCCTCCGACACCGAAGACCTGAACAAGCCCCGCGATCCCCGCGGCTACGTGATGCTCATGGTCATGAAAGACCTGGACAAGGCCTACGACCTGCTGCCGGCCCGGTGGCCTTCAGATGCCGTGTACCATGTGTCCAAGGATGCGGCCCTCGCCCTGAAATCCCGCGCCGCCCTGTTCGAGGGCACGTTCCGCAAGTACCACAAAGGCTCGGTCTATGTGCCGGTGGACGAGCAGACTTTCGACGGGGTGAACATCTCCTCCGAATACTTCCTTCAGCAGGCTGCCGAAGCCGCAGGAAAGATTGTGGGTACGCGCAAGCTCTACAAGGGCAACACCATGAAACTGGCCGACGCCGCCAAGGACGCATCCTACAGGGAATACTTCATCCTTGAGGATGCCGAGACCGACGAGACCATCTTCGCACGCCGCTACAATGTGGACCTGAAGGTCCGCCACGGACTCCAGTTCGACTTCAAGAACCAGCACCGCAGCGCCAGCCTCCGCCAGGTGAATCACTACCTCCAGAGCGACGGCACCCCTATCCAGAATCGCGCCGGATGGCAGACGCTCAGCTACTTCGACGTGTTCCAGGACCGCGATCCCCGTCTGGCCCAGACCATCCAGGGCCCCGGCTACCTGATGGCCGACATCGACGAGGCCACCAAGCTCCACAAGACCGAGCAGCTCTCCTGGGAGCGCACATTCAACGGTTTCCGCATCATCAAGTACATTTCCGACACCGGACATGAGGGAGCCACCACTTCCACTACCGACTATCCTCTGATCCGTTACGCGGAAGTGCTGCTCAACTACGCCGAAGCCAAGGCCGAGCTCGGACAGCTCACTGATGAAGACATAGCCAGGACCATCAACGTGATCCGCGACCGCGTGGGCATGCCGGCCATGGCCTCCGTGCCTTCCACGCCTGACGCCCTTATGGAAAGCTACTATCCCCACGCCGCAGGTGCCCAGAAGGCCGCCATCCTGGAAATCCGCCGGGAGCGTGCCGTCGAGCTCTTCTGCGAGGGCTTCCGCCAGTGGGACATGCTCCGCTGGGGCGAAGGCGCCTTGCTCACCCCCAAGGCTACGGGTGGTTTCCAGGGCATCTACATCGCCGCCGACCAGGTGGGTGTGGACCTTGACCTGGACAAGGACGGCAAGGCCGACCTCTATCTTTACACCGGTTCGAAGGGTTCCACTAAAGCTCCTGCCACCAACCAGATCCAGTTGGGCAGCGGTTTCACCCTCAGCGAAGGCACCTCCGGCTACCTGACCTATTGGGCAGCCGAGGATTATGTGTGGAATGAAGACCGCGATTATCTGTGGCCCATCCCTGCAGACCAGCGCACCCTCACTGAGTTTGCCCTGACGCAGAATCCGGGCTGGGATGACGGCCTGAGCCAGTAAGAATATGAAGAGAACCATGTTACTCTCTTCCATCCTCGCGCTTTTCTTCTGCGCCTGTGGTGAGAAACCCGTGGATAACGGCGGGGACGTGCCGCTTCTGGTGTCGCCCGGCTCCGCCGAAGTCCTCGCGCTGGGAGAGCAGAAGACCTTTTCCGTGACCTCGTCGACCGACTGGCTGGCCCGCAGCAACGCAAGCTGGCTGAAAATAGTCACGGCAAGCGGTAAAGGAGGGCCGTCGGCTTCGCAGCTGGTGGTAGGCGCCGAGGAGAACAAGACCACCTCGGAGCGTGCCGCCGTGCTCACGGTGACCAACCTGGGCAGCGAGAGCGTGACGGTGGATGTGAAGCAGGCGGCAGGGGAGCCCGGAGGCACGGGTGTGCGCGGCATCTCCACTGCTGAAGACCTGCTCGGCTTCGCCAGGGCGGCCAGCGGCGACGGCTCCATCACCCCATATCTGGTGGACGGCGTCGTGAAGATACTCAAAGACATCGACTGTTCCTCCATCAAGGAGTGGATTCCGGCCGGATCGGAGTCCTCGCCCCTCTCCTACAGCATCGACGGCAACGGCAAGACCCTGAAGAACGTCAACTGGACCGTGGACGTGGCCAAGTATCCGCATGCCGGATTCGTGGGCTATGCGCGGGGCATCACCATTTCGAGGCTCACCTTCGGAAACGAAGGCGACCGGGTGACCTTCAGCGGCAATTCCGGCGGCACTGTGAGCGCCGGCGGCATCATCGGCCACGGACAGGGCGTCAAGCTCAACAGGATCACGGTCAACGCCGGCCTCAACGTGACCGGCACCGGCGCCAGCGGCAAGAACCTCAGGATTGGCGGAATCGCCGGCTTCATCGATGCCAACTCCGTCATCGGCGGAGATGCCGGCTCCGGCAACGGCTGCGTCGTCAAGGGCGACGTTTCTGCCCAGGTGGCGGCCCAGGCGGGCGGCCTGGTGGGATACAATTCCGGCGTAATCAGGAACTGCACCCACTACGGCACCGTCACCGCCAAGACCGAGGGCAGCTACGGCCCCGGCTGGCTCTGCTCCTACAACAAGAGCAAGGCGAACGTCAGCGACAACACCGGCAACGGTAATGTCGGAAGCGCCCCGGATGCGATGAAGAATGCGATGATGAATGCCCAGGAAGGCTACGATATCGAAAACAACAGCGTGGACTTCACCAGGGACGGCTACTACGACTGGGATGAAGTGGAGACAAGACAGCTCCACAGCGGCGCCACCTACCACCATTATTCCTGCACGAACGTGCCGCGGGAAATCTTTGTCCTGGAAATCGACCTGAAAGACCCCGGGATAGAGATCACCTCCGCTTTTGCCGGAGACATGGTTCCCAATCCCAACGGCAACAAGAATTCCAACAACGGCAAGAATATCCGGGAGCTGCTTTCCGAACTCTGCGTCCGCAAGCGTGCCGAGGGACAGAAGATCCTCGGCGGCATCAACTGCAGTTTCTTCGATTCCAACGACGGCTTCCCCCGCGGTTTCCATGTGGAGGAAGGACGTCCGGTCTTCATCAACAACCCCGCGGTAGTCAACGCTTTGACCAACCATAAATGGGGCTTCACCGTCTTTGAAGACAGGACCGCCTCCTGCGGAATCAAGAAGTTCTCCGGCAAGTTCAAGGCCGGCGGACAGGAATTCAGTTATTACTCCATCAACGACACGCTGCTCCGCCACACTTCGGCGCAGTATCAGGCCTCCCTCTACACGTCCCACTACGTGCGCCAGCCCTATGCGGCCTATCCCAAGCTCATCAACGACCTCGCTGCAGACGCCCTTTATGTGGTCTGCGAATACACCGGCGAACCCATGCTTGTCAACAAGGGATACGCAGCCGCTAAAGTCGTGGAGATCAAGGACGGACGCACCACCCCCCTGTCCACCAAGCCCTATGTCACCGCAAAGAACCGTGTGGGCATAGCCCTTTCCGGGGATATGGCGGCGAACTTGATGTCCTTCCTCAAAGTGGGCGACACAGTGGAGCTCAGGTGCGACATTTCCATTGACGGAGACGCTTCCAAGCCAATCCTCACCCTGGATTCCACCATGTACCAGCTGATGACCGACGGCAAGGATGCTTCCAACACGCCCGGCTCGAGCGCCAGCCTCTACACGTCCTACGACCCCAAGACCTTCCCCGTGGTCAGTGCTGACCGCACGAAGGTCTGGCTCGTCGAAGTGGACGGCCGCCAGCTGTCCCCGACCTGGTATTCCCTTGGCGTCAAGGGATACGAAATCTACCGTATCGCAGCCAAACTGGGAGGAGCCTGGGTGACCAGTATGGACGGCGGAGGGTCTTCCGCGATGTGGGTATGGAACCCCGGCACCGCCAAGGGCGGCATCGTGGGAAGGCCCAGCGACTCCAAGGGTGAGCGCAGCTGTATGACTTATGTCCTGATTAGGGAAAAACAATAACCAATTGATATTATGAAAGTTCTAAAATGTTTCACGACCTTGCTCCTCGGAGCGTTGATGGTCTTGTCCTGCGGCAAGAAAGAGCCGGAGGACAAAGTCTACACCATCACGGTCGACCGTACGGCCATCAAGGATGTGGCCGCCAACAATCCCGGTGTGGAAGCCCTGGTGATCACCACCGAGGCACCTTACTGGATCCTGACAGCGCCCGACTGGGTCACGCCCGACACCAAGCAGGGCGTGGGTGGAGGCAAGCCCGCCATCGTGACGCTTACCATCGCCTCCAACTACAAGAACGAGGCTACGGACACCTATCCCCGCAGCGGTGAGATCAAGATCTCCGGCGGCAACAATTCCATCACCGTCCCCATCAACCAGCTGGGACATACGGCGGTTATCGACCCGAACGCCAGCATCGGAGGCATTCCCGACCTGGCAGAATTCCTCGATTTCGTGAAAGCCGTCAACGACGGTGAAGCCCCTATCCGCTGGATGAACAGCAAGAAGGAAGTGGAGCTCCTCGCTGACCTTGACCTGTCCAGTATCAAGGAATGGACTCCTATCGGCGACGTGGATGCTTCCGGCAACGCCAACAATGCTTCCGTAGCCAAGGGCAACGCCTTCACCAGCGTGTTCGACGGCGGTGGCCACACCATCCGCAATTTCAAGGTCAGTCCTGTCGTCGCGGAAGGGAAGACATGGGGCCTGTTCGGCTACATTTCCCACGCCACCGTGAAGAATCTCAATGTCGAAGCGGACCTTAACATCTCCGCCACCGGCACTGCCGACGCAGGCGTGGTGGTGGGCACGGCCTACTGCTCCAGCATCGAGAACGTGAAGGTCACCGCCAATATCAAATCCGCCGGCACCACAGGCACGCAGCGCTTCACCATCGGCGGCATCGTCGGATTCCTGTTCGGCGAATTCTCGCTGGATGAGAACGTGGCCTACGGCAGCACCGTCAAGGACTGCGAAGTCACGGCTACGGTCGACGTGGACTGCGGCACCAATACGGCCAACGGCGCAGGTTGCGTGATGTACGGCGGCATCGCTGCCTTCTCCACCAATCCCAAGGACGACTCCCGCAACCATATCGAGAACTGTGTGAACAACGGTACTATGAAGGTCAACGTCGGCCGTTGCAGCGGTATCTGCCCGACAGCCAACTACGGCACTTACTTCGAGCACTGCACCAATAACGCCTCACAGGTCAACACGATCGTGAACGGCCGCGTGGGCCAGATCTGCTGCAACCTGAGCGTCAACTCCCACATCATCGACTGCGTCAACACGGGCGACCTCACCACCACCGACCCGCAGACCACCACGGCCGCCATCGTGGCCCTGATGGGAGACGACACCGTGTTCCTGGAAGGCGGCGAAAGGACTGTCAACACCGGCACCATCATCGGTGGCAACACCAAGTACCTGAGCCTCCTCTGCGCCAACAACAACAAGTTCGACCATGTCAGCGATGTCGTGCTGAGCGGCAAGCTCGGAGTGTACAAGGCCGACGGCAACCATGAGATGTATGCGGTCAACGCCGCCAACATCATGGAATACATCGGCTACATCAACGCCGCATATGCGGACAAGGTTACCAACATCACCTATGTCAAGGCCAACCCGGACGAACCGGAGCCCGAGACCCCTTCGGCCGACGGCGGCATAGACGACCTGGAATCCGTAAAGGACACTTGGAACTAATAAAGGCATGCAATTATGAAAAAGTATATGATTTTCGTCGCCGTTGCGGCTGCTTTCCTTGCCGCCGGCTGCCAGAAAGAGCAGGTTGCCGACCATCCCGCCTCTGCAGGCACAGTGCTGCAGGCCTCCCTCTCATCTTTCACGAAGACCGCCATCAACGGAGTGAAGGTGAGCTGGACGGAAGGAGATGCCATCAACGTGAACGGCACAGTCTCCAATCCGCTCACCGAAGCGGGCGCCACGGCCAAGTTCGAATTCCGTTCGCAGCTGAAAGCTCCGTACAAGGCTGTTTATCCGGCCTCAATCTACAATAATTCATATATCAATCTTCCTTCCTCCCTGGATGCTGCGTCTTGCTTCACGCCTCTTGCGGGCTACACTGAGAGCGGGGACGCCATTACCTTCAAGGCACTGACCGCATTCCTGCAGATCAGCCTGACCGGAGATGCATCCACAACCATCAAGGATATTACCCTTAAGGGACTTGGCGGAGAGCAGCTTTGCGGCGAATTCGGCGTCGGTTTCCAACCCGTTTCCCTGTACTTCGTGGACGGATCTTCGGTCCAGGATAAGGATAAGTCCATCAAAGTGATTGTCAATCAGCAGCTTTCGTCCACGCCTCTGTGTGTCTACATCCCGATGCCGCCGAACAACTATTCTTCAGGCTTCCAGGTGGATATTCTCGACACCAACGGCGGTCTGATGCGCAAGGTCGTGTCCGCCCGTCAAATAAAGGCAGGAGAGCTGAGGGAAATGGAGACGCTCGCCTTCGCCCCCAACGTGTCGGACGACCCGAACATAGGCGGTATTCCTGACGCCAAGGAATTTAAGGACTTCGCAGCCGCAGTCAACGACGGCCGCTCCATCAGCCGCTGGCTCAACAGCTCCGGGGAAGTGGAGCTGCTGGCCGATATCGATATGGGCGGAGAGGAATGGGAACCTGTCGGAAACGGCAGCGTGAACACTTCCCACGCCATCACCGGCAGCGCCTTCACCGGCGTGTTCGACGGCAAGAACCATAAGGTGGACAACTTCAAGGTGACCGTTCCCGAATCTGGCGCCAACGTCGCGGCCGGCCTGTTCGGCGCAATCGACGGGGCCACGGTGAAGAACCTGGTCATCGGCGACAAGGTGGTGATCAAGAGCTCCTCCAACTCAGGCTTCGTGACCATGGGCGCCGCAGTCGGCTTCGCTTCGGGATCCACCCTGGAGAACATCGACAGCTACGCAAAGATGGTCAATGAGGGAAGCAAGGACAACATCCGCATTGTCGTCGGAGGCGCCATCGGCACCATATTCGCTTCTGCAGAGGTTGCCAGCACAGCCACGAACATCTCCGGCCACGCCAGCTTCGAGGTGGTCAATACCGCCAATACCAAGAACGGAGCCACCGGCATCAGCGTGGGCGGCGCCATCGGTCTCATGGACGGCAAGGATGTGAATGCGGCTCCGTGCACGGCTGTGAACTGCGTCAACTATTCCAACATCTCTGTCGAAGCCACCCGTACGGGCGGTGTGATCGGCACCATGAACACCAACTGCCTCGCTGAAGGCTGCATCAACAACGGCAACATCTTCTGTTCCGACGTGAAGGCCACCAACAGCCGTGTCGCAGGTATCGTGTCCGCCATGGGCAACAACACCGGCATCAAGAACTGCGTCAACTACGGCGACGTGTGCTTCTGCGTGTCCGGAGACAGCACCCACGGCTATGCCGCAGGTCTCGTCGGCCAGACCAACGACGCCAACAGCTTCACATATATCGAGGGCTGTGCCACCTATGGTACCGTCCAGTCCGACAGGTGGTTCTACAGCGGTGACAAACCTGACGACAAATATATGGGTATAGTCTGCGGCAACTTCAACTCGAAGGTGATTCTCGTGAAGAACTGCATCGTGGGCGGCAAGATCGGTCCGTTCACTCCCACGGATGCAGACCCTGTGGTCACGATAACAGCCGATAACTTTGAGCAGTACTACTCCCTGACCGATGCCTCCCGCATCGCCAAGGTGGTCTTCGAAGGCAACAGTTTCGGCACCCGTCCATAAGCCGTAATATGAACCTGCGCAGTTTTATACTGGCAACCCTCGCAGGGATGGCTCTCGCAGCCATCCCTGTGTCGGCCCAGACGGTACGTGATGCCGTTTATGCCGTTCCCGGCCGTGCCGGGGGAGTTTACTCAATGTACGAGTTCACCTCCCACACCGTCACTGCGCCGCCCAAAGGATACAAGCCCGTCTACCTGAGCCATTATGGCAGGCACGGAGCACGTTATCTGATGAATAAGACCCAGTACGAGCGCAGTGTCGGCGTGCTGGATGCCGCGCACGCTGCCGGGGTGCTTACCGATGAGGGCGAACGTGTATGGTCGGTGGCATCGGAGTATTACAACAGTACCTGCCACAACCGCTTCGGCGACCTGTCACCCCTTGGCTGGGAGCAGGTTGAAAGTGTAGCTGATGAAGTTTACCAGGCGAACAGGGCCTTCTTCCGCAAACGTCCCAAGATAAGTGCAGGTGCATCCCAGGTGCCCCGCTGCATAGTGACGATGGCAGCATTCTGCCAGAGTCTGCTCAAGGCCGATCCGAAGCTGGATATCACCCAGTCGGCCAATGTCTATGACATGGACGAAATGTGTCCGCACCATGAGACCAATCCCTGGCGTACCCAGGGCAAGCAGGAGGGCATCTACCAGCGTAAGGATCCCTGGGGTACGGACTTGAAGACTTTTATCGAGAAACGGCTCGACTACCGGGCAATTGTGGCCCGCCTTTTCAAATCCCCGGAATTCCTGAAGAATTACCGCGGCGAAAGGGCGTTCGTGATAGATTTCTTCAACCTTGTCTTCAATATGCAGTGCACACCCACGGACAGCAGCCTGATGGATGTTTTTACCCCGGACGAACGTTATGCCCTCTGGGAGATCGACAATTACATCTTCTGGGTCCTCAATGCCCCTGCTTCTTCCCTGCGGGAGCTGCCGTCACTCTTCCATATCATGGATGATGCGGACAGGGCTCTTGCAGAAGGTAAACCTGCCGTGCGCCTGCGTTTCGGCCACGACGCGGTCATCCTTTTCCTGCTTTCCGCTTTCGGCGCAGACGGGTTCGACATCGTGCCCGACAGCGCAGACGGCATATCCGCCACCTGGTATAACTTCCGTTCGCCCATGGCATCCACGCTCTACCTGCTCTTCTGCACGAATCGCAGCGGAGACGTAGTGTTCAAGCTGGTCGTGAACGGAGAGGAAGCGAGCCTCCCCCTGGAGCCTGTCAAGGGACCCTGGTACAGATGGGAAGACATGAAGGCGCTTATTTCGGAGCGTTTCCCGCGTACCCAGTGAAAAAAAAGTATATCTTTGCATTTTGTTCCCTGAATATACAAATCTGATATATTATGGTTAAAGACAAAACAATTGCAGCAAAGGCGTACGAGTCCCCGGTGTCGTGTGCCTTGGAAATCGATTACGAGCTGTGTATCGCCCAAAGCAGTGATTTGCGCGATATGGATGTGAAAACAATCTATGACGAAGGTTTTTAACGGGAGGAATGTAGTATGAAAAAGATTGTTTCCATTGTTTGCGGCATCCTTGCCCTCATCGCCCTTGCAGTTTCCTGCAACAAGGTGAATACCGACATTCCCGGCGGCAACACTCCCTCCGGAGAGATTGTCACCATCACGGCTACCCTGTCCGACGTCCAGACCAAAGTGGACTTCGGCGTGAGCTATGATTCCAACAACAAGCCTGCCGGCTCGGTGGCCCTCACATGGGCGGCCGGCGACAAGATCCGTGTCTACGACCATGCCGACCGGACCAAGTATGAAGACTTCGAGCTCGACGCAGCCTGCGTGGGCCAGAAGAAGGGTATCTTCACCGGCACCGCCATTTCGGCGTCTTCCTACGACGTCGAGGTCGTAGGCGATGCCTTTGACTACGCTTCCCAGACCCAGCCTGCCGACGGCGACACCGGCGGCCTGAAGTTAATTGCTTCCGCAAGCGGCATTGCAGACTACACGACCGTAAATTTCACGGACTGCTCCGGAATCTTCGCCATCACGGCAAAGATGCCTTCCACGACGGTCGCGGCAAATATCAAGTCGGTTGACATCACTGCAAGCGATAATATTTTCAACGGAGGCAACACCCTCACCATCACCCTGACCTCTCCCGGTGATGCAGGCGACGACGGTATCCTCCATCTCTTTGCCACCCTTCCCGCCGCCGACCAGGCCGTGGCCGCAGGGACAACCCTCATTGTGCGTTTCAACTCCCTCGAGGCGGACCACACGGTCTACACCCGTTTCCTCGAGCTGCCTGCCGACACTTTCACTGCCGAGAAACTCAACGCCATCAATATCAACGCCTCCCAGAGCGACAAGCACGCCGGCCTCACCTCTGCCGACGGCAGCAGCGCCGCCAAGGCCTACCTGATTGCTGATCCCTATCAACTGGCAGCGGTGCGTGGACTTGCAAGTCCGTCTGCCACGACGTACTTCAAGATGATTGACGATGTCGATATGACCGGAGTATCATACGCGCCGTTTAACGAAGACATAAGCGACTATGCTCAGGTGGTTGATTTCAACGGCAACGGCAAGACCATCAGCAAGCTCGGAAAGAGCCTGTTCTATGTCTTTAAAGGTTCGGTTTACGACCTTACTTTGGATCAATGCTCCATCACCTCAAGAGGCATCCTCGCCGAGTATATCCAGGGGACCGGCCATTCGATCACCAACGTGAATATCACAAACGGCACCGTGAACAGCAGCGCAGACAATGTCGGCGGAATGATTGGCAAGGTCAACAACGGCACCGAAGGCACCGCTTCCGTGACCATTACGGGCTGCACCGTTTCCGGTACTTCTGTGACTGGCAAAGGCGTGGTCGGCGGAGTGCTCGGTTTCCCGGAAGCCATGGTTGTCGTGTCCGGCTGCAAATTCACCGGCGGCACCGTCACGGCAAGCGGCCGTTATGTCGGCGGTTTTGCCGGCTCGACTGGGAACGATACATCCACATATACCGACTGCCAGGTTGAGGATGCCACTATTAATGCCAATAGTACGGCTGATGCCCGTGGAGGCGGTTTCGTGGGAATGGTGCAGGACAAAGTCGTCATCAGAGGATGCACGGTGGGCACTTCTTCATCGAAGGTTGTTATCAACACGAAAGAGCCGACCAAGAAGGATGATACTGCCTATAATGTCATCAACGTTGGCGGCTTCACCGGAGTCTGCTACGGCACCATCACCAAGAACGGAGACGTCCGCAGCAAGGCATATGCGAAAATCACCTCCACCAACACCCAGGGCACGCCTCTAAAGCTCGGCGGCTTCGTGGGTTATCACTCCGGTACTATAGAGTACTGCGATGCAATCTGCGATATGACAGGCCTGAAGGGACAGTATATCGGCGGATTTGCCGGCTATATGGTTCCCGGTGCCGGTACAAGGTATTCCAAAACTGAAAATTGCACCGCAGAGGGAGATGTTTCCGGCAACAACTTCACCGCCGGTTTCACCGCTTTTGTCGAGGGTGATGTGGAAGGAGTGGTTCCTGTGATCTCCAATTGTACTGCAAGTGGCACTGTCGCCGGACAAAGCGGATGCGGCGGTTTCGTGGGAGAGACCAACACCGGAACATTCTCCAATTGTTCTACAACAGCCACTTGCACCTGCACCGGCAGCAACAACGGTGGTTTCGCAGGATGGATTTGTGGCGGCACGCTGACCGGCTGTTCTTCTTCCGGAGATGTGACGGCTACGGGCAGCAGCAGCGCCACATTCGCAGGCTTTTGCGGCGTTATCACTAATGGAGGCACAATAAAGATTGACAAGTGCTCCTCCAGCTGCAAAGTCACGAATATGAAGGGCTCATATAGCGGCGGTTTCATAGGCACAATCAATAAAGGAACCGTTGACATCACCCGCTGTTTCTCAACCGGAGATGTGTATACCGACAGGACGTTTGTCGGTGGTTTCATCGCCAACATACATCATAATACCAACACCGTCAAGGTGGTCGTTGAAAACTGCTATTCAACAGGTAATATAATCGGCTCGAACAATTTGCGCGGCGGTTTTATCGGGCAGGTCGCCACAGTGACTTCTGCTCGCATTTCCAACTGCTACGCCACGGGCTCTGTCGTCGGTTCATTCCGGCTTGGCGGCTTGATCGGCAACATCAATACCGCCACTCCTGTCGTCGAGCACTGCGTTGCCTGGAACAGCGACGTGACGGCGAGCGACTGTTCAACCAGTAAATGGAGCTCAGGAGCCGTGGTCGCAACTACCCATCCCAATTGCCATTTGACGGACAATTATCGTAAGCCCGGATTATCTCTCACTGCCTGGTGGGTGCCGGACAGCGATTATAATCATCCTGATGTTGACGGTACGACTCATCCGCTGATACGCCGTAATGCCGATAATACTGCCATGGAAGGTGAAACTGATCTGACTGCCTATAACAGTTCTAACGGCCAGGCCTGCAGGTGGGCTTACCAAGGCAAGGTGGAAGCCGGCAAGACCCTTTCGCAGCTTGCTTCCTCCACCCTCGGCTGGGACAGCTCCATCTGGGACTTCTCCGGCGAACTGCCTACGTTGAAGTAGTGTCATCCTGAGGAGCGAAGCGACGAAGGATCCAGATTCTTCGCTTCCGCCAAGAGGGATCCAGATTCTTCGCTTCGCTCAGAATGACAGAGACGGGATCAGAATGACAGAGACGGGATCAGAATGACAAGCGATAGCATCGCCGCTTTGGTACATGCCCTGGGAAAGGGTTCAGTGGAGGCTTTTGACTGCCTGTATCTGAAGTTCAGGCCGAAGGTGGAGCGGGTCGTGGGGTCCATAGTCGGCGGCGGCATTTCCAACTACCAGATAATCAATGATATCTCACAGAATATCTTTCTGAATGTCTGGAAGAAGAGGGAACAGATCGCTGCTACCGTACGGGATTTCGACTCCTACCTTTTCCTGATGACGAAGAACGAGGCCCTTAACTTCCTGTCCCGCTACACCATGCCCTTTGCCGATCTGCACGACAACATGCAGGCATTCTCTGCTGATGACGTCCAGCTATCGGTGGAGGCGAGGGACTTGCAGAGACGGGTTTCGGATGCCGTCCGGCTCCTGCCGCCCCGGCAGCGCAGGGTGTTTGAACTGAGCCGAATCAATCATCTGTCATATCTGGAAATAGCCCGGGAGCTCGACATTTCTCCCAAGACCGTCGAGAACCACATTTCACGAGCCTTGAAAGATATCAAAAAAACCCTCAGTTAGACTGGGGGTTTTCCTTTTTTCCTGTGTCTTTATAGTCGTATGAAGACGCAAATGACAAGCGACAGTTCCCTTTGGGAGCTGTGGGACAGGACGGAAGCAGCCTCTTCCGGTTCTGTCTATGAGGGTGACCTGCAGGAAATCCATCGTGCGATGGGCGTCTGCGGCAGGCGCCGTTTTGCCGGCAGGCAGTGGCTTGCCGCTGCCGCGGTTTCGGTGGCCATCCTCTTCATCATGGCTGGTGAATACTTTATTATAAAACGGCAGGCCGTATCTGAAGACAGGGTTTCCTATGTCACGTCACCTTCCGCCAAGGGCGATTTCGTGCTTCCGGACGGTTCGCATGTGTGGCTGAATTCAGCATCCAGCCTGAGCTTCGACAAATCCAACCCCCGGCAGGTCGTGCTGGAAGGGGAGGGCTTTTTCGATGTGTGCAAGAAGGACGGGCAGCCGTTCACTGTCAGCACCGGGACCGTGGATGTCAAGGTGCTTGGCACCCGGTTCAACGTGCGCAGCAGCAGCCATTTTGAGCGGGAGGAAGTGTCTCTGGTCTCAGGGCGCGTGGAGATCCGGTCCGGCGAGAATACCATGCTGCTTTCGCCGGGAGAAAAGGCGGCGATAGAGTCCGGTTCCATCACCAGGGAGCGTGCGGACGTGACTTTCGATTGTTCGTGGACAGGCCGGGAGCTGGTGTTCGACAATGTGGCCCTTTCCGACATACTCGTGAGCCTGGAGCATTGGTACAACGTCAATATCACCGTGGCCCCCGAAGTCCCGCTGTCGTCCCGCCTTTCGTTCAAGGTCCGGAGGGAGACGCTGGCGGAGACGCAGCGCATCATCACCCGTATCACCGGCTGCCATTTCAAGCCGCTGGATGAAAATAACATAATGATAACCAAACGCTAATATAATCAGAACCTCATGTTCAAAAAGTTCTTATTGTTGATCACCGCTGCAGCGGTTTCCCTGAGCATCCAGGCCCAGGGGCCGGTGCGGCAGATAACCATCGACGACGGGACGATGACTGTGCGTCAGCTTCTGGATGAAGTGGAACGGCAGTCCGGACTGTCGTTCGCCTACGACAATTCCGACGTGGATTTGGGCGCGGTAGTGCGGGCAAAGGCAAACAAGGAGGATGTCCTGCCCTTCCTGGACCGTGTCCTCGCAGCGCAGAACCTCAAGGCGCAACTGGACGGAGCAAGAATCTACCTGAAGAAGGTGGCTGAAGTGGCTCCGGTTGTCCCGCAGAAGCCGAAATCCCTCGCCGGCACGGTCAAGGATGCGGCGGGCACGCCCCTCATAGGCGCCGCCGTGCTGGTGCAGGGCACGCAGACCTACGCCATCACCGATCTGGACGGAGCCTTTTCCATCAAGAGCCCGGGTGCTCCCTTTACCCTGGAAGTATCACTTCTGGGCTTCAGGACCGAGACGGTGCCCTGCTCCCCGGACCTGGCCACGATAACCATCGTGCTCCAGGAAGAGACCACGTTCCTCGAAGAGAGCGTGGTCGTGGGCTACGGCTCCCAGCGCCGCGAACTGATCACCAATTCCATCGCCAAGTTCAAGCCGGGCGACGACAATCTCCGCCAGGCGCTCAGCCCTTCGGAGATGCTCCAGGGCCGCGTGGCCGGTATGACCGTGTCCACCCAGTCCGGCAACCTGGGCACGGCGGAGCGCGTGAGCATCCGCGGCTCGGCATCCCTCAACGCCAGCAACGAACCGCTCTACGTGGTGGACGGAATCCCGCTCAACAACAGCGCCGGCTCGCTCTACAGCTACGGCGAGGACCTGAGCTCCCTTTCTGTACTTAACCTTTCAGATATAGAATCCATTGAAGTGCTCAAGGATGCCGCATCTGCCGCCATCTACGGCTCACGTGCCACCAACGGCGTGATCCTAATCACCACCAAGAGCGGCCGTGACGGCAAGGCGGAGACCAAGGTGTCCTACAACGCCGGCGTGAACATGTTCCCCCGCAAGGACCGTGTCAGGTACACCGATTCCGCCACATGGGTGCAGGTGTACAATGCGGGCATCGACAACTACAACGCCCAGATGGGCTACGTCCTGGGCGACGCCGGTTACGTGGCGCACATCATGAACCCCTACGAGGGCCTTCCCGACACCGACTGGCTCGGGCTTATCACGCGCCCCGGCATCTTCCACAACGTGGACGCCTCATTCTCGGGCGGCAACAAGAAGACCAAGTACTACATCGGCGGCTCCTACCGCACCGAAGAGGGCGTCATCAAGACCAACGACATCCAGAAGGGGAACCTTAAGGTCAACGTGAGCACGGAGATGAACAAATGGCTGACAGTCGGATCCAACCTGAGCGGCAACTTCATCAAGACCAACCGCGTGCCGGGCGCCAACCTGGGCTCTACCGCCCTCGCCCGCGCCGTGGAGCAGCGGCCGTTCGACCGCCCCTACAAGCCGGACGGCAGCTACTACCTGGGCGGCACCTCCGAGCTCTCCAGGCACAATCCGGTGCAGCTGATGACCGAATCCACCTCCTACGTCAACAACTACCGTTTCCTGGGAAGCGTCTACACCGACATCCATCCGCTGGAGGGCCTGAACATCAAGGTCTCCTACAGCACGGACGCCAGCTACACCCTGGACTACATCTACTACAACGCCAACCACCCGTACTGCGAAGACAACGGTCGTATCATCGAGAAGAACCGTTTCTTCATCTCCAACCTGCTGGAGACCTTCGCCAACTACCAGCACAAGTTCGGGGACTTCGACTTCAACGCCATGGCCGGCCATTCCTTCCAGAAGACCGTCAACCGCAACAACAGCATGGACGTGCAGAATTTCCCCGCCACCTCCTTTGACACGGTGGGCAGCGCGGCGGTATTCTCCGGCGTGAGCGGCGGCATAGGCGAATATGCCATCGAATCCTGGTTCGCCCGAAGCGGCGTGGCCTGGAAAGACCGCTACGTGCTCACGGCCACCGTGCGTGCCGACGGTTCCTCGCGTTTCTCGCCCAAGCACCGCTGGGGCCTGTTCCCCAGTGTGTCCGCCGGATGGAACATATCCAAGGAGCCCTTCTGGAAATGGTCGGCAACGGACCTCAAGTTACGCGCCAGCTACGGCAAGACCGGCAACCAGGACGGAATCAGCAACTACGGCTGGCAGGCCAGCATAAGTTCCGGTTCCAACTACGACGGAGTGAGCGGCATCGCCGTGTCTTCCAGCGGCAACGAGAACCTCACCTGGGAGACCGCAGACCAGTACGACGTCGGTTTCGACCTGTCCTTCTGGAAGGGGCGCCTGGGCATAATCTTCGACGCCTACCTGAAGAACACCTACAACCTGCTGTATTCCAAGCCTATGGCGTCCACCACCGGCTTCACCTCCCTGACCAGCAATATAGGCTCCATGCGCAACTTCGGTTTCGAGCTCACGCTTGACGGCCATGCCGACCTGGGCCCGGTCAAGTGGGACAGCTCGCTGAACATCTCGCACAACACCAATGAGCTCACCTCCCTGCTCAACAAGGAAATCATTTCCCTCAACAATTACCATGCTCTCCAGGTGGGCAAGGAAGTGGGCGCTTTCTACCTCTATCAGTTCGACGGCATCTACCAGTACGACGGCGAAGTGCCGGATCCCCAGTATGAGCTGGGCGTCCGGGCCGGCGACGTGAAATACCACGATTTCGACGGCAACGGCATCATCAACGACAAGGACCGCATCATCGTGGGCTCTCCCAACCCCATCCTTTCCGGAGGCTGGAGCAACACTTTCAAATGCAAGGGCGTCGAACTGGGCGTCTTCCTGACCTATTCCCTCGGCAACGAGGTCTATGCCCTCTGGATGCAGGGTCCCACGCGCCTTGGCAATTACCAGGGCCTGCTGGACGAGTGGGCCAAGCATTACTGGACAGGTCCCGGAAGCACCAACACCTACCAGCGGCCTATCTATTCGCTGCACGGCCAGAATGTCCAGAGCTCTACCAACTACCTCAAGGACGGCTCCAACATCCGTCTGGCGTCGCTCTCCCTGGGATACAGCCTGCCCGCCAGCGTGATTGAAAAGCTCAACGTAAAGGGCTTGAGGGTGTATCTGCAGGGCGAAAACCTGGCGATCCTGTCCCGCTACCCTGGCTGGGATCCGGATACATCCACCAGCGTGGATCCTTCCCTTATCGGCGTGGACAACTACGGCGTGCCGCGTGCCACGGTCTGCAAACTTGGTGTCACACTTACATTCTAGGAGGACGGAACGATGAAAAAGACATTATTCATACTCTTGACCATAGCGCTGGCATCTTCCTGCGCGAAAATGCTGGAACTCTATCCGCACTCGGCAGTCGCCCCTGAGGCAGTGACCGGAAGCGACGTGCCCCAGCTCCGCGTGGGCATGTACTGGAAAGTGCAGGAGCTGCCCGGACGTACTTCCTATATAATTGAAGACATGCTGGGCGGAAATCTCACCCTGAAGAACAGCACCAGCACCATGGCCCTTATCAACAGTATACTGAATGCCCAGAGCGACATAGTGGCCGATGCCTGGCAGGGAGCCTACAAGGCCCTGTATCAGGTCAACAACGTGTACGGCATCGCCGAGCGCCTGCCTGAAGGTGACCTTCGCAACCAGGTGCTGGGCGAAGCCTGTTATTTCCGTGCCTACATCTACTTCCAGCTGGTGACCCGCTGGGGCGACGTGCCTCTCCTCACCCGCAACACGGTGGATGACGTGCCCAGGGAAAAGGCGGAAAAGGTCTGGGAGCAGATCCTGAAAGACCTCGACGAAGCCATCTTGCTGCTCGGCGACAACACCAGCGTCTATTACGTCTCGCAGGACGCCGCCAAGGCGCTCAAGGCCCGCGCGCTCCTCTACACGGGCGACAAGGCCGGGGCCGCAGCCCTTGCCGAAGAGCTTATCGCCATGCCCCGCTACAAGCTGGACTCCTTCGAGCACATCTTCCGCGACGGCACCGACTCCGAGACCATATTCTCATTCAAATGCGCCACTGCGGACGGTTCCAACATCACCCTGAGCAACCTCTTCTACTCCTACAACCATCCCAACAAGGGCACCTACTCCTACATGCCGGCGCCCGACGTGATGACCCTGTTCGAAGACTCCGACAAGCGCAAGGAGATCACGGTCACCGTCCTGGACGGCCTCAACTTCATCAACAAGTATCCCAGCGGCCAGACCGGCACCGACCCGTTCATCGTGTCCCGCCTGGCGGAGATGTACCTGATAAGCGCTGAAGCAGGAGGCGTGGACGGCGGCCTGGCCCGGCTCAACGAGCTCCGCAATGAGCGCGGGCTCGCTTCCATCTATCCCATGACCGAGCGCGCTTTCCAGGATGCCGTCATGCTGGAGCGCCGCCGGGAATTCGTGGGAGAGAACACCCGCTTCACCGACCTGGTCCGTACAGGGCGCGCCGTCGAAGAACTGGGTATCCAGGAATACCAGCAGCTGCTTCCAATCCCTGAGAGCGAACTGCAGAACAATGAGCTTCTCAAGCCCCAGAACCCGAAATATTGATGGTATGAAAAAGTATTTGATTATATTGTCCATAGCCCTGGCGGCAGCATCTTGCCGCACGGGGGACGTGTTCGACCAGCCTCCTTATTCCCTCGACACCACCACCAAGATGGCAGGGGAGATAGTCGGCGGGGCTCCGAATTATTTCGGGCACATCAAGAGCGACACTGTCACGAACCTGGCCCAGGGCGTGAGCCTGCTGGACCTGAGCTACCTCAACAGGAACGGCTATGCGGTCCGGCTCTGCCTCTACAAGGTCGTGCTCGGCACCGCCACCCTTGGCGTCGCCCTTCCCGGCGACGACCTTAAGGCGGACCGACCCAGCGTCATGGCCGGCAAGCTCAATAATGAAATCATGGTCCTGGGAGCCATCAACGGCGACGCCCAGGCCTCGGACAAGGCTCCTGCAGGCATAGTCTACAAGAACGGTACTGCCGTGAAATCCACCTTCTCCGACGGCAAGGGCGGGTTCATCGCCACTCTCAAGGACGGCACCGCAGTAATTGCAGGGCAGTCGGATTACAGCCTCTACCGCACCTCCATCTTCAACGCCGTCGGCACGCGCGAGCGCATCCTGAAAGACGGTTATCCCGTGCCTGAAGACAAGGCGGAAGCCAAGGCTAGGACCTTCGTGGCCGTGTCGGAAGACGGGATGACGGTCTGGCTGGGCGTCGTGGACGGAGTCTATTTCTATTATTCCAACGGCATCAGCTGCACCGACCTGGCCACCGTGCTTAAGGCTGCCGGTGCATGGAACGCATCCTTGATGAACAGCGGAGACGTCACCACCCTGGTCCGCAGGGACGACCTCGGAGCAAGCCTTTTCCCCGTGGTCAATTCCCCCTCATCGAACGGGACGGAGAAAGAATCGGTAAATGCATTGGCAATCATTGAAAACTAAGGATCGTATGCGAAAGATATTGATTATATGTGCGCTCTCGCTGGGCCTGACCTCCTGCCTCAAGGAATACCAGGACACATCCTTCACTCCCCAGGCGGCAGTGATGACCTGGTCGGAAGCGTCCAGGGCCGTGACCAAGGACGCCACGACCTTTGAAGTGACCCTGCACAGCAACCTTCCCTGGCGTATTTCGTCCAGCGTGAGCTGGATAAGCGTGACCCCGGGCCGCGGGCTGGGAGACGAAGTGCTCACTGTCAAGGTGGCCAAGAACCGCACCGTGGAAGAGCGCAGCGGCTATCTGCGGGCCATAGTGACCGAAGACCAGTACAGCGATTTCCATATCACCCAGGGCAAGGCTGAAGGGGGCGACAGCAACACCTATTACGTGAGGACGGACGGAGACCCGCAGGCCAGCGGCCTTTCCTGGGCCAACGCCACCACGCTCCCGAATGCCATCGACCAGGCGGCCGACGGTGACGCCATCTACGTGGCCGCCGGCATATATGCCCCGGAATCATTCCTGGAGAGTACCGACGGTACTGATGACTGCGACAAGACTTTCCAGATCCACAGCAACTTCACCCTGCAGGGCGGATTCCCCGTGAATGCCGACGACGCCACCTTCGACCCGGTCTCCGATTACGACCCTTCCGTGAACGTGACCACCCTTTCCGGCACGCTGGAGAACGGCAAGAACGCCTATCACGTTGTCACTGTCACGGCCGCGAAGGTAGAAGGTAAGAAAGCCACGCTGAAGGGCTTCACCATCACCGCCGGCAAATCCGCCACCGAGGAATCCATAGTCCTGGTGGGCGGCAGTTCCTTCAAGAGGAGCCACGGAGCCGGCCTCAACGTCGGCGCATCTGTGCTGGAGATGGCCGACTGCGTGGTCACCGGCAACGAAGCCGGCCTGCATGCTGCGGGCGCCATCTTCAACGCCAAGTCGGAGGTCTACATGACCGACTGCCGCGTGGTGAGCAATGAGGCCAAATCCAACTGCGGCGGCATCTGGAACTGCGGCGGCACGCTGTATATGAACCGCTGCTCCATATCGGACAACACCGCAGCCCAGCAGGCTGCAGGCTACTACAGCATCAATTCCGATGGTGCTCCCAGCATAAGCCGCATCTACAACACCACCATTTCCGGCAACACCAACACCACCGTCGCAAGCCGTTCCGGCGGCGGCGCCTACATCCGTGAATTTTCCGATGCGGTGTTCGTGAACTGTACGTTCTACGGCAACAAATCCGGCAACGGCGGCGGCATCCAGGGATACGGCGGCAACGGCAAGAATTCCACCCTCACCCTTATCAGCTGCACCATCACCGGCAACAGCGCCACGCTCCTCGGCGGCGGCGTGAGCCTGTGGAACAATTACAACACCACCCGCATCTACAACTGCATCATTTCGGGCAACCAGTCCACCACCGGCCCGGACATAGGATACGGCGCCAACGTCACCACCACCCCCAACCTGTTCTACGACACGACGATAGTCGGGGGTGCCCTCTATTCCACCACCGGTTCAGCGGTGGGCGGCTGGAGCTTCGACGCCGCCACCATGCTTTCACCCTTCGGCCTCTGGGGCGGTAAGACCCAGAGCTGCTCCCTGGTGGATGGCGCCGGCAATCCGGCCTGCTCGCAGGGCATGACCAGGGACGAACTCATCTCCGCCGGCGCCGCCCTTTCGCCCGCCGTGGATGCGTCCGTGTTCGATACCGACCAGCGTGGCGTGGCCCGCGTCAAGAATACCATAGGATCAATAACGTTATAAAATATGAAAAAAGTCATCTGTCTCTTAACAGCGGCCACAGCGATGGCCCTTGTGTCCTGCCAGCCGGTCGATCCGGAGGAAGAATACAAAAACAAGGACCTCACAATCCAGGCCTCGATAGCGTCCACCAAGGCTTCCGCCAAGGCCGACGGCATCGCCTGGACGTCCGGCGACGCCCTGCTTGTCACCTGTGACGGCGAGGCTTATAATTTTTCCACCTCCCAGGGCGGCACCACGGCGGATTTCGTGGCCACCGACGGCCTCACCCAGGAAAAAGTGGGCATCAACCCGCTGACAGCCTATTACGGTTGCACACAGTTCGGCGCTTTCACCATTCCCCAGAACCAGAGCATCTCCGGTTCGGAGAGCCAGACCAGGCTCCCAATGTATGCCTACACGGCAACGGCTCCGGAGAAAGCAAAGGTGAGCATGAGCTTCACCCCTGCCGCTTCCATGCTCGAAGTGACCATTTCCCCTGCTGAAATCACCCTCAACAAGGTGGAACTCGTCCCCGTTGAGGAGACCTCCGTGGTCGGCAACGTGGCTGGAGCCGGCACCGTGAACGCCCTCACCGGCAAGGTCTCGTTCAGCGGCAACCTCAAGAGCGTGGCTGCCATCTTCCAGGGCGGCGCCAGCGTGAAGAACGGCCTCACCTTCCGTCTCCCCATAGGCTGGTTCTCAGTCACGGGCGGCATGAAGCTGGTCCTCACCTACAATGAAACCGATTCCTACGAAGAGGTGATCTGGGACGGCGGTGCATTCCAGTCCTACGACGGAAGCGCCGATGCAAAGGCCTACAAGTTCATCCCCGTGAATGTCGAGCTGGTCATGGGCGCCCGCGATTTCTACGTGTCCCCGAACGGAAAGGCTTCTTCCAAGGGCATCAAGGAGAACGATCCTACAACCCTGGATTACGCCCTCTCGTCCGCCGACGCCGGTTCCGTGATCCACCTTGCAGCAGGCACCTACAACCCTGTCCGCAGCCTTCTGGGCGATGAGACCGGAGCCGCCGGCCGCAAGACCCTGGAGATCTCCCGTGCCCTCACTCTCGTGGGAGCCGGCCCCGACAAGACCTTCCTGGATGCCGCAGGCGCTTTCCATGCCGTGTGCGTGACGGCCCTTCCCGATGCCAAGGTCACGTTGAAGGACCTCTGCATCAAGGGCGGCGACACCACCGAGTCGCAGGCTGACGGCGAAGTCATTTCCCCTGTCAACGAGAAGAAATACTCCGACGAGTACGGCTCCGGACTTTTCGTGTCCGGATCGGACATAGTGCTCGAGAATGTGAAGATCACCGGCAACAAGGGCAAGAATGCCGTCGGAGCCTATATCAACGGCGCCAAGGCCAGCCTCAAGAACGTCGAGGTGAGCGGAAATGAATCCACCGGCAATGGCAGCGGCTTCTGGGCCTCCGCCAGCGAGCTCACGATGGAAGGCTGCACCGTGTCCGGCAACAAGTGCGGCGGCGTGGCCTCCGGACTTTACATTTATTCCGCGGCCGAGACCACCTGCACCGCTACCGTGAAGGATTGCGTCTTCACCGCCAACGAGACCGAGAAGAACAACAGCGCCATCTACGTGCGCGGCGCCGATGCCACCGCATCCGTCTCCGCCACCATCACTGGCTGCGTCATCAAGGAGAACAAGGGCGTCATGGGCGCCGGTTTCGGTGTCACCTATGCCACGGTGCTGCTCGACGGCTGCCAGGTGCTGGACAATACCTCCAGCGGCAACGGCGCCAACCTCGTGTATCCCGGCGCCAAGGTCACTTTCAAGGACTGCATTTTCCGCGGCAACACCGCCACGCTCGCAGCCGCCGCCTACCTCTACACGGATAAGGATGCCGCCGAACTCACGGTGCTCAACTCCGAATTCTCCGGCAACACCACGGCCGGCCGCGGCGGCGCCATCTACGCCCGTGCCGGATCGGCCGAAGGCGTGAAGCTGCATGTCGCCAACTCCACCTTCTACGGCAACCAGGCCGCCTCCACGGGCAGCGCCATTGCCCTGTACGGAAAGGCCGACATGCCTGTGGTGGTGAACATCTACAGCTCCACCATCACCGGCAACACCTGCACGCGTACTTCCAACACGCCGGGCGGCGCCATCGGACTTGAGACTGCAGGCCTCACTGCAAATATCTACAATTCAGTCATTTCCGGCAATATCTGGGAGGCTGCTCCGGCCTCTGCCGACCTCTTTGTCAAGGCAGGCACCGCTACCGTGAAGAAGAGCGTCATCAATACGGCTGTCTACGGCGCCGACGGTGCCGTTGTGTCCGGCGCTCCCGCATTTGCCGCCGCTTCCATGCTGTCCATGAAGAAACAGGACGGCAAGACCACCGTGTTCAGCCTTGCCGGCTCCGACAACCCGGCCAAGACCTACGGCTACGACGTCGCCGGCCTTAAAGCCCTTGGGGCTTCAATCGACGGCTCCATTCTTGAAAAAGACCAGTGGGGCAACTCCAGAAGCGCTTCCGTGATGGGTGCTTATGTGGAATAGATTCATCATATTATTTGCCGCTCTCGGGCTCCTTCTCTCCTGTGGCGGGGGAGGAGGAGACCAGGCGGCCATAGCCTTCGCCCAGAACCCGCTGATGGTGGAATGCGATGCCGGCGTGGTGGATTGCGGCCTGATCTGCAATGCTGCCTGGACGGCCTCCACCAAGGACACCTGGGTGACCGTCCTGACTCCGGACGGCGCTGCCGGCGATGCCCTCAAGGTGCGTCTGGGCGCGAATACGGCCGATGGCGACCGCAACGCCAGCATCACCGTCAAGGCCGGCTCTGCGGGCAAGGTGCTGCAGCTGGTGCAGCTGGGCAGCGCTGCTTCCGGCTTCGTGTCGGAAACCAGTGTGTCCATCGACACCTACGGCACCGGCACCTACATTTCCATCAACACCGACGGCGAGTGGACATATACTGCTTCCACCGCCTCCTGGCTTGTGCTGGAACGCAAAGGTCCTGCCGCGCTGGGGATATCGGCCGACATCAACTACACCGGGAAGTCCCGCAGCTCCAGCTTCACCGTGAGCTCCGCGGACGGCCGCCGGGAGGCAGAAGTCACCGTGACCCAGCAGTTCAGCAACGAGAAATTCCTGGCCTCCACCGAGTACGGCCGCCGGCTCGTGTATGCCATGGGCACGTATATCAGCAGCGTGTCCGCCGACAGTTACCGCCAGCTTGTGGACGGGGTGCAGAGTTTCGAGATGAGCTGCAAGCTGAAAGACAGCTTCGGCGGCGACACGGGTGCAAAGAACCGCAATATCTTCCTCTTTGAGGTGGATATGACCAAGGCCACGATAGTTGCCACACTGCCCGATGACGATGACACGAAGATCAACTCTCACCAGCTTATGAGCGCGCAGCTGCCCGCCTTACAGAAAAACCGTCCCGGCCTCACCGTGTGGGGCGGCACCAACGGCGACTTTTTCGCCGTGGTGGACGAGGTGGCCGGCACCTACAAGCTTCAGGGCATCCTTTACAGGAACGGCAAATGCCTGAAGGACGATTTCGCCCAGACCGTCAACACGGTCTTCGCCGTGTTCAAGGACGGCACCGCCCGTTGCATGGACCAGACGGCATACAATAAGGTGATTCCCAATATCCAGGAGGCCATCGGAGGACGCCAGCATCTGATCAAGGACGGAGCTACTGTCGGCTTCACCGACGGCACGCAGCATCCTCGCACTGCCGTGGGCACCAGCGCCGACGGGAAGACGGTCTGGCTGCTGGTGGTGGACGGCCGCGATGAACTGTATGCCACGGGTTCGTTCAGCGTGAGCTACGAGGTGCTTGCCCGTATCCTGAAGGCGGCCGGCGCCACCGACGCCATCAACCTCGACGGCGGCGGCTCTTCCACGTATCTTGTCCGTGAACAGGACGGCACTTTCACGCGCCGCAACAAGCCGTCGAACGCCGGCCGCCTGGAACGTAAGGTTCTGGACGGTCTTGCCATAGTAATAAACAAATAGCCATAAGTATGGTAATCAAGAGATTATACTTTTCCCCGGAAGTGGAGGTGGCCGAATTGGCCGGCCTCTGCGTACTTTGTCAGTCACATGGTAACTCCCAAGATTATGAAACAGATGAAGACTATGTCCTTTCTTAAGGCGTTTGCCCTGCTTTCAGGGCTGACGCTCCTTGCGGGAGTTTCCTCGTGCGTGAAGAATATCGAGGATGCCGTTGCAGGCGACGGGACGGTGTATGCCGCTATCCGTCAAGTAGATCCCGAGGTGAAGACCAGCCTTGCCGAATCGGTGAAGGTGTTCTGGGCCCAGGGAGATGAGATTCTGGTCTATAATGCGGACTTTTCCTCTTCGTCCCTGGCCACTGCCCGGTCGGCAGGGGCCTCGTCCGAGTTCGAGCTGGCGTCGGAAGTGCCCGGTGGGAGCTTCTGCGCCGTGTATCCGGCAAGCAGTTCCAGCGCCTCTGCGGGATCGGACGGTTATGCCGTCAGGACCCGCAGCGTCGTGCTTTCCACGCAAACTGCCGTGGCTGACGGTTTCGATCCGGCATCCGCGCCCATGGCCGCAGTCAAAGGCTCCGACGGCACCCTCAATTTCGTGAATTACGCTTCGCTGCTGAAATTCACCCTTTCCGGCACCGGGATTGCCAGCATCGTGGTCGAACCCAATAATGCACAGGCCATGCTGTCGGGCTCATTCTACATGGACGCGAAGGATTCGGATGCCGACGGCGTGCTGGACACGTTCCTCGCTTCGGACGCGTCGTCTTCCGATGCATCCGCTTCGATAACGCTCCTGCCGCCTGCCGGGTCGTCAGAATTCGCTCCCGGCACTTACTATGTGGCGGTGCGGCCCGGCGTCGAGGTGTCGGGCGGCCTGAGGCTCAGCTCCTATGATGCCTCCGGCACCCTTATGCGCACCCTGGGCAGCACGGCGAACGTCACCCTGAACAGGGGAAAGATCCGCTCCCTGGGCGTCCTTGACGCGGGAAGCGACCTGGAACGCATCCGTGCCTGTTCCATGGTCACAGACGCCGAGCAACTGTCCACGCGCACCCTTGCGCCCGGCATTCAGCACACAGACTATCGCATCACGCTGGCCGCAAACGGTTCACTTCCGTCTGCGGTATCCCTTATGCACGTGGTGCGTATCGACAGGGAGAAAGCCACCGCGGCCGGCGCAAAAATCCGCACCATGACTGCTTATAACAGTTGCGGAGTGGTGTATGACGGGTCTGACAACACCTACACGCGCCAGAGCATACGCAACATGATGTTCTGCGCCGACACAAAGGAGGAAAACGTCATTTTCGGCACGGGCGCTTCCTACAACGATTCCGGCAAGCCTTACGGTCCCGTGCACAAGGACGGCGATATCCTGTACAACACTATCAAGACCGCCACACGTCCCATGGTGGCAGTGAAGGCGGACAACACCATGTACATAGGTAACCAGAGCAATTACGAGAGCTGGTCGGATGCCCAGAAGGCCTCTTATCCCAATGTGAACGACGGTTATTACCTGTCGGTGAACAACGGTGTGCTGAGGTCTCCGAGCAACACGTCCCGGGCCGGTATCAGCGCCGAGGGCTACACGGTCCGCGGCACCGCCAACGGGGATATCTATTTCGTGGTGGTGGATCCGGCCGGTTACGGCACAAAATCTTCAAGTGGCGCAACTTACATGGAAGTCGGTGCAATCATGCAGGCGCTTGGCTGCAACCGCGCCGCCTACGGCCAGAGCGGCACCACCACGGCAATGTGGGTCCGGAATCCGCAGACGCACGTCTTCGAGCCTCTCGGGGACGGTAACTTCGCCGGTTCGCCCATCTCGGCCTGGGGTATCACGGTGCCCGGGGAATATTACTCGTCCGTGACGGACGCCATAGCAGGCTCCACGGTAGTCAAGTCCGTGAATTCTTCTTCCCAGACCACTGTCAGGCAGGGCTGCACCTACACGAAGCTCAGCCTCACCATGAGCCAGGCCTATAACAACAAGTCCGACCTTTCGGGTGACGACATGGGCGACCAGCTCAACATCTGGGTGCTCCGGGTGGATCCCGTCGCTTCCGGCATGTCCATGAAGGTGCTGATGAAGAACGATTCCTACACGGCGAACGCCTCTTCCTTCTCCGCGTCCCGGCTTGACGACATGGCCAAAGCCTATGCAACCAACAACGGAAAGCAGCCCCTGGTGGTCTGCAACGGGGATTTTTATTCCGATTCCAAAGTGCCGAGAGGCCCTGTGCATGCTCGCGGGAAAGGAGTGAAAACCAGCTTCTACAGCGGCTCAGACGTGCCTCAGCAGGGTCAGTCGTTTGTGGGTATCAGGAGCGACAAGACCATCTACATCGGCGACAAGAGCGAGTACTCCTCCTCGCTTGTGTCCACTTATCCCGAGCTCCTCGGCGCCGGACTCATGTTCCTGAAGGACGGCAGGCTGAATCCGGAATATGTGGCCTCTACAGGGCACTGGGTGGGCTCTGAGTCCACCTACATGGGAAAGTACAACTGGCCCGGAGTTTCTCATCCCCGTACGGCTATAGGCTACGATGCCGATGGCATCATTTACGTGATCTGGGCCGATGGCCGCAACGCAGGTGTTTCCAAAGGCGCGTCTTATGTGGAGCTTTGCGAATTTTTCAAGAGCCTGGGTTGCGTGCGTGCCGTCAATCTCGACGGCGGCAAGTCCACGCAGTTCGTCCTGTGGTCCGGCTCGTCCTACTCCATCCTCAACGATCCCCGTGACGAAGACAAGCCCAACGGCACGCCTGTGAAGTGGAGGGAGATTGTGGATGGTATTGCGTTTGTCGAAGATTGAGTCTATGAGAAAGTTGCTGTTAATCCTTTCCGGTGCCGTGCTGCTTGCGTGCAGTACGGCACCGTCTGCTTCCGGGCAGGCGTCCGACCCTGACATATGGGGCACCAGCTGCCATTGCTACGAATTCCACCCGGAGACCGACACCCCCGCGCCGGCGGGCTTCAAGCCTGTGTACCTCAGCCATTACGGCCGTCACGGGTCGCGCACGGGCATGAAAGTTGGGAATATGTATGACAAGGTGCTTGCCGTCCTGGCGAAAGCGGATTCCCTGCGGCTCCTCACACCGGAGGGCGACTCGCTCCTGGCGGAAATGCGCCAGGTGGTGGAATGCTTCGACGGCATGGAGGGGCGTCTTACCCGCCTGGGCGAGTCGGAGCAGCACGAACTCGCCCGCCGTATCTACAAAAGATACCGGCCGGTGTTCGACAAGGGCTGCAAGAAAGTCCGTGTGGAACTCAGCACAGTGCCGCGCAGCATAGTGAGCGGCATGTGCTTCGTGCAGACGCTCACGTCCCTGCAGCCCCGCCTCCAGTTCTCCTTCGACACCGGAGAGAAGTATTTCGCCTACATCAACAACACCGCTCCGAAGTCCGTCCTCGCCAGCGTCCGGGCCCTGCGGGACTCCCTGAATGCCCTTTACGTCTCAGATGGAAGTGAATTCTGCCGCCGCATTTTCAGCGACCCTGTGAAAGGACTGGACCTGCTTGGCGACCCCGACAAATACCAGCATTATCTTTGGGAATGCGCCCGCGAGGGGAAGGCTTCGGGCGTGGAGGCCAACATGTTCCGCCACCTGCCGGATCCTGAACTCCACAAATGGTGGTCCGACGCCATCCGCTCGCTCTACCTTTCCCACGGCAACTCTGTGGAGTTTGGTGAACAGCGCATGAAGAACGCGGAACCGTTGGTCCGGGTGATGCTGTCCCAGGCGCAGGAAGCCCTTTCTTCCGGCTCCGTCGCTGCCGACCTGAAGTTCGGCCACGACTATCCCCTCATCGCCACCGCCGGCTACTTCGGCCTCGAAGGAGTGGGGGACCGCCTCTCCTGGAAAGACCTTCCCGACGCCTGGGCCGATCCCATGAACATTCCCTTCGCCTCCAATCTCCAGATGGCGTTCTACCGCAACCGGGCCGGCGAAGTGCTGGTGAAGTTTGTCTACAACGGCCGCGAACGCAAGCTGCGGGAACTCACTCCGGTCTCCGGCCCGTATTACAGATGGGAAGAAGTTTTTTCCCGCTTTTTCCCCGAACAGGCCGTTTTGGAATAATGCATTTAATTCTGTACATTTGCGTAATTTAATACCAATCAGGATGAAACTCAAGTATTTCGCACCTCTCAGCGAGGAAGTTAAACTGGCACTGGAAGGCCTTCTGGCCGAGTCTCCGGACGGCATTCTGGAAGACATGCCTTCAGATCTCATTTTTGAAAACTAGCAGCCGACGATTATGAAAAAGATTATCTCCATTCTCGTCCCGGCCGCTGCCGCGATGATTCTTGCCGTAGCTTGCGTCAAGACCAATGAAATCCCCGAACAGCCTGCAGAGGGCGAAGTTATCACCATCAAAGCCTCCATTCCCGAGGATACCAAGGTTGAGTATGAGGCCAATTCAGAGACCAACAACCTCCACCTGAAGTGGACGGAAGATGATGTGATCCGCGTCATCTCCGGAAGCGATTCCAAGGAGTTCTACATCAAGGACGGTTTCACCGACCATGAAGCCGAATTCACCGGCACCGCCGTCTCCGGCGAGTCCTTCAACATTATCTATCCCGGTGATGAGATCAGAACCATGGATGAGGCTTTGGCTTATAATTACGAAGGCCAGGTGCAGAACGGCAACGGCAACACGGACCACCTCCGTTACATTGCCTGCCTGAGCGGCGTGAACACCTACGAGTCTTTCACGTTCTCCGAGGAATGGGCGGCTGCCCACGGCGGGACCATTCTCCTGCCCGCCATCGCCAAGATCATAGCCACCCTTCCTGCCGGAGTCTCGAACCTCTCCAAGGTCACGCTGACTTGTTCATACGGTCCTTTCTCTCTCGGCCTCAAGAACGTTGACGTTTCAGCTTCTTCGCAGGTCCTGACCGCTTATGCCCTGCTTCCTATCGGCGGCGCCACCCTTCCTGGAGGTGAGCCCATCTCGCTTGCCGTCACGGATGCCGACGGAGCTGATTATGTCGTTTCCTTCACTCTTTCTGCCGCTACCCAACTGCAGCAGGGCCACGTGAGCGTGTTCAAGTTCACCCAGGGCTTCGAGAAAAAGCTCTTTGCAGGCGGCGACGGCACCGAGGCAAGTCCCTACCTCATCGCCACCCCCGCACATTTGATGAACATGCATGAGGTGATGGCCGACAACCAGACCATCTACTTCGAGATGATAGACGACGTCGACATGACCGGCAAAGACTGGACGGCCCTCAACCCGACCAGCAAATATCTCAAGGCCATCCATTTCGACGGCAAGGGCCATACCATCAGCCATCTTACCGTAGGATCCAGGATCGGATATCCCAGCTTCGTAGGCGTGCTCAACGGCACCATCTGCAACGTCACGTTCGACAAGGCCAGCATCGATGCCGGCAACGCCAACACAGGTGTGGTGGCCGGTTATATCGGCACCGGTTCCGGAACATCCATGATAGTAGGACACTGCGAAGGCGTCACCGTGAGCAACTCCACCATTGTCGCCACCGCCACCCAGACCAACCGCAATACCGGCGGCTTCGCCGGCGTGCTGGGCTCCGAGGCTTCCACCATCAAGAATTGCCATGTGACCGGAAAGAACACCCTCACCCAGACCGCTTCCTATAAAGGCTGCAGCGTGGGCGGGCTCATCGGCAATGTTGCAACTGCAGGCACTATAACCGACTGCACCGCCACGGCTGACATCAACAGCCCCGACAGTTATTATAATGGCGGTTTCATCGGTCAGGTAGGCGGTGCGGTAGCTGCAGAGATTACCCGCTGTGCATACCTTGGCGGCACCATCAATGCCGGCAGGTCGGCTGATCTCACCAACTCTCCCGTTGCTGGTTTCGTGGGAAGGATTGCAGGTAACGCAGGGGCCGTGTTTACCGACTGTTACGTGGATGGTGCAATCATCGAAGCTCCCCAAAGCGGCCGCGTAGGTGGCTTTGTCGGAGATACCGGCAGCTGCTCCACTGCGTATACCACTTTCACTTCATGCTACGTCAAGAATTCAACTCTTAGTGGCGCCCAGCATGTCGGAGGCTTCGGCGGCGTATTCTATGTAAATGCCGACAAGTGCTACGTGGAGTCCACCACTATAAATGCCAACAACGACAATAACGGCGGTTTCGGCGGTTATGTGCAGAAGGCTTTCATAACCAACTGCTACTGCTCAACCAATGTCGTCGGCGGTTCATTCAACAACAACGGTGGCTTTATCGGCAACTCCAAGGATTCCAACGTGATTTCCTGTTGCTATGAAACCAGCACCGTTTCCGGCCCGGCCGAAAGCCTTGGCGCTTTCGTCGGCGGAGTTATGGATGGATATGACGAAGCAAAAGCCACTGTGATCACAAAGTGCATCGCATGGAACGGAAGCTTGCCGTTCTATGGCGCCGTCGGTTCGAAGGTGGTCAACGAAGAGACTCTCTATGTGGACGTCTCCAAGATCACCGACAACTACACCGGCACTGAGGGCACAATCTCCGCCCAGGCCACGACCCTTGGCTGGGACAACACTATCTGGGATCTCTCCGCCTCCGAGCCCAAGCTCAAGTAGTTTTTCCCTCTCCTTACATCATAGGCGCCGCCCCTGCAAAGGTCCGGCGCCTTTTTCGTCGTTCCCCTCTCCTCCCCACCCCTGTCATCCTGAGCGTAGCGAAGAATCTCTTCCCCCCTGTCATCCTGAGCGCCTCCCCCCTCCCCTTGTCATTCTGAGCGCAGCGAAGAAT
Source organism: Bacteroidales bacterium (assembly GCA_017617715.1). Lineage (GTDB taxonomy): Bacteria > Bacteroidota > Bacteroidia > Bacteroidales > UBA932 > Cryptobacteroides. The sequence continues at coordinate 15,875 of JAFZVQ010000036.1, read as the reverse complement.
CTGAACCGCAGCGAAGAATCTCCCGGGAACAAAAGGGCCTTCCTTGTTCCCGATTCCGCTATTTTTTCGTTTTTGGGAACAAATCGGCCTCTCTTGTTCCGCCGGAGGAGAGGTTGCTCCGCAAATCCTTCGCTTCGCTCGTCCCTCTGCTTTGCAGAGCGAAACTACGATCCCCCTGCACCCCCAGGGGACTGAGAGGCGTTCCTCTCAGACTCTCTGACGCTTGTGGGCCCCTCCCATTCATGTGGCCATGGGCGGCCACAGATTTGCGGTAGCAACCTCTCCTCCGGCTAAGTGCCGGGAGCCCATCGGGAAAGGTCGGAGATGCCTTTGGGGAAGGTCTACTTTTTCCGGGGTCTTCCCCCTTCGAATATGGCAATGACATTCCTGGAAGACCCTTTCAGTGATTATCTCTGACCCGAAATCGCTGTCGAAGGACGCAGTCTTGCAAAACAGGGCCGGATTCAGTATATTTGCATTATATGAAAAACACGAGAATCCTGTTGCTCGCAACGCTTGCAGTTTTGTCCTGCACCAAGCCCGGCACTGAGACCGGGCCGTCAGCTACTGTCTGTATAAATGCAGTTCTGTCCGATGCCCTCACGAAAGTGACCTTCACTCCCGGGGAGAAGGACGGCAAGCCCTTGATGAGTCTCACCTGGGCCGAAGGGGACATGCTCCGCGTCTACGACCACGAAGACCACACCCAGTTCAGCGATTTCTCGCTGGAGGCGTCCAGCATAGGCCAGAAGACAGGCAAATTCAGCGGCCCGCAGATCATAGCGTCATCCTACGACGTGGCGGTGCTGAACGCCTCCGTCAACTACGCGGAGCAGACCCAGCCGAAAGACGGCGACGCCGGCGACCTGAAATATATCGCATCTGCGGAAAACATATCCAGCTACGCATCAGTCACGTTCACCGATATTTCCAGCGTGCTGCGAGTCCAGGCGAAACTGCCCTCGACCGAAGCAGTCGCGGCAATAGCTTCCGTGGACATACTGGCCAGCGAGCCCATTTTCCACAATAGCGGCAAGTCGCTAAGGATCAACCTTTCCGCCACGGCGGACGAAGGCGCCGACTCCATCCTGGACCTGTTCGCCTACCTTCCCGCCGGCACCCATTCCATCCCGGCCGGCACCGCCCTGCTTGTGAAGTTCCGCGCTCCCGGCACATCCCATGACGTGTATTCCCGCTACCTTGAACTTCCGGCGCAGTCGTTCTCTGCCGGCAAACTCAACACCATAAGGATCAACTGCGCTGACACTGACCGCTTCGCCGGCGCCTCGGACAACGGCAGCGAGGCCGCCCCCTACCTCATCGCCGACAAATACCAGATGCAGGCCATGCCCGGGCTCCTGGCGGCAGGGGAGAAGAAGTACTTCAAGCTGGTGGACGACGTGGACATGGAGGGCGCCGCATGGACGCCTGTGGACGCCAAGACTGCATATGTCAGCCTGGACGGAGGCGGCAAGACTCTCAGCAACTTCACGGTCACTGGCGCTTCGGACCCAGCCGGACTTTTCTCCACCCTGAACGGGCAGGTGAAGGACCTCACCATAGCCGGGGCCAGCGTCACCGCCACCACCGGCGCCGTCGGCATCCTTGCCGGTGACCTGGGCAACAGCGGCAGCGAGACTGCAAGCGTCGAGGGTGTCTGCATATCCGGCTGCCATACCGGCTCCTCCAGCTTCAGCGGCGTGGGAGGCATCCTGGCCGGCAACATCCGTAAGGCAGGCACCATGGTCAAGGACGTCACCGTGTCCGGCAGCGACGTCACCTCCACCAATAATTACGTGGGCGGGCTTGTCGGTTACGTGCGCTTCACCTCGACGTTCGAGCGCTGCCGCATTTCCGCTTGCGCCGTCCGCGGGAAAGACATTTCCGGCGGCATGTTCGGCAGCCTCGGTGCGTCGTCGCAGGCCCCTGAATGCACGTTGTGCTTCGTGGACAACACCACCGTGTCCGGTTCATACAGGAGGGTGGGCGGCATCGCCGGCTGGCACCAGGCGGGCACGATTTCCAGCTGCGGCGTGGAATCCGACGTCAGCGTCTCTTCCACCAGCTACGACGTGGGCGGTATCACCGGCATCCAGGACGCTGCCGCCACACTGAGCGACTCTTATTCCCGGGCCGGCGTATCGGGCACCGACAACGTGGGCGGCCTGGTCGGCAGGCTGTCGGGCACCGTCCGGGGCTGTTACGCTTCCGGTGCGCCCTCCGCTTCCTCCGCTACCGGCAAGGCAGGCGGCCTGGTGGGCATGGTCAACTCCGGCGCCACCGTGTCCAAATGCATCTCCTGGAATGCCGACGTGCCGGTGTGCGGCTCCAGCAGCGGCACCGTGAGCGACTGCTACGCCAAAGCGGCCTCGGAGAGCGGCACGGTCTCCTCACATGCGCAGGAGTCCGCCCGCAACTGGTCGGAGAGCATCTGGGACTTCAGCACCGATTTTCCGACCATCATAGGCGCCGGCGGCTCCGGTAATACGGATCCTGAGCCCGCCTATCCTTACCACCTGATTCCTTATCCCGCCAGCATGACCCCGGGCAGCGGCAGCTTCAGCGTGCAGGGCGCCGCGGTGTATTTCGACAGCGCCTTTGGCGGCACCGGCGCCGATGTCGCCGACCTGATTGCCTCCAGGCTGGGCACTGCCGTGGCAAGCACCTCGGGCAGCGGCGCGGCCGGCGGTATCAACATCTTGAAAGACAGTTCATTGGGCGCAGAAGCCTACAAGCTCGATGTGTTGCCGGACAAAATTGTCGTCAAGGCTTCGGGCCGGACGGGCATCTTCTACGCCTGGCAGACGCTCCGGCAGCTCATGCCCGCCGCCGTGTACGGCTCTTCAGCCGTCAGTTCCGACTGGACCGTCCCGTGCCTTTCCATCGAAGACGCGCCCCGCTTCGCCTGGCGCGGCCTGCACCTGGACGTGTCCCGCCACTTCTTCCCGGTGGATGAAATCAAGGAGTATCTGGACATAATGGCCATCTACAAGCTCAACCGCTTCCACTGGCACCTCACCGACGACCAGGGCTGGCGGGTGGAGATAGAAGGCGACGAGGCCCTCACCCGTCTTGGCGCCTACCGCAACCAGAACCCCATAGCGTACCCTGGCTGGAACCGCGACAACGGCTTCTACACCAAGGCCCAGATCGCTGAAATAGTGGAATACGCCCACGAGCGCTGCATCGTCGTGGTGCCTGAGGTCGACATCCCCGGCCACGCCGCCGCCATTCTCAACGCGCACCATGAGCTGGCCTGCACCACGCACGGCAGCTTCGGCGATTTCGGCGTGTGGACGGCCCACGGCATCAACAGGGACCTGCTCTGTGTGGCCAAAGCCACCACGGGCGAAACGGCGGCCGTGCTCGACAACATAGTGCATCAGCTCGCCCTGATGTTCCCGGATTCGGAATACATCCACTTCGGCGGCGACGAGACGCGTGCGGGCTCCAGCTACACCACGAGCTGGGACGGCTGCGAAGACTGCAACGCTCTGATCGGCAGCCTCGGCCTGCAGACCGACGGCAGTGTCACCAAGAAGATGCGCCTGCAGTACTACTTCACCAAGTACCTGTGCAACCTCGCCGCCAAATACGGCAAGAAGATGATAGGATGGCAGGAAATCTGGACCGACATCAGGAATCATTCCGATTTCAATGCGGCCGATCTGCCCGGCCTCTGCGTGGAGTCGTGGACGCAGGCCGGCCACGGCCTGAATGCCGTGAAGGACGGACTCTACGGCATGGTGGCTCCCAGTTATTCCCATTATCTGTCCTACGGCCAGAATCCGTCCGGGGATGCCGGCAGCAACGTGCTGATGAACGAATGCTACACCCTCACCCTCAATGGCGGCACCGGTCTGACCGCAGAACAGGAAGAGCGCTTCCTGGGCACGGAGGCCTGTATGTGGACTGAAAGCATTTCGTCGCTGGGCGAGCTGGAGTCCATGCTCCTGCCGCGCCTTGGCGCCATCAGCGAAGTGGCATGGACTCCCCAGTCCGGCAAGGACTACGAGCGCCTCAAGGAGTCCGTGGTGACCAAGCATTTCGGTATCTACGACGCCCTTGGATATAATTACCGGAGCACGGTGGATTTTTAGCACTTGTTGCGAATACGGTGTAAATGATTTATATTTGTGATGATACGTAATTATTGAATCCCATGAAAAGAGTTCTCCTGATTTGTCTGGCATTATGGAGCGTGGCGGCTGCCGCGCAGCGGACTGGAGTGCGCGAGGAAGTGCTGTCCGACTGGAACAAGTCTTCCGGCCTCGACTGTCTTTATGACTTTTCTCCCAAGGTGTCGACTCCGGGGCCGAAGGGCTATGAGGCCGTGTACATCAGCCACTACGGGCGCCACGGGTCCCGGTATGCCTACACCGAGTCCGCCTACACCGTGTTCCTGAACCTGCTTGCCGAAGGACGCAGGCAGGACAACCTGACACCATACGGAGAGTCCCTGCTGAACACCCTCCAGCCTTTCTGGGACAATGTCTGCAACAAGGTGGGCGACCTCACGCCCCTCGGTTGGGAGCAGCAGCAGCGGATTGCGGACATCATGGTGAAAGATTACCCCGCCGCATTCGGGAAGGGGAGCGTGGTGGATGCGTGCGCTTCAGCTTCCGTGCGCTCCATCCTCAGCATGTCGTCCTTCTGCGCCGCCGTCTCGCGCCTGGCACCGAAAGCGAGTGTATATGAGCACCAGGGCAAGCTTGACATCCAGGCCACGCGCCCTAACCAGGTGCGCAATCCCTTCAAGTATCAGGGGCCGGCGAACGTGTTCCCGTATCCCGAGAGCTCGGAAGATTTCTTCTTCCGCCGCCTGCCCGGCTACAGGGACATACTCGGCCGTGTGTTCAAGGACACCGACACCTGCCTTGGCAGCATGAATCCCCATGACGCCTTCTTCAATATCTATATGTTCATTTCGGGCATGAACAGCCTTCCGGAGGAAGAAAAGGTGGACCTGAGCGGCCTCGTGACCCCGCAGGAATACGCAACTCTCTGGGAAATTGATAATTACGAACGCTTCCGCGAATATCTTCCTTATCGTACGCCCTGCAGTTCCATAGTGGACGACATGATGGCCAAGGCGGACGCGGCGCTTGCCGCCGGCACCCGTGGCGCCGACCTGCGCTTCGGCCACGACCACGTGCTCATGGCCCTGCTGATGATAATGGATATAGACGATTTCGACCAGGCTCCGGCCTCCGCCGACGACCTGGTGTATTATTTCCAGTCTTTCCGTTCGCCCATGTCCACCAACATCCAGATGGTGTTCTACGCTCCGAAGAAGAAGGGCGACATCCTGGTGAAGGTGCTCCTCAACGGAGAGGAGGCCCGTCTCGGGAAGTTGGAGCCGGTCAGCGGCCCCTACTACCGGTGGACTGACGCGAAGGCTTACCTGACGGCGCGCGTGAGCCGTTTCGTCACGCGTCAGGACAAGGCGGAATGGGTGTCGAAGGGTTTGGCTCCCGGGGTGGAGTACAAAGAGTTCCATGGAGCGGACCCGGTGTCCGGCAGCGCCCAGCACGTGTATGTGGTGGACTGGGACATGTCGGTGCCCGGCTGCGCCCTGAAGTTCAACTACACGCAGGAGGCCAAGCCTACGTCCCGCGTGATGAGGGAGACAGGGGCCGTTGTGGCCATGAACGCATGCTACGAGCCGGCCTCCGTGGTGCTGAAAGTTGACGGCAAGCTCATTTCTGCGGTGCCCAATGGCGCCGTCATGAATTCCGGCGTGCCTCAGTGGAAGAGCGAGGGCGCGATCTGCACCGACGGCCACAGCGTGAGCATAAGCTACGACGGCAAGGGTAAGGACCTCGCCGGGATACGGAAGTTCTATTCTGCCAGCACTGCTCCCAATATCTTCACCAGTTCGCCTATGCTGATCGACGACTACGTGGCCGTGGGCGAGAGTTTCGCCGGCTACTACAGCTCCGACGCGCTCAAGGAGTTCAACTATGAGGACAGCCGCCGCCACCAGGGCGTGCGCCATCCCCGCACCGCGGTTGCCGTGACGGCCGACAACCATCTGCTGATGGTGGTTGTGGACGGCCGCAGGGCCGGGGTGAGCGAAGGTATGACCTGCCGTGAGCTCGCCCGTTTCCTGAAGGTGAACTTCAATCCGCGCTACGCCCTCAATATGGATGGCGGGGGCTCTTCCACCCTCTGTGTCGAAGGACAGGGTGACCCCGGTACCCATGTGGTCAATTATCCCACTGACAACAAGCGCTACGACCACGCCGGCGAGCGCCATCTCTATTCACATTTCGTGCTTGTGCGCGAGTAGTTTTGAGATACGCTTCTTTTTTTATAGATTTGTGGATAGTAACACTTTAACAATAGCGATATGAAACGTCTTACTCTTGTACTCCTGGTCCTTTGTCTCGCTGGCGCGAGCGCTGGGGCACAGGGCGGGATCCTGGGCCGTATAGGCCGTGAAGCCCGCAGAAGCACTGAACGCGCCGTCGGAAGGGCTGTGGACAACGCAGTCAACAAGGCCGTGGACAAAGCGGTCGACCAGGCGGTCGAAAAAGCGGCCGAAAAGGCCGTCGAGAATGCGGCCAAGGATAGTGGAGTCGAAGTGGAAGTGGACAGGGGCGCCGTCAAGGATGCTCCGGCAAAGGAGCAGCAGGCCGCCAGGCAGCAGCCTGCCGCTGAAGGCACGTGGAACTGCCCCGCCTGCGGAGCCACCGGCAACACCGGCCGCTACTGCGACGACTGCCGTGCCAAGAATCCAGCCCTGAAAGATGAGCCGGATGAAGTGGAGGAGTTCAAACCTGGCCTCCACAGTACATGGTTCTGCAACGATGTCGGCACCACGCTCTCCTATGAGCAGACCGACGGCGAAGGCAAGTCGACCAACTCGTTCCAGTATGTGATCAAAGACAGGTCCCGCAAGGGCGGCAAGACCGAGATCACCTACGACATGATAGTGCCTATACTCAGCGGTCCCGTGGAGGGCTGCGTCTGGGCGGCGGACGGCTGGTTCCATGCCGATGCCGCCAGCTCCATGGGGCAGGTGGGCAAGGACCTGAAAGTCTCCGGCCACGCCCCGGTGATTCCGGACAGCCCTGTCATCGATGCCAGGCTGAAGGACTGCACCGTGAAAATTGAGAGCATGGGCACCGTGAGCGACTACAGCGACGTCCGTTTCACCAGGCACGAGAAGATCACCACCCCCGCCGGCACATTCGACGGCTGGTGCCTGGAGTACACCAACACCACCAAGATGGCCTTCATCAAGACCGTCACCACCACCGAGCAGTGGATGGCCAAGGATGTCGGCGTGGTCCGCACCGTGGTTAAGGACCGCAAGGGCAAGGTCCAGAGCACTACCGAACTCGTGAAAATAGAAAAATAACTGCAGTATGAAAAGAATAGTCAACGCGCTCCTGTGCGCAGCGCTCCTTATCACCGCTTCTTCCTGCTCGTTGAAAGAACTTTTTGACATCGACTGGGGCGGCTACAACCAGGCCGACCCCTGGAGCTCCTGGATGAGTGTCAAGCCGGGCATCTACCTCGGCACCGACAAAGACTTCAACCCCGGCGACCTCATCGCCAAGGGCACCGACGGCAGCATCATAGTCTGCGAAGTCGATGACGACGCACAAATGCCCCGCGATTTCAAGGCCTATGACGGCGACCACCGGACCTACACTTTCGGGCATGACAGATATCAGGGAACCGACTATTTGAAATACACGATGACGGTGCTCTGCGACAAGCCGGGCACTTCGATACTGTCAATAGCCAACAACGTCGAGGCCGCAAAGAAGCTCTGGGGTGCGGAATGTGTCAACCTCGTGACATTCCCCAAGAAGTATAAGAAAGTCGCCGACGGCGGGGATTTCGCGCAGAACTACAAGACCATCTGCCAGAAGTACCAGAATCTCCCGTATCAGGACCTTAAGGACCAGCTGCTGGCGGAGGAGGTGCACTACGACGTGAAGTGGCTGAGCGGCCTCTATCCTTCCGACATGGATGCCAAGGGATGGGTGATTCCCTATGGCGGCCAGCTCGAGTCCATGACCGTCTGCCGCCAGTACGACTGGGACCGGATCGGCAACCGCAAGATTTTCTACGGCGGCTGCAACTGGGGGAAAGTTTTCTCCGTGAAGGCCACAATCACTGAAGCCGACTATGCGAAAGCCGCCGCCTACGTGACTGAGATCAAGTCAAAGGGCCACTATAACAAGGTCTCCGAAGATTCTACGGACGGCAAGACTTTCGTGTCGTTCAAAGCCCACAGCGACGACGAAGCCGAGAACACCGAAGGCTACAAAGGCTACATCTCCCCTACCTACGAGGTCTCCTATAGCACCGCCCTCTTCAACACCCTCTCCGTCGACTTCGAGGTCGTCTACACCACCTTCGTGTAGCCCCCGCACACACAGGCTGTTTTCGCCAACTCGCTGATAATCAACCATAACTGTGTCTCCATGGTGTTAATCTGCGCCATGGAGATTTGTTATCTGCTGAGCATCTGGCAGTTGCGCTTTACGGCGTGTGTGTCGTATGGTAAAATGCGGCTTGTCTTGCCATCTATGGATACTCTGTTTTTTGTACGTTATTGTAGATACCGTTTTTTTTCAGTAACTTGCCAAATAAGGAGATTTATATGAGACGGTTCCTCTATAGTAAACCCGATTGCAGCATCGAGAGTGCGCATTGGCTAATGTGTTTGTTTTGCACCAGCCCCGAGTCCGGCGGGCTTGAAGAAGTTGAATACGAAGATCTTGTGATATGAAACGTTATACCTTGATTGTCGCCGCCGCATTATTTGCTGCCGGCGCTTGTACCCGCACGAAAGAGGTGCCGGAGACCGGTGCCGATACGCTTGTCCTCACCGCCTTCCAGGAAGGTACACCCGAAACCCGTACCGCCGTCGAAAACGGTGGCAAGCAGGTATTCTGGGAGCCCGGCGACGAAATCAAGGTCTTCTCCGGCACCCGCTCGGGCAGGTTCGCCTCCAGCGCCACCAGCCTGACAGCTGTGACTGAGTTCACCGGCCACCTCGAAGGTTCCGGCGCCGACGTCCCCGACATCTGGGCCGTCTATCCATACAGCGACGACGCCACCTTCGACGGTGAGTCCATCACCACCACCATCCCCTCCGTCCAGATCGCCCGCCCCGGCACCTTCGCCCAGGGCGCCAACGTCGCCATCGCCCACTCCACATCCACCAGCCTTCAGTTCTACAATGTCGGCGGAGGGATAAGGTTCAGTTTGAAGGAAGGAGATGTGAAAACCGTTCGTATCAAAGGTAATTCGGGCGAAGCACTTGCGGGACGAATCTGCATAGGCTTCAATCAAAACGGGCTCCCGGTTATTAACGGTATAGCAGATGAATCGTTGGAACTTACTTTGTCTGCCCCTGATAATGGTACCTTTGAACCGGATAAATGGTACTACGTGACTGCTGTGCCGGGAGTGTTACAGAGAGGCGTATCATTCTATCTTGATTATTCTGATGGTACTGTTTATGAGAAATCGGGGACAGGTACTTTAGAGATAAAACGAAGGGTTTTTGGCTCCGTGAAATGGTTGGGACGTGATGTCACTCAGGAGGAAGCGATCGAACTTGTCCGGGCGGGAGAAGATTTGCTTGACTCTGACGATGAAGAAGACCAAAAAGAAGCCTTTGAGAGCTTTGTGGAAGCCGTTGCTGCCGATGCTGAAGATTCGAAGCTTTATTTAGCATATTGCTACGAATACGGAATAGGCACGGAGCAAGATATGGAAAAGGCCAAGGCTTATTATAGCGAGGCGGCCGCAGAAGGTAATGAGGAAGCCATGGCAAAGCAGGAGCAGCTGGTGGCAGGAAATACCAATGCAGGAATCGACATCCCCGGCGCGAGCCCGCGAGACTTGGAGAACATTGTTCTCATGTGTGACGGCACCTTAAAAACCCCTAACGGTGATGGAACATTCAATTCGAATGAAGACATGATTGTTGCGTCAACTGATGATGAGCAACTGATATATTTAAGTTTCCGTAATCCATCCCGCGACAAATCAAAGGACAAGTTAGTACTCGACGCGACAGAGACTGCGCTGTCATTTTTGATGTGGGGCGTTCCTTTTTCTTTTGATTCAATGGAGGAAGAAGAATATGCCGGCATGCGAAAACTGTTATTGTCATTCACCGAGACACAGGTACTCATATCTGCTATAGAGTCATCAGTGTCTGAACTTGGATATTTGGATTTAGAGAGGATAGCAAACGAGGCAGAAAATGCATCAGAAAAAATTAATTCCTTTTTTAAGCCAGGCACTAGTATTAAGAACACTTTTAATAAGCCTATAGTATCAATTAACAGAGCCAAGTCGATTAATAATCGGAAACAAGGCACAAGTGATGAGAATCAGTTTAAAGATAAGCCTTGTTTCAAGGGCGGGTCTCCATATTATTACAAAGGCATAAAGTTGGTATTAAAAGACGTGTCATCTGTTCCCGATAGCGACAAGTGGAAATGCAAGATTACGGTGTATAATTACGAACCTATTTATCTTGCACTTACTGCAGGAATAAAGCAAGGGGAGACTATTATCCCCGTTGGGGAAAGTGTACTTGACCATATAGTCAAACCGCAAAATTCGAATTATATTTTCGCGATAGGAGGGCTTGATGGTGTAATAGATACAGGTAAAGCGCTTGCTTCTTTCTGGGGGGATACATACTTGTGGATTGCAGGAGAAAAAGAATTTGAAGATGGATACTGGAATGCTACTGAAACCAACTTCGAAATGGAAATTGACTCCGAAGAAGATGTGCTGCTTGTATGGAGCGCAGATTCTGATTGCCCGGAGTTATTTGCATATTCTTTCTTCAAGCTGTGTGTTATTCCGATAATCAAGATGATTTTCAAATCGGATGATAAAACTTTTGAAAGTGAACTGTGGAATGTTTTTTTGGACACAGGTACTGATCCGAAGTTTATTCAACGAGCAATGGAGTTGAATGGCAAGTCTGATTTGGGCGATTATCTTGTTTTTATTTGGGATACATCGATGGATCTTTTATATGATTGCTTGAATAAGCTGCCAGAAAAATTATGGAAAAAAGCCGTTGAACCGCGCTATCAGAAGGTAATCAAAAAGTGGTCAAAATATGAAGAAATCAGCAATAACAAGTTAGCCACTAAAGCACAGTTTAAGGCGGATATGGGGGAACTGAAGTTGATAAAGAATCTCCTCAAAGCCGAGCGTATTTTCATTAATTCAGTCACGTGGTCGCTATATCAAAGAGAATTCCATCAATCTTATTTTGACTTTTCTTTTGATAATGTTCCGATGAGCGTCGTTACCGGCGAACCATATAAGGCTGATTATGTGAATTGGGTTAATGTCCCTGTTGAGATTGTTGGAGGCTCTCCGGTTACTCAGAGCGGGATCGTATGGTCGTACACAAACGAAATTCCTACACTTTCAGGCGAGGGGTGTACAAAAATTACCCAAACTGACGCTCCATATAATGGTAAGAAGATTACGGTTCAGATTAAAGACATTCCCGGGCACACAAAGCTTTTCATCAGGAGTTTTATTACCATAAACAAGGACAATGTCCAGGAAGAGGTTATTTATGGCAATGTCGTGGAGTATACGACCCCCTGGGACGACATCATCACACAGGGGCTCAATGAGATTTGGTATACCACTACTGACGGCAATATTGCTGCACCATATGCCGCTGATGCATTTGGCGGAAATACGATTGTGGCAAATGTTTATGATGGCGGAAAAGGCAGACTGGTCTTTGATGAACCTTTAGAGGAGATCGGAGAGAACGCCTTTATGAATTGCAACACCCTTGAAACACTTGATTTGCCCAAAAGTTTGATAAGCTTGGGCGCTCATGCTTTTGAATCCTGTTCATCACTCAGTACGGTTTTCTTCCCAGTGGAATTGGATTCTTGCGGCGATTGTGCATTCAGGGGGTGCGATAAGCTGACTCGATTCAACGGCTATGGCGCCTCGCCCAATGGCCGTTTCCTCGTTGTTGACAAACGGCTCGTAGGATTCGCTTCGTATGATTATGACGTGATGGATATAGTTATTCCTTCCGGCGTCGAGAGTATCTCTCCTTATATTTTCAACGGGCAAGATTATATACACACTATCACCATTCCTGAGAGTCTGAAGGATGTTGGAGAAAAGGCATTTTGCAATTGCAAATCTATCGAAGAACTGACCTTCCCTGCCGGGCTGAAGACTTTTGGAGACCTGCCTATTTATCAGTGCAGTTCGCTGAAGTCCGTCCGCATGACCCCGGTTGCGCCTCCGGTCCGCGCAGGCACATTGGTCCAGGGAGCAGCCTCTGACTTCAAGATATATGTACCCAATGCCTCACTTCAGGCATACAAGACCGCCCCAAAATGGTCTGATGATGCGGATATCATTTTCCCGGAAGATCCTGTTAATCCAGATGGCTCCCTGGCTGGAACACCACCAAACAACGAAATATGGTACACGTCCACCGATGGAAACATTGTCACGCCCAATATCCCGATAGAGTGTATTTCCAATACATATGAAAACGGTTTCGGAAGAATAGTTTGCGCGAATGAAATAGGTTACATCAAGTCCTATGCGTTCAGAGGCTGTACGACACTCAAGAGTATTGTTTTGCCTGATTCGGTCCATCCAGTACCACAATATATAGGTTTCTTCAGGGATTGCTCTTCACTTGAAAAAGCAGTACTCCCCTCATCATGGGGTAGCTGTATCCATAATTACATGTTTTCCGGATGTGGCAAATTAAAAGAAGTGATCATACCTGAATCAGTTAGTAGAATAGGTTCTTATGCCTTCGAAAACTGCAGCTCTCTTGAAACCGTTCAAGTACCGTCCGGTTTGACCGATGTCGGCACAAAGGCTTTTTATGGATGTAGTTCCGTGAAGAGCGTATTATTGCCGGATTCCGTGACCTTCATAGGTGAATCGTGTTTCCAGAACTGCAGTTCTATGGAAGAATTCCATATGCCGGAAGGTATTAATGCCATTCAGGCACGTTGTTTCGCCGGTTGCAGTTCCCTCAAAAACATAATTATTCCGGAAGGGGTGGCTTCTTTGGATGATTTTGCATTTTATAATTGCTCTTCTATCACGACCGTTGTCATACCAGAAGGAATTACAGGTATTCCTTATTGCGCTTTTGGTGGTTGCGCGTCGTTGAAAACAGTCTCTCTCCCTTCGACTTTAACTGGAATATATCATAGTGCGTTCGGTCATTGCACGTCGCTGAAGTCGATTCGCATTCCGGATAGTGTAACGATCCTTGATGAGTATTCATTCGCCTATTGTACGTCACTGGAAAGTATAACTATTCCAGAAAGTGTTACTGCAATAAAGTCTTACGCTTTCTACGATTCTGGTCTTAAGAATGTTGCCGTTGAAGGTGAAACAAGTATTGAGTTTTTTGCGTTTTTGAATTGTAAGTCTCTTGTCTCCTTGCGTATTAATGGTGGAAGTATCGGGTCACAGTCTTTTTCCGGTTGTGTATCGCTAGTTATTGTTGAACTGGGAACAAGAGTGACTCAGATTGATGATCAAGCTTTCTTGGGATGTTCTTCCTTAGCCGACATTAGTATTCCCGGGAGTGTTTCTTCCATTGGTACCAGTGCCTTTAAGAATTGCAGCGGGCTGACTCAGGTCACTCTCAATCATGGTCTGACATCAATCAATTACGGCGCTTTCCAGAACTGCAGTTCTCTTAGAACGATCAGCATTCCAGTAAGCGTTGTGTCTATAGGTGAATACGCTTTCTCTTCTTGTGTGTCTTTGTCCCAAGTTGATTTGGCAGAAGGTGTCGAAACCATCGGGGCGTATGCTTTTAGGGATTGTTCTTCTTTGCTTGGAATAACAATTCCTAACACCGTAGCGAAAGTTGGGGATTTTTCTTTCGCTGGCTGTACCAACTTATCCAGAGTAATTATTGAAGATGGGGTGGGCGCAATTGGGCAGTACGCTTTCTGGGATTGCTCTTTGTTGAGTATTACAGTTCCAGGAAGTGTCAAATTAATTGGAGGATTTGCATTCCGGGGGTGCACAAAACTGTCGCAAATCATTCTAAAAGAAGGGCTGGAGACTATCGATGCCTATGGGTTTGCGGAGTGTCCATCTTTGCAAATAATAACGATTCCAGCAAGTGTCACCTTAATGGGAGATGATGTTTTTTCCGGCTGCAGCTCTTTCAAGTCTCTGACATTGAGGGCAACTACCCCAATAAAAGTGAAGTATAGTAATTATAGTTTCAACATCCCTATAGAGAATGAGGCATTAAGAATCTACGTGCCTGCCGGGAGCGTGGAGGCATACAAGACAGCTGATGGCTGGGGAAGATATGCCGACATTATCTATCCGATAGGCTCTTACTAAGCAGATGTTCGCTTGGCTGGGGCCACTTGGTCTCTAGGTGTATGTTGCCTTGCATAAACGTTACTGAAGAGTGAGAAATCCCGTAAAGCGCAACTGCTTGATGCTCAGTAGATAACAAATCTCCATGGCGCAGATTTGCACCATGGAGACGCGGTTGTGTTTGATTATCAGGGAGTTGGCGAAAACGGCAGGGTCAAGTCTTATCGCAAGACCTGGGTGAATACCGGCGGGAGGCCGTCTTCGGCGAGGATGTAGACTTTGATTTCGCCGGCGGGGGGCAGGTCGGATTTGGGCTCGCGGGGTTTGTCGACGGCGGTGAACAGGTATTCCGTTCCGTCCGGGTGGGGCCTGGAAGTTGCCGTCACGGCCTTGGCGGACAGCATGGGGTAACCATCCACGGCGGCGTCGAAAATGGCCGATTCCTCCTCGGTAACTGCGTGGGCCTCAGGGAATTCCTGAAGAGTGGCGCTCTCTCCTTCAATGAAACCGCCGGCTATGAGGAAGCGTTCCACCTCCCTGGCTGCCGCAGTCTCAATGCGGGCGGCGCGCACGCCATAGCCCGGAAGCACTTCGGCCTCAGGCTGCTTGGCCATGAGGTCACGGACGCTGGAATCCAGTCCGCCGCTTCCGAAAGTGCAGAACGGCACCACTTTCTTGCCGCTTAGATCTATTTGATTCAGCAATGAGGTCACGGGCGGGGCGTATGTCCCGAACCATACAGGATAGCCGAGGAAGATGACGTCATACTCGCTGATATCGGCTTCCAGCGGTTGGATCTCGGGCAGGATTCCGGCCTCACGTTCCTCAAGGCAACGGTCTATGGTGGCGCGGAAATCCCCGTCATAGGGATTCACGGCCCGGATTTCTTCCATCGGGGCTCCAAGCCGGTTTGCGATTTCCCTGGCAACTGTCGCGGTGCCTCCGGTCTGGGAATAATAGAGTACAAGCATTTTCGTCTGTGTTTTGGGGCCGCATGCGACAGCCGCAACGATTGCGGCGGCAGCGACAAGGATTCTGGTAATGTATTTCATGATCATAAATGCTGATTCTCACAAATATAACCATTATTACACAAAACAGCAACACAGGCGTGCATGCACTTATCGCCGGGGTACGCAGGCGAGGGTGGCGATGCTGACGCGGAGCTCGGGGCCGAAGGCCTCGAAGAGGGCTGAGGCGCAGGCCGTGAGCGTGGCGCCTGTGGTGAACACGTCGTCGACCAGCAGGATGTGGCGAGGGGGGAGATCCCTTGACTGCGCCCGGAATGACATGTAGCGGCGGCGGACCGCGAAGGCGCCGGCGACGTTGAGGGCCTTGGCCTCGACGGAGAGGCGGGTCTGGGTGGCGGTGCGGCGGGTGCGTTTCAGGATGTCGGGGGAAAACTGTACAGCAAGGCAGCGGGCGAGCTCGGAAGCGATCACGGCGGCCTGGTTGTAGCCGCGGCGGAAGCGGCGCGTCCAGTGGAGCGGCACGCAGGTCACCAGGTCCACGTC